>JAPSHS010000125.1 GCA_031179495.1 Kocuria sp. | reverse complement strand
CGGTAGGCCAGCGCCCACCACTGCTCGCGGGGGTGGTCGCCGGCGTAGTCGGCGGCGAACGAGGCCGCGGCGTTGGCGAGGATCTTGTCGTCGATGTCGGTGACGTTGCGCACGGTGGTGACCCGGTAGCCGCGGAAGTCCAGCCAGCGCGCGAGCTGGTCGAAGACGAGCGCGGAGCGCACGTGCCCGATGTGCGGCATGCCCTGGACGGTGGCACCGCAGTAGTACAGACGGGCCTCACCGGGGTGGACGGGCTCGAAGTCCCGCACGGTGGCGGTGGCGGTGTCGTAGAAGCGCAGAGTCACACGGCCCATCATAAGGGCGGGCGGTGGCGGGCCGGTCAGGCCCCGCCCGCGTCCGCCGCGACGACCAGTGCCGTGGCCACGGCCGCGAGGCCCTCGCCGCGGCCGGGGAACCCGAGGTGGTCCGACGTCGTGGCGCTGACCGTCACGGGGGCGCCGGCCGCCGCGCTGAGGGCGGCCTCGGCCTCGGCGCGGCGGGGCGCGAAGCGCGGCCGCTCGCCGACCAGCTGCACGGCGACGTTGCCGATCTCGAAGCCGGCGTCACGCACGATCCGGGCCGCCTCGGCGAGGATCCGCACGCCGGAGGCGCCCTGCATCTCGGGACGGTCCACGCCGAAGTTGGATCCGAGGTCGCCGGTGCCGGACGCGGAGAACAGCGCGTCGGCTGCGGCGTGGGCCACGACGTCGCCGTCCGAGTGCCCGGCGAGGCCCCGCTCCCCCGGCCACTCCAGCCCGGCCACCCACAGGGGGGTGCCCTCCGGTCCGAAGGCGTGGACGTCCACGGCGATGCCGGTGCGGGGCAGGTTCACGGGTTCAGCGCTCCTGAGGGGGTGGTGGTCACGGACGGGGTGGCCGCGGCGACGGAGACCGCGCCGGCCGTGCCGGGGGCGCGGCCCCGGAGCACGGCCTCCGCCAGCACGAGGTCGAGGGGCCGGGTGATCTTGAAGGCGTGCTCGTGCCCGGGGACCGTCCGGACGGCGACGTCCGGTGCGTGCGCCTCGACGAGCGAGGCGTCGTCGGTGACGGTCTCCGGGTCCACGCCGGCCTCGGCCGCGGCGAGGTCGACCGCCCGCAGCAGGGCGAGGTCGAACCCCTGGGGGGTCTGCACCGCGCGCAGGGCGGTGCGGTCCACGGTCCCGAGGGAGCGGCCCGCGTCGTCGACCCGGCGCATGGTGTCCGCGACGGGGAGCACCGGCACCACGGCACGGCTGCCGGAGCGGACGTGCTGCGCCACGGACCGGAAGACGGTGGGCGGGGTCAGGCACCGCGCGGCGTCGTGGACCAGCACCCCGGTGCAGGAGGAACCGCTGCGCCCGAGCTCGGCCAGGGCCGCCCGGACCGACGCCGCGCGGGTGGCGCCGCCGGTCACGGGCAGCGCGCCGTGCCTGCGGGCCAGGGCGGACAGCTCGGTGTCCCCCGCGGGGACCGTCACCAGCACGTGCTCCGCGATCCCCGCCTCGGCGACGCCGCGCAGGGCGTGCTCGAGGAGGGGGCGGCCGCCGAGGGGGACCAGGGCCTTGGGGATGCCGTGCCCGAGCCGGGTGCCGGAACCGGCCGCCACGACGACGACGGCGAACCCGCCCTCCGAGGAGGGCGGGTCCGCCGTCGTGAATCGTGGTCCGTTCCCGGTCACGGGGAGGTCAGGACGCCAGGATGTCGTCGAGGCGCTTCTCGGCCTCTTCCTCGTCGATCTTCTTGGCGAGGGCGAGCTCGGAGGTGAGGATCTGGCGGGCCTTCGTCAGCATCCGCTTCTCGCCCGCCGAGAGACCGCGGTCGCGGTCGCGGCGCCACAGGTCGCGCACGACCTCGGCGACCTTCAGCACGTCGCCGGAGGCGAGCTTCTCGAGGTTGGCCTTGTAGCGCCGGGACCAGTTGCTGGCCTCCTCGGTGTCCTTCGCCTGCAGGACCGAGATGACCTTCTTCAGCCCGTCCTCGTCGACGACGTCGCGCACGCCCACCAGGTCCACGTTCTCCGCGGGGACCTCGATGACCAGATCGCCCTGGGTCACCTTGAGCTTGAGATACATCTTCTCCTCGCCCTTGACGGTGCGAGTCTTGATCTCCTCGATGGTCGCCGCGCCGTGGTGCGGATAGACAACCGTCTCGCCAACCTCAAAAACCATATGGAAATACCCCTTTCAGAATGTCCATTCTAACACGGTGTAGGATTCGCCGATCCGTCCCGCCGGCCGCCCGTGACCCGGCGATGCGGACGAACCGTCGGCAAACGGATAAGCTGGCCGGGACATCGTCCTGAGCTCCCGAGGAGTACGCGCCGTGAAGATCGCCGCCCGCAAGTCCCTGAAGCGCGCAGGCCTCAGTGCCGCCGCCGTGGCCGCCCTGCTCACCGCCACCGGGTGCAGCGCCATCAACCCGGTGGCCACCGCCGAGGTGGGGTACGCGCCGGCGGACGGCATCGTCGTGGAGATGGGTGAGCTCAAGGTCACCGATCTGCTCATCGTGGCCGAGGACGCCGACACCGAGGGCCGCCTCCTGGGCAGCCTCACCAACAACGCCGAGCAGGACATCACCGTCACGATCGACACGGGCGCCGCCACGGGCGAGATCGCCGTCCCCTCCGGGACCACCCTGAAGCTCTCGGAGACCGACCCCGTGATCCTCGACCCCGCCGGGGCCATCCCCGGCCGCATGGTCGAGACCGAGATCCGGGCCGCGGGCGAGTCCGTGACCAAGTCCGTGCCGGTGCTCGACCACACCTTCCCGCGCTACGCCGAGTTCGTCCCCGGCGGGGCCCCGACCACCCCGGCCAACCCGTCGAACACGCCCGGGGCCGTCGACGGTCACGTCGGCGAGGGCGGCGGCGAAGAGCTCCACGGCTCCGAGGGCAGCGCCACGGGGACGGGCAGCGCCTCCGGCGAGGAGGACGCGCAGGGCGGCGGCCACTGACCCTCCTCCCGCACGGGAAGGGCCCGGGACCCCGCGGGGTCCCGGGCCCTTCGCCGTCCGGCCGCCGGGCTCAGGCCTCGAACTTGTAGCCCAGCCCCCGCACGGTGACGAGGTGCCGGGGGGCGGAGGGGTCGGGCTCGATCTTCGAGCGCAGCCGCTTGACGTGGACGTCGAGGGTCTTGGTGTCCCCCACGTAGTCCGAGCCCCAGACCCGGTCGATGAGCTGCCCGCGGGTCAGCACGCGCCCCGCGTTGCGCAGGAGCATCTCCAGCAGCTCGAACTCCTTGAGCGGCATCGCGACCTGCTCCCCGCTGACGCTCACCACGTGGCGCTCCACGTCCATCCGCACCGGACCGGCCTGCACGGTGGCCGTGACGAGCTCCTCGGGCTCCGCCTGGCGGCGCAGCACCGCCCGGATCCGGGCCACGAGCTCGCGCGAGGAGTACGGCTTGGTGACGTAGTCGTCGGCGCCCAGCTCCAGCCCCACCACCTTGTCGATCTCGGCGTCCTTGGCGGTGAGCATGATGATCGGCACCGAGGAGCGCTGCCGCACCTGCCGGCACACCTCGGTGCCGGACTGCCCGGGGAGCATGAGGTCCAGCAGCATCAGGTCGGCCCCGGCCCGGTCGAACTCCGTCACGGCGTCGACGCCGTTGTCCACGACCTGCACCTCGAACCCCTCCTTCCCCAGCAGGTAGGAGAGGGGGTCGCTGAGGGATTCCTCGTCCTCGACGATCAGGATGCGGGTCACTGTTGGTCCTCCGTGCTCCCGGCGGGCGCCGCGGAGGCGCCCTGCCGTGGGGTCGTTGTCCGTGGGGTCGTTGTCCGTGGGGCCGTTGTCCGTGGGGTCGTCGGCGGGGCGGGTGGCGCCTGCACCGGCGCCGGTCGGGCGGCCCCGCCGGGAGCCGCCGCAGCGGGGTCCTCGACGTCGTCGGCGCCCTCGATCTGGGGGATGCTCAGCGTGAAGGTCGATCCGCGGCCCGGCTGCGACCACACGCTCGCCTCCCCGCCGTGCTGGGACATGACGTGCTTGACGATGCTCAGGCCCAGCCCGGTCCCGCCCGTGCGCCGGGAGCGGGCCACGTCCACGCGGTAGAAGCGCTCGAAGATCCGGTCCTGCTCGTCCTCGGGGATGCCCGGGCCCTGGTCGGTGACCGAGATCTGCGCCATGCCGTCGCGCTCCCGGACGCCGACGCCGACGCGCGTGCCCTCCGGGGAGTAGTGCACCGCGTTGTCGATGAGGTTGCGCAGCGCCGTGACGAGCAGGTCGGGGTCGCCGAAGACGGGCCGGTTGACGCGACCGCCCACCAGCAGCTCGATCCTCTTGTTCTCGGCCGGGAACCGGTTGCGGTCCACGGCGTCCGCGATGACCTGGTTGAGGTCCACGGGCCGCCCCTCGGTGACGACGTCGGCGCTCTGCAGGCGGGAGAGCTCGATGATGTCCTGCACCAGGGCGGTCAGCCGGGCGGACTCCTTGTGCAGCCGCTGGGCGAAGCGGCGCACGGCCTCCTCGTCCTCCGCCGCGCCCTCGAT
>JAPSHS010000124.1 GCA_031179495.1 Kocuria sp. | reverse complement strand
CGAACCAGTCCGCGAGGTACATCTCCGGGGCGCCGCGCCCGGCCATCTCCTTGATGTCGGCGCCCGCGGCGAAGGCCTTCTCCGAACCGGTGAGGACGATCGCCCCGATCCCGGGGTCGGCGTCCAGCGCGGCGGAGGCGGCCACGACCTCCTGCAGGGTCGCCTCGTCGAGGGCGTTGAGCGCCTTCGGCCGGTTCAGGGTGATGATCCCGACCCGCCCGCGGGTCTCCACGAGGATGTTGCGGTGGTCGGTGCCGTGCTGCTCGCTCATGCTGGTCTCCTGGTTCGCGGTGCTCGTCGTGGGGGCTCGGTGTCGTGGGGGCTCGGTGTCGTGGGGGCTCGGTGTCGTCGGATCCCGGTGTCCCGGGGCACGTGGGCCGGTGCGCCGGGCCGGTCAGTCCGGCACGCCGAAGCCGTGGCGCTCGAGCTGCTCGCGGCCGGCCGGTCCGGTCGCGAAGGCCACGAACTCGGCGGCCCGCTCCCGGGCTCCGCCGTCCACGCCCACCACCGTGTAGGAGTTCACCGCGACGCCGGGGAGGGGGACACCGTCCAGCTCGTCCTCGTGGGCGGCCACGTCGGTGACGTAGACGAGTCCCGCGTCGGCCTGCCCGGAGCGCACCTTGCCCAGGACGTCGGTCACGGAGTTCTCCTCGCTCACGGGGCGCAGGGAGACCCCGGCGCGCTGCTCGGCCGTGCGGGCGGCCCGTCCGCACGGGACCTGCTCGGCGCACACCACGGTGGCCAGGTCCTCCCGCCGGAGGTCGGCCAGCGAGCGCACCCCGTGCGGGTTGCCCTCGGCCACGGCGACGGTCAGGCGGTTGGTGGCCAGCGCCCGCGGCGCGCCCACCGCCCGGCCCGAGGCCACGACCCGCTGCATGGTCGGCTCGTCCGCGGCGACGAACACGTCGGCGGGGGCCCCCTCGGCGATCTGGACGGCGAGGTCGGCCGAGCCGGCGAAGTTCAGGGCCACGTCCACGCCCGGGTGCTGCTCCTCGAACGCGGCGGCCAGGTCCGTGAACGCCCCGGTGAGGGAGGATGCGGCGTAGACGTCGACGCGCTCCGCGGCGCTCGAGGCCCCGCACCCGGACAGCACGACCCCGGCCAGCAGGACACCGGTGGCGGCGCCCACGGTGGTGGCCCGGCGGGACGCGTGCTCGCGCGGCCGGCCGGGGGTCCTGGAGCGGTGCAGGGGCATGGCCCGCATCCTACGCGGCTCCTCCGGCGGCGTCCTTGCGGGTCCGCGAGAGCCCCGCACTAGCATGGGGTGCATGCGGAAACTGCAGGCAGCAATCATCGACGAGATGGGCGTGAAGCCCGAGATCGACCCCCAGCAGGAGATCGAAGCGCGCGTCGGCTTCCTCTGCGACTACCTCCGGGCCAGCCGCACGAACGGCTTCGTGCTCGGGATCAGCGGTGGCCTCGACTCCACGCTGGCCGGGCGGCTCGCCCAGCTGGCCGTGGAACGGCTCGCCGAGGAGGGCGTGGCGGCGGACTTCGTGGCCGTGCGCCTGCCCTACAAGGTGCAGCACGACGAGGACGACGCCCAGGCGGCCCTGGAGTTCATCCGCCCGGCGACCACGGTGACCTACAACGTGGCCCCCGCCGTCGACGGCTTCGAGGGCGAGTTCAGGCAGGCCACGGGCCGGGAGGTCTCCGACTTCAACAAGGGCAACATCAAGGCCCGCGTGCGGATGATCGCCCAGTACGCGCTCGCCGGGGAGCGGAACCTGCTGGTGATCGGCACCGACCACGGCGCGGAGTCCGTGACCGGGTTCTTCACCAAGTACGGCGACGGCGGGGCGGACGTGCTGCCCCTGTTCGGCCTCGACAAGCGGCAGAACCGGCTCCTCGCGAAGACCCTGGGCGCCGACGAGCGGCTGTGGGCCAAGGCGCCCACCGCCGACCTGCTCGACGGCACGCCCGGGCAGACGGACGAGGCCGAGCTGGGGCTGAGCTACGACGACATCGACGACTACCTCGAGGGCCGGGAGGTGGCCGACGCCGTGGCCGAGAAGATCGAGCAGCGGTGGCTGACCACCCGGCACAAGCGCACCACGCCGGCCACGATCCTCGACGACTGGTGGCGCGGCTGAGCACCGGCCCGCACGAGCACGGCGGAGCCCCGCACCCCGTCCGGGGTGCGGGGCTCCGCCGTCCCCGCCGGGCGGGGCGTCAGCGGGTGACCCAGGTGCGCCCGGCGGCGTAGTGGACGGTGTAGCCCTTCGAGAAGCGCTGGCGCACCTCGGCGCCGTAGCGGTACTCGTCGGTGGCGGGGAAGCCCCAGCCGTGCTCGGAGCCCGCGGCCCTCCAGGCCCGCCCGATCGCCCCGTGCTGCTTGATCGCGCGGGATCCGGTGGCGGGGCTCCACATCACCATGGTGCTGCGCCCGTCGCGGCGGAAGACCTGGTAGGCCCCTCCGGTGACGGGACGCTCGTCCGTGACCGGCAGGCCGTAGGAGTGCTCGCGCCCTGCGGCGACCCACTTCCGGCCGATCGAGCCGTAGTTGTTCACCGCGAGCGCCCCGTTGGCCGGGGACCAGTAGATCGTGGTGGTGCGGGTGCCCTTCCGGAACGACTGGTAGACGCCGCCCTCGACGAGGCCGCCGCGCTCGTTCATGGTGGGCTCGCCGAGCACGGCGGCGCCGCCCAGGCGGTGGTACTTGGTGCCGATGGCGCCCCGCACGCCGTAGGCCGGTGTGCTCACCGGGGGCACGAAGGCGCCCGCCGGCGTCGCCGAGGTGCCGGGCACGGACTGCCCGGGCGGATAGGCGTAGAAGTAGACCGTCAGGTAGGTCTCCCACCCGGGTCCCTTCGGGCCCGAGGTGGCCACGTGGCTCACGCCGATCCCGAGGTGGGTCAGGTCCCGGGCGAACTGGTCGGTCCCGTTGCGCGGGTAGAAGTCCAGGAGGTAGTGGGTGAGGGCCTCGACGGCGTCGACGCCCGCGAAGGCTCCGGTGAACTCGCCCCGCCCGTAGTACTGGTCCATCCGGACGGCGCCGGCGGGCACGCCCGCCCAGGGGTCCGGATTGCGCAGCTCCTTCCCGTTCCGGGCCATCGTCTCGGCCCACTGCTGGGCGTTGCGGGACAGCGCGGAGTTGTAGACGAGCGGGGCGCGCCGGGCCTGGCTCCGGTGGTCGTTGACGACCTTGAAGGCCTCGGTGATCTGCTCCACCGTGGTCGGGTGGGCGCCGGCCGCGGCGGCCCCGGCCGGTCCGCCGGCACCGGGCAGGCCCGCGGCCTGACCGGTGGCCTGCCCTGCGGCGTCCGCTGCGGCCGGGACGGGGGCCGTCCCGCCGGCGGAGCCCCCGTCCAGGTGCGCGGCCGGGGCCCCCGTGGGCGGAAGCGCCTGCGGCAGGGCCGGGGCGGCACCGGCCGGGACGGACTCCGCGGACACGGTCCCGGCCGGTGCGGACGGGGCGGCGAGCGCGGCCGGCAGTCCTCCGAGGAGGAGCGCGGCGGCGGTGGACACGGCGAGGGCGGTCCGTGCGAGGTTCATGGGGTCTCTCCCTGCTGGGGGGCGGCTCCGCCGGGGGCGCGGGCCAGCAGGAAATTAGCATCCGCAACCTGCTCGGGGCGGGAGGCCGGGGAAGGCCCACGTCACCGGGCGCGGCGCCCGCGCCCGGATCAGCGGACGGAGACCCTGCGGAACAGCCCCCAGCCCACCAGCGTCAGCAGCACGAGGGCCGCGCAGACCGGTGCGAGCAGCTCCGCGCCCGGCGACCACGGCGCCCCGGGGCCGGCCGGCTGCCCGGCCACGGTCCCGTCCGGGCCGGCCGCGATCAGCCACAGCAGCGCGCCGAGGCCGGCGACCACCGTGCCGATGATCGACAGGGTCAGCGCCACGGGCCCGCCCCGGTAGTACACGGTGGCGAAGAGGGCGCCGAGCAGCTGCGCCCCGAGGTAGAGCAGGAAGGCGGCGAGGAAGGCTCCCGCGGCCGATCCCGTGGAGAAGACGCCGACGTCGAAGGCGGGCAGGCCCAGGAACCAGCCGCCGGTGGCGCGCTCGAGCAGGAGCAGGACCGTGAGGACGGCCGCCGCGAGCAGGGCGAGCAGCACGAAGGTGAGGACCGAGCCCCACCACACGGTGCGGCGGGTGGCACCGAGGGCGAGGGCGAGCGGCGTGCCGGTCGCGATGGTCTGGGCGGCGAAGACCAGCATCGCGATGCCCGGCCACCAGTACAGGACCTGGTTGTGGCTCAGGCCCTCGGCCACCGCCCCGGCGGGGAGGTCGAGCACGAGGCGCAGGACGGCGCCGACCAGCAGGGTCAGCAGCCCCGAGACGACGACCACGGTGACGACCATGCCGGGTCCCGCGAACCGGTTGGCGGTGTTGAGCTTGAGGACGGGGATGAGGCGTGACATGACGGGTGCCCCTCTCAGGCGGTCTGGAGCTGGTCGGCGGGAGCGGGCACGAGCCCGTGGGCGGCGACGGCCGCCTGCAGGGAGACGGCGTCGATCTCCAGCCC
>JAPSHS010000123.1 GCA_031179495.1 Kocuria sp. | reverse complement strand
TCGCCGAGCCCCGGGACGATGTACGCATTCTCGTCGAGCCGTTCGTCCCTCGCGGCCAGGACGATGTTCACCTCGCAGTCCCCGAGCTCCTCCTCCAGGGCCGCCAGCCCCTCGGGGGCCGCGAGCAGGCAGACGCACGTGATCTGCTCGGCGCCGCGACGGTAGAGGAACTTGATCGCCTCGCGCAGCGTCCCGCCCGTGGCGAGCATCGGGTCGAGCACGAAGACCTGGCGCCCGGTGAGGTCGTCGGGCAGGCGCTCGGCGTACGTGATGATGTCGAGGGTGTCCTCGTTGCGGGCCATGCCCAGGAAGCCCACCTCGGCCGTGGGGATCAGACGGGTCATGCCCTCGAGCATGCCGAGACCGGCCCGCAGGATCGGCACGACCAGCGGCCGGGGCTTCGAGAGCCCGACCCCGGTGGCCCGGGTGACCGGTGTGTCGATCTCCACCGGTTCCACGCGGACGCTCCGGGTGGCCTCGTACGCGAGCAGCGTCACGAGCTCCTCGACGAGCAGCCGGAACACCGGGGACGTGGTGTTCTTGTCCCGGAGGACGGTCAGTTTGTGCGCCACCAGTGGGTGGTCGAGAACGGTCACTCGCATGGACCAAAATTACCACCGGGTTCCCCGCCCCCGTTGCGGCGCCCGGCCGGCCCGCCGCCCCCCTGGAGAGGACCAGCATGGCCCTGCCCCCACGCACCAGCACCGAGGCCCGCGCCGAGGAGTGGATGCGGCTCGCCCTCGCGGAGGCCCGGGCCGCCCTGGAGACCGAGGACGTGCCGATCGGCGCCGTCGTCGTCGCCGCGGACGGCACGGTGCTCGGCCGGGGCCGCAACCGCCGGGAGGCCGACGGTGATCCCACGGCCCACGCCGAGGTCCTGGCCCTGCGGGAGGCCGCCCGCGCCCTGGGCACCTGGCGCCTCGACGGCTGCACGCTCGTGGTCACCCTCGAGCCGTGCGCGATGTGCGCCGGAGCCGTCGTCCTGGCCCGTGTGCCCCGGGTGGTGCTGGGCGCGTGGGACGACAAGGCCGGGGCCGCCGGCTCCGTCCTCGACGTGCTCCGGGAGCGACGGCTCAACCACTGGGTGGAGGTGACCGGGGGCGTCCTGCGGGAGGAGTGCTCGCGCCTCCTCCTCGACTTCTTCGCCGGGCACCGGCGCGGCGGGCGCGACGACGGCCTGCCGGGTCCTCCTCCCGGCGGTACGGCAGGTTTTGGTGGTTGAGCGCGCCAGCCGGTACAGTACTGCGAGCTGGTGACGTGTCCGAGCGGCCGAAGGTGCATCACTCGAAATGATGTTTGGTGTAAGAGCCAACGAGGGTTCAAATCCCTCCGTCACCGCGTAGAACGAGGCCCCTGCCACTCCGGGAAACCGGGGAGGCAGGGGCCTTCGTCATGCCCGGTCCGTCCGGCCGCACGACGAGCACGTCCGCCCGCGGAGCCGCCCCGGGTCCCTCGTCACGAGCTTCGGGGACGCCCTGTCGTGGGCCGTCGTCAGCACCACCACCGTCGGCCACGGCGACCTGCAGCCCGTGACGCCGACCGGCCGGCTCATCGCGGTCGCCCTGTTGCCCTGTTGCCCTGTTGCCCTGTTGCCCTGCGGCATCATGCTTCCGGGCGTGCTCACCGCGGCCCCGGCGTCCTGGCTCATCCAGCAGGTCGCCGCGGAGGAGAAGGGCACGGTCGTGCCCACGTCGAACCCCTGAGCTCGCGCAGCCGCGCGGCCTGCCGGCGGAGCGCCCACAGCACCCCGGGCGCTCCCGGCCCGCGCAGCAGCGCGGGCCGCGGGACCGGCCCCTGGTCGGTGCGCCCACCCACCACGGGTCCCCGTGGTCGATCGGGAGCCCGCGGTCGCCCGGGAGTGGAGGGGACGGCGGGGGGATGCCGGCGACGGCGACCGGCACCGGCTACCGTGGTGCCGGTCGCAGCCCGCCGCCCGGCGGGTGCCGAGCAGGAAGGTGCACCATGACGGCGTCGGCGCAGGCACTCGGACACCTGGGGGCGGACGGGGAGGAGTACCCGGACGCGTACTTCGTGCGGCTGGACGGCACCCGGTTCCGCTCGACGCTGCACTCCCAGGGCGCGTGGAACGACGCCGAGCAGCACATGGGCGCCGCCTCGGGACTGCTCGCCCACGCCGTGGAGGTCGACCACCCCCGCGACGACCTCCTGCCCGTGCGCTTCTCCTACGACATCCTCGGCTTCATCCCCGGCGGCGAGGTGGAGGTGACCACGCGCGTGGTCCGCCCGGGGCGCACCATCGAGCTGGTCGAGGCGACGATGAGCCACGCGGGCCGCTCGTGCATCCGGCTGAGCGTGTGGCGGCTGGTCCGGGGCGGGACCGCCGGGTCCGCCGGCACGCACCGGGAGGCCCTGCCGCCGGTGGCCGGCGCGGCGGCCGCGGACATGACCGGCCGGTGGCCCGGCGGCTACATCGCCTCCCTCGAGGCCCGGACGGTGCGCGAGCACCGGCCCGGCCGGGCGGCCATGTGGCTGCGCGCGCCGCACGCCGTCGTCGCCGGGGAGCAGGCCTCCACGACGGCGCAGTTCCTCGCGGCGGTGGACGCCGCCAACGGCATCGCCGTGCGGGTCGGCCCGGACGAGCTGGCCTTCCCCAACGTGGACCTCGCCGTGCACCTGGTCCGGGAGCCCGTCTCCGCCTGGGTGGGCCTCGACACGCACGTCACCTTCGGCGGCACCGGGGTGGGCCTCACCGAGTCCGCGCTGCACGACGAGGCCGGCTACCTGGGCCAGGTCGCCCAGTCCCTGACGATCCGGCCCCTGCCGGCCTCCGGGTGAGCACGGCCGCGTCCGGGGCACCCGCCGCGCGACCGTACAATGGGCGGCGGGATTTCCGACGTCGAGACCAGGGGCCACCACGCCCCGAGGAGGCCATCGAAGTGAGCAGCATCAACATCACCGTGATCGACCGCGAGGGCAACCGCACCGAGGGTGTCGAGTGGAAGGACTTCGAGAGCCTCATGGAGGCCCTCACCCGGCACAAGTACCCGATCCTCGCCACGTGCGGCGGCAACGCGTCCTGCTCGACCTGCCACTCGTACCTCGACCAGGCCGCCTTCGCGAAGGCCAACGACATCAACGACGAGGAGGAGGACCTCCTCGACATGCTCGACGACACCCGTCACGACACCTCCCGGCTCAGCTGCCAGGTGGAGTGGTCGGAGGACCTCGACGGCGCCGAGGTCACCATCGCCCCCGAGTGGTGAGCCCGTCGTCCCCGCGGGGACGGCACAGCCCGCTCTGACCAGCCCCCCGGACGGACCGGCGTTGCCGGCGCGCAGGAAGTGGACCCATGACCGACATCCGTGACGACCTCACCACGCGCGCCGCCTACGTCTCCGACGCGTCCATCTACCGGCGGCTGCCCGCGGCGGTGGCCGAGCCGTCCACCGTGGAGGAGGTCCGCGAGCTGCTGGCGCTGGCGGCCGAGCGCGGGTGGCCGGTGGTCTCCCGCGGGGGCGGGACGTCGGTGGCGGGCAACGCGATCGGCGAGGGCCTGGTCATCGACACCTCCCGGCACTTCAACCGGATCCTGTCGATCGACCCCGAGGCGATGACCGCCACGATCCAGCCGGGCGTGATCTGCGACCAGCTGCGCGCGGCGGCCTCCGAGTTCGGCCTCACCTACGGCCCGGACCCCTCGACGCACTCCCGGGCCACGATCGGCGGCATGGTCGCCAACAACGCGTGCGGCTCCCACTCCGTGGCCTGGGGCACGTCCGCGGACAACCTCGTCTCGCTGAAGGTCATGCTCGCCGACGGCCGGGAGGTCGAGCTGCGCGAGGGCGGTACCTCCGACCCGGGCCTCGACCGGGCGCTGACCGGGATCCGGGACCGGCACCTGGCGATGCTGCGCACCGAGCTGGGCCAGTTCCCCCGCCAGGTCTCCGGGTACGGGCTGCACTACCTGCTCGGGGAGAAGGGCTTCGACACCGCCAAGGCCTTCGCCGGCACGGAGGGCACCTGCGGGATCATCACCGAGCTCACGGTCCGCCTGGTAGCCAGGCCGGCGCACACCGCGCTGGCCGTGCTGGGCTTCGAGGACGCCTTCGAGGCGGCCACCGCGGCGCCGAAGCTGCGCGTGCCCGGGGTGTACACGATCGAAGGCATGGGCTCCGACCTGGTCGAGGCGCTGCAGATGCGCCCGGGCCGGGAGAACTCCGGGTCCGAGCTGCCGGCCGGCGGCGGCTGGCTCTACTGCGAGGTGGGCGCCGACACCCTGGAGCAGGCCGAGGCCCGGGCCCGCGAACTGCCGGGGCTGGTGCCCGAGAACGTCGTGGACTCGATCATCGTGGCCGAGGCCCCGCTGGCGCGGGCCCTGTGGGGGATCCGCGAGGCCGGGGCGGGCATCGTGACCCGGCTGCCCGAGGGCGGGGAGGCCTGGCCGGGGTGGGAGGACTCCGCGGTCCCGCCCGCACGCCTGGGCGAGTACCTGCGGGACCTCTACGACCT
>JAPSHS010000122.1 GCA_031179495.1 Kocuria sp. | reverse complement strand
GCGCCGGGAGCCGTCGGCCCCGAACAGCCCCGCCCGGACCACCTCGCCGTCGACGATGCGGGCGTTGAGCGTGCCGGCGCCCTGGGCCGGCACGTCCATCATGGCCTCGAGCTCCTCCGAGGGGCCGGCGGAGGCCCGGACCCCGTACTCGATCGTGCGGTAGGAGGCGTCCCGGACCTGGCGGTCCAGCTGCTCGCCCAGGGAGACGTTCAGGGCCGCGTGGCCCAGCAGGCCGACGGCGGCGCAGGCGACGGTCAGCAGCGCCAGGACCATCAGCAGGAGCTTCGTGCGCAGCTGCAGCGCCCTGCCCCGCCGCGCCGTGCTCACCGGGCGCCCATCAGGTGCTCACTCGGCCGGCTTGAGCACGTAGCCCGCGCCCCGGACGGTGTGGATCATGGGCCGGCGGCCGGCGTCGATCTTCTTGCGCAGGTAGGAGATGTAGAGCTCCACGACGTTGGTCTGGCCGCCGAAGTCGTAGCCCCAGACCTGCTCGAGGATCTGCGGTTTGCTGAGCACCCGGCGCGCGTTCTCCATGAGGCAGCGCAGCAGGTCGAACTGGGTGGCGGTCAGCGCGATCTCCGCACCGCCGCGGCGCACCTCCCGGGTGTCCGCGTTGAGCACGAGGTCGCCGACCACCAGCTCGGCGGCGTCCGGGTGGGCGATGCCCGAGCGCTGCACCAGGCGGTGCAGCCGCAGCAGCAGCTCCTCCATGTTGAACGGCTTCGTCACGTAGTCGTCCCCGCCCGCGGCCAGGCCGGTGATCCGGTCCTCGGCGCTGTCCTTGGCGGTGAGGAACAGGGCCGGGACGGCCGGGGCGAAGGCGCGGATCCGCTCGAGCAGCTCGACCCCCGTGCCGCCGGGCAGCATGACGTCCAGCACGAGGACGTCGGGGCGGAACCCGCGGGCCTCGGCCACCGCGGCGTCGCCGTCGTGGGCCGAGCGCACCTGCCAGCCGAGCATGGACAGGCCCATGGAGACCATCTGGGCGAGCAGGGGTTCGTCGTCGACGACGAGGGCGCGCACCGGGGAGCCGTCGGGATGCCGCAGCCGTGGCAGGTCGACGGCGGTGGGCCGCTGCACGGGCTCGGTCACGGTGCTGCTCCCCTCACGGGACGACGGCGGCGGCACGGCGGGCCGCGGAACGCCTCCAGCGTAGCCGCGGCCCGCCCCTGCTGCTCCGTGCCGCCGCCGTTCTGCGCCACCGCGCTTCACAGCCGGGGCACAGGATCGCGATAAGGGGTCCACATCCCCGCCTGCTGGACTGGTCCCGGTGACGGGCCCGTGGTCCGGAGCCGCCGGGCAGGGGGCCCGCCGGCGCACCGCGAGAGGGGAACGACTGTCATGCTGCACACCCACCATCCCGCCGCGAAGGCCGCGGCGGGCGGGACCGCCCCGGCGCCGCACAGCGGCCGGCGCCTGGTCGGGGTCGACGCCGCCCGGGGGATCGCCCTGCTCGGCATGATGTCCGTGCACATCCTGCCCTCCTGGGATCCGCAGACCTTCGAGGCCACCGCGCAGTGGACGCTGTTCTCGGGCCGTGCGGCGGCCCTGTTCGCCCTGCTCGCGGGGGTCGGGCTCGCGTTCGCCTCCGGTGGGCGCCACGTGCACGAGGGCCGGCGCCTGCGGGGGGACCGGGTGGGGCTGCTCGTGCGGGCGGTGCTCATCGCCGTCCTGGGCCTGCTCGTCAACCAGACCTCGCCGGCCGACCCGCCCGCGTACAACATCCTCGTCTACTACGGCGTGTTCTTCCTGCTGGCGGCACCGTTCCTGCACCTGTCCGCGCGCGCGCTGCTCGCGTGGGCCGCGGGCTTCGCCGTGCTGGGTCCCGTGCTCGTCCACCTCCTGGGTCCCGTGCTGCCCGCGTTCGAGACCTACAACCCGACCGTCGCGGACGTCCTCGGCGCGCCGGGCACCACGCTGGCCCAGCTGCTCCTGACCGGGTCCTACCCGGCGCTGACCTACCTCGTCTACCTCCTGGCAGGCATGGCCGTCGGCCGGCTGCACCTGGCGCAGCGGCGGACGCAGCTCGGCCTGCTCGTGGGCGGCGCCGTCCTGGCTGCGGGCTCCGCGCTGGCCTCGTGGGTGCTGCTGCACCCGCTCGGCGGGATCGAGCGGCTGCTGGCCGCGAGCCCCTCCCTGGACCTGGTGGACGTCCAGGACGTGCTGGTGTGGGGACCCGACCCGGTGCTGCCCACGGCCACCTGGTGGTGGCTGGCCGTGACCGGTCCGCACACCAACACCCCGCTCGCGCTGCTGAGCGGGGTGGGCACGGGGGCCCTCGTCCTGGGCCTGTGCCTGCTGGTCGCCCGCCGGGCCGAGGGCGTGCTGCTGCCGCTGGTCGCGGCGGGCTCCATGACCCTGACCCTCTACTCGGCCCACCTGCTCGCCCTGTCGGCCGAGGTGCACTACGACCGGCCCGTCCTGTGGTTCCTGGTGCAGGCGGTCGTGGCCGTGGCGTTCGCCGTCCTCTGGCGCCGCGCGCGGGGCCAGGGGCCCCTCGAGCGGCTGGTGGGCAGGGCCTCGCGCACCGGCCGCGACCTGGTGCTCGGTCATCGCCTAAACTCGTAGACGATCCACCCTGGTCCCCACCTGAGGAGCGGCATGTCCACGAGCTCGATCCAGTCCGTCACCAACCAGCCTCTCGCCGAGGTCGATCCGGAGGTCGCGGCGGCCATCGCCGACGAGCTCGGACGCCAGCGGGGCACGCTCGAGATGATCGCCTCCGAGAACTTCGCCCCGCGCGCGGTCCTCGAGGCGCAGGGCTCGGTGCTGACGAACAAGTACGCCGAGGGCTACCCCGGGCGCCGCTACTACGGCGGCTGCGAGTACGTCGACGTCGTCGAGAACCTCGCCCGCGACCGGGCCACGGCCCTGTTCGGCGCCGAGCACGCCAACGTCCAGCCGCACTCGGGCGCCCAGGCGAACACCGCCGTGATGCAGGCCCTGATGCAGCCCGGCGACAAGCTGATGGGCCTGTCCCTGGCCCACGGCGGCCACCTCACCCACGGCATGAAGCTCAACGTCTCGGGCAAGCTCTACGAGATCGCCGCCTACGAGGTCGACCCGGACAGCCACCGGATCGACATGGACAAGGTCCGCGAGCAGGCCCTCGCCGCGCGGCCCCAGACCATCGTGGCCGGCTGGTCCGCGTACCCGCGTGAGCTCGACTTCGAGGCGTTCCGCTCGATCGCCGACGAGGTCGGGGCGAAGCTGTGGGTGGACATGGCCCACTTCGCCGGCCTCGTGGCCGCGGACCTGCACGCCAACCCGGTCCCGCACTCCCACGTGGTGACCTCCACCGTGCACAAGACCCTCGCCGGCCCGCGCTCCGGCGTGATCCTCACCACCGGGGAGCTCAAGAAGAAGATCGACTCGGCCGTCTTCCCGGGCCAGCAGGGCGGCCCGCTCATGCACGCCATCGCGGGCAAGGCCGTGGCCTTCAAGATCGCGGCCTCCGAGGAGTTCCGCGCCCGCCAGGAGCGCACCGTCGAGGGCGCCCGCATCCTGGCCGAGCGGCTCACCGCCGCCGACCTCGCCGAGGCCGGGGTCTCCGTGCTGACCGGCGGCACCGACGTGCACCTGGTCCTGGTGGACCTGCGCCACTCGAAGCTCGACGGCAGGCAGGCCGAGGACCTCCTGCACGAGGCCGGGATCACCGTCAACCGCAACGCCGTGCCGTGGGACCCGCGCCCGCCGATGGTCACCTCGGGGCTGCGCATCGGCACCCCCGCGCTGGCCACCCGCGGCTTCGGCGCCCCCGAGTTCGAGGAGGTCGCCGAGATCATCGCGACCGCCCTCAAGCCCGGGGCCGACGTCGCGGCCCTGCGCGCCCGGGTCGACAAGCTGGCCGCCGACTTCCCGCTCTACGACGGCCTCGAGGAGTGGTGAGCGTGGGAGCGCGCACCCTCGACGGTCGGGCGGCCTCCGCCGCCATCAAGAACGAGCTCGCCCAGCGCGTGGCGGCCCTGGCGGAGCGGGGCATCACCCCGGGCCTGGGCACGGTGCTCGTGGGCGACGACCCCGCCTCGCACTCCTACGTGGGCGGCAAGCACAAGGACTGCGCCGAGGTCGGGATCTCCTCGATCCGCCGCGACCTGCCCGCGGACATCTCCCAGGCGGAGCTGGAGGGGGTCATCGACGAGCTCAACGCGGACCCGGCCTGCACCGGCTACATCGTCCAGCTCCCGCTGCCCGCGCACATCGACACCAACGCGATCCTGGAGCGCATCGACCCGGACAAGGACGCCGACGGGCTGCACCCGACCAACCTCGGCCGGCTCGTGCTCAACGTGTCCGAGCCGATGGCCTCGCCGCTGCCCTGCACGCCCAACGGCATCATCGAGCTGCTGCGCCGCCACGACGTGGACCTGGCCGGCCGGCACGTGCTGGTCGTCGGCCGCGGCGTGACCGTCGGACGGCCGATGGGGCTGCTGCTGACCCGCCGGGAGATCAACGCGACGGTCACCCTGGCCCACACCGGCACGGGGAACCTCGACGAGCTGCTGGCCCAGGC
>JAPSHS010000121.1 GCA_031179495.1 Kocuria sp. | reverse complement strand
AGCCGGTGGTGGCGATCCCGGCCTCGTCCAGGACGCCGAGGGTCCGCTCGAGCCCCTCCGCCCCGGCGTCGAGGGTGTGGTTCGTGGCGGTGGTGCACGCGTCGTAGCCGATCTCCGCGAGCGCCGGCACGATCTGCGGCGGCACCTCGAACGCGGGATAGCCGGAGTACGGGCCGCCGGACTCGGCCAGGGGGGTCTCCATGTCGCAGATCGCCAGGTCGGCGTCCTGCGTGAACGGGCGCAGGCCCGCCACGAGCGGGCCGAAGTCCAGCTCCCCGTCCCCGTCGGCCTCGGCCTGGGCCCACAGGCCCGGGTGCAGCAGGACGTCGCCGGTGACCACGATCTCCACCTCGTCCGGGACGGCTGCACCGGACGGGCTCGCCCCCGCGGTGGCGCCCCCGCCGGCGGACGACGACGGGCCCTCCCCCGCTGCGGACTCCGGGTCCTCGGGGGTGGAGCAGCCGGTCAGGACGGGTCCCGCGGCGAGCAGCGCCGTGACCAGCGCCGCCGCGGCACCGCGGCGCGCCGGCCGGGACAGGGGTCGGGATCTCATGGACCGAGGGTAGGCCACCGGCGGGCGCCCAGGACAGGACCGTGGACCGGAGGCCCTCGTCCTCGGGACGGTGCGGCACCTCCGTGCCGGGCACGAGCTCGGCGGGCGCCGGGTGGGCCCGGCCCTCGAGCTCGAGCATCTCCGCGAGGTCCTCCAGGGGGTGGGCGGGTCGTCGCCCCCGGCCCGGGCCGTGCACGGGCTCCCGGTGAGGTGCGCGCCGGGGCCCTCGACGGGCAGGGCGGCGACCGGTCCCGCGAGCGTCTCCTCGGCACGCCCGGTACGGATGTGGCCGGGACCGTCTCGCGTGCATAGGCTGGGAGGACACCGACGACCAGGTGTGCACCGGCAGGGCAGCCGGACCCGGCCTGCCGGAGCCCACCGCGCGGACGGCTCGTTCCCACCACCGGGAGGCGGCGAATGGCACGCGGCGCACGGATCGTCGGACCGGCCGTCGCCGCGGGCCTGGTGCCGGGCACCCGCTCGATGGGCGAGGGCGTGGACCTCGCCGGGGCGGGCGAGGTGGACACCGACGACCACCTCAGGGTCGCGACCGCCGGCGAGCCCGACCCGCTGGACCCCTCACGACACCAGCGCCTGCTTCTCCTCCCGCATCCTCGAGAACGTCCACGACACGCTGGTCCAGCCCGACGACAACCTCGTCGTGGAGCCCGGTGGGCGGCCGTGTGCTGGCGATGCACCTGGGCCGGAGCACGACCTACCCGACCACCCCTGGAGCAAAGATGAGCGACAGACCCTCCGTCACCGGAGCGCACCTGAAGGACCACGGCCCCACACCCCGGGACCGGGAGGACACCGCCCTCTGGTCACCCGGGGAGCAGGCCCCCGCGGAGCCGCCGAGGACGCACCGGATCCGGTGGACGGGTCTCGTCGTCGGCCTGGTCCTCGCCCTGGTGGTCTACTTCGTCATGCCCGCGGACCTGGCCCACCCCGCGAAGCTCACCGCCGCCACGGCCGTCCTGATGGGCGCGTGGTGGATGACCGAGGCCATCCCGATCCCGGCCACCGCCCTGCTGCCGCTGGTCGTCTTCCCCGTGCTCGGCGAGGACGTCGGGGTGGACGACGTCGGTGCGTCCTACGGCAGCAACATCATCTTCCTGTTCATGGGCGGGTTCCTGCTGGCCCTGGCGATGCAGCGCTGGAACCTGCACCGCCGGATCGCCCTGCGCACCGTCCGGGTCATGGGGACGAAGCCGGTGCAGATGGTGGCCGGGTTCATGGTGGCCACCGCCTTCCTCAGCATGTGGGTCTCCAACACGGCCACCGCGGTGATGATGCTGCCCATCGGCGTGTCCGTCCTGCTGCTGCTGCCGAAGCTGCTGGAGGGCGCCGATCCCGGCGGCGCGGAGGAGGACGCTCCGGCGGACCCCGGCCTGGAGGGCGCCGACCCGCAGAGCGCCGAGGTCAAGGAGGCGGTCATCAGGTCGAACTTCGGGACCGCCCTGATGCTGGGCATCGCCTACGCCGCGTCGATCGGCTCCCTGAGCACCATCATCGGCACCCCGCCCAACACGCTGATGGTCGGCTACCTGCAGGAGGCCCACGGCATCACCGTGGGCTTCGGCCAGTGGATGCTCGTGGGCGTCCCGCTGTCCGCCGTGATGCTCGCGATCGCCTGGGCCCTGCTCACCAAGGTGCTGTTCAAGCCCGAGATCGACGAGATCCCCGGCGGCCGGAGGCTGATCGCCGAGGAGCTGCACAGGCTCGGCCCCATGGCCACCGGCGAGAAGCTCGTGCTCGCGGTCTTCGTCCTGGCCGCGCTGAGCTGGGTGTTCGTGCCCATCCTCTTCGACTCCCCGCCGATCAGCGACGCCGGCATCGCCATGGTCGTGGGGCTGCTGCTGTTCCTGCTGCCCGCCGGCGCCCAGCGCGGGGTCCGGCTGCTGGACTGGGAGACCGCCGTCAAGCTGCCCTGGGGCGTGCTCCTGCTCTTCGGCGGCGGGCTGGCCCTGTCCTCCCAGTTCTCCTCCTCCGGGCTGACCGACTGGATCGGCCAGGGCGCCGCCGCCCTGGGGGCGGTGCCGGTGGTGCTGGTCGTGGCGATCCTCGCGGCCGGCATCCTGTTCCTCACCGAGCTGACCAGCAACACGGCCACGGCGGCCACGTTCCTGCCGGTCTCCGGCGGCGTGGCCCTCGGCCTGGGGCTGGACCCCATGCTGCTGGCCATCCCCGTGGCCCTCGCGGCCACGTGCGCGTTCATGCTGCCGGTGGCGACGCCGCCCAACGCGATCGCCTTCGGCTCCGGATACGTGACCATCGGGCAGATGATCAAGGGCGGCGTGTGGCTGAACCTCATCGGCATCGCCCTGATCACGCTCCTGACGATGACCCTCGGGGTCTGGGTGTTCAGCATCGTGTACTGACCTGCCCACCGCCCCGCACGGCGGCCCCGCCCTCAGCCGGCGGGGCCGCCGTCGTGCTCGAGCTCGGCCAGCACCGGGAAGTGGTCCGAGGCCCACACGCCGCGCGGCCGCTCCGCCAGCACCCGGGCGTCGAGGACGCGGACCGGACCGCCGTGCAGGATCCAGTCCAGCCGCGGGGTCCTCGCCCCCGGTTCCCGGTAGCGGTGGAAGGTCCCGGGGGCATCCGGAGGGAGGGTGTCGCGCAGGCCGCCGGCGAGGGCGGCGTCCCACGTCCGGGACCGCCCGGCCGCCGCGTTCCAGTCCGCGAGGAGCAGCCGGGGGCCGTCCCAGCCGAGGAGCAGGCACTGCAGCGCCGCGAGCTGGCGCAGCCGGGCGCGCTCCGGCCACGGGTCGAGGTGGGTCGCGACGGCCCGCCAGGCCACCCCGGTGCGCCGGTCCGTGAGGTCGGCCAGGACCGCGGCGCGCGGGAAGGCGTCCCCGGCCCCCCGGGAGCCGGGGACCTCCGGGGTGCGGGACAGCCACCGCTGCCGCCACCCGTCCACCGTGAAGCGGCCGGTGTCCACGGCCAGCAGGCACCGTTCGCCGCGACCGCCCGCGTCCCGCCCCGTGCCCAGGAGGACGTACTCCGGGCCCAGCGCCTCGCGGAGCAGGTGCAGCTGCTCCGGGAGGACCTCCTGGAGGGCGGCCAGGTCGGGCCGGTGCGCGCGCAGCAGCGCCTGCACCGCCGGCGCGCGCGTGAACCACGCGTCCGGGTCGCCGCGGCGGTACCGCGGCAGGGGGCGCCGGACGTTGAAGGTCATGGCCGTGAGGACGCCCCGGCCCCGCGGACCACGGAGGTCGGCGGGGCCGGGGCGATCAGGGGCTGCCACGACGGCGGCGGGATCTGCCGCGCGGGCTACTGCGCGGCGGACTCGGCCGCGTCCTGCTCCGTGCGGGCGCCGCCGTGCTGCAGGTCGCCGCCGCTGTTCTCGAGGTGGGCGCGCATGAACCACTGGAACAGCTCGAGCTCCTTGACCTGGCCGATGAGGATGTCCTCGGTGATGGGGTCGAGCTCGCCGACCTTCCGGACGGCGTCGCGGTGGTCCTCGATGATGCCGTTGTAGACGAGGTCCAGGGCCGCGAGGTGCTCCACGCCGGTGGCGCGGTTGACCGAGTAGTCGTCCCAGGTGCGGGCCTGCACGAGGTCGCCGGGCAGGCCGCTCGGGCCCACGCCCATGGTCGCCATGCGCTCGGCGAGCTCGTCGACGAAGCCGCGCACCAGCTCGATCTGCGGGTCCAGCATCTCGTGGACGGAGATGAAGTTGGGCCCGACCACGTTCCAGTGCGCGTGCTTGAGGGTCAGCTGCAGGTCGTTCAGCGCGTGCAGCCGCTGCTGCAGGGTCTGGGCGACCTCGTGACCGTTCTCGGTGGACAGTCCGGGCACGGTGTAGGGGGCGGTGCGCTGGTTCGGGGTGGCCATGGGATCGTCTCCTTCTTCCGGCCGCCGCCGGGCGGCGGCCTTGATCGACAACGAGGAACGGCTCGC
Source organism: Kocuria sp. (assembly GCA_031179495.1). Lineage (GTDB taxonomy): Bacteria > Actinomycetota > Actinomycetes > Actinomycetales > Micrococcaceae > Kocuria > Kocuria sabuli. The sequence continues at coordinate 65 of JAPSHS010000121.1, read as the reverse complement.
CGGAGCGGGCCTCTCCTCCCCACTATGGCACGGCCTCCACAGACTGTCAGCACCCTGTCCATTCG
>JAPSHS010000003.1 GCA_031179495.1 Kocuria sp. | reverse complement strand
CCGACCTCGACGGGAACCTCACCGCCGACATCGTGGGCTTCGGGCACTCGGCCACGTACGTCCAGCTCTCCTGAGCCGGCCCGGCTCCCCACCACCGGCGCCGCCCCGCCCGGACGGGGGACGGCGCTGGTGGTGCGGGCGGCGCGGTCGAGGAGGTGGTGTGATGCAGACCCCGGAATAGCCGGCGTGGCGTCTCGGTTCTGTACCATGTCAACACCCCACTCCCCGCTCGAAGGAGCATGCACCCCACCATGGCCACCGATTACGACGCCCCGCGCACCCGGCCCGAGGACGAGCCGGCCAACGAGTCCCTGGAGGCCATCCAGGCCCAGCGCAGCGCCGCCACCCAGACCGCGGTCATCGACACCGAGGACTTCGACACTGCCGAGGGCATCGACCTGCCCGGCGCCGACCTCTCGCACGAGGAGCTGACGATCCAGGTCGTCCCGGAGCAGCTCGACGAGTTCACCTGCGGGTCCTGCTTCCTGGTCCGCCACCGCAGCCAGCTCGCCCGCACCACCGCCGGCGCCCGGTACTGCACCGACTGCGAGGACTGAGCCCCCCGGACAGGCGGCCCCCGGCGGGCCGCACAGCGCCCGGGCACCACGTCGAGCTCCGGCACGGACCTCGCGTCACCGGAAAGCGCCGCCCGGCCCCGCCAGGTGGCGCTTTCCCGCGACCGGAGGTGCCCCCCTGGAACGGCTACGGGACGGCGGGGGCGGGCTCCACGGCGCTCGCGTGGACGTGGGCGGCCATGGTCACCACGGTGATGAGCTGCGCCGCGATCACCACGAAGGTCCAGCCGCCCTCGGCGACGAGATGGACGGCAGCGGGGATCACGACGAAAAGCGGCAGGGCACGGAGCGCGGCCCGGCGCCCGCGCTCACCCAGGGTCTCGGCGTCGGCGGGCGACGCCGCCGGGTCCTCGACGAGAGCGGGACCCGGCGGTTCGCCCGCGCCGAGGACGTCGGCCCAGCGGCGCCGGTGCCGGGCGTGGTGGAGCATGCCGGCCGTCACCACGAGGTACAGCACGGCCACGAGCGCCGTGACGAAGAGCAGCACCTGGCCCTCGTCGTCGCCCGTGCGCCGTCCTACGGCGACGCCGAGGGCCACGGGGAGCAGCCAGAGCCCGAGGAGCGTCTTGTCGGTGCTGGTCAGCACGTGGTCCTCCCCTGGTCGGACGTGCCCGGTCATCGCATCCTCGCACCCCGGGGAGCGTCCTGTCTGACCCCTCATCCGGGGGCGTGCGGGCAGCCCGACAGGGGCGGGCTGCCCGGACCGGAGTCCGGGCCGCCCGCCCCTGTCGGGTCCTGCGGTCTCAGCCGCGCCGGGCGGCCCGGGCGTCCGCGACGATGCCCACGACGTCGCCGAACAGCGGATGCCCGGGCTCCAGGCCCGTGAGCTCCGTGGCGAGGGCCTCGTCCGGGTCCGGCCCGCGGAGCATCTCCCCCAGGCGCACGGCCTCCGGGTCGTCGGGGGCGTCGAAGCGCAGGGCCGCGGCCATGGCCTCCTGCAGCGCCCCCGCGCCCAGGCCGCGCTCGGCCAGTTCGGCGGCCGGTCCGGTGAACCGCTCGTGCCGGCTCAGCTTGCGCAGCGGGGCCCGTCCCACGCGGTCCACCGTGTCCGGCAGCTCGGCGTTGGCGAAGCGGGTGAGGATCTTCTGGACGTACGCCTCCTGCTCCTCCGGGTCGAAGCCGTGCTTGGCCACGAGCAGCGCCTTGGTCTCCTGCAGCACCGCCTCGACCTTGGCCCGGATGCCCGGGTCGGCCAGCGCGTCGGAGAGCTTCTGCTTCCCGGCCGCCCGGCCGAAGTAGGCGGCGGCGGCGTGGCCGGTGTTGACCGTGAACAGCTTGCGCTCGATGTAGGGGCCCAGCGAGTCGACCCACGTCACTCCGGGGATCTCCGGCACGGCGTCGCCGAACGGACCCCGTTCGATCGCCCACTCGAGGTACGGCTCCACCCGCACGTCCAGGCCCGCCCCCGGCTCCTGGTCGGGGACGATGCGGTCCACGGCGGTGTTGGCGAACAGCGCGCGCGCGTCCACGGCGGCGTCGTCGAGGCCCTCGGCCCGGGCGGCGGCCCGCACCTCCCGCTCCAGCAGGTCCGTGGCGTTGATCGCGTTCTCGCAGGCCATCACCGCCTGGCGCGGTGCCCCGGCGGGGCGCGCGGCCAGGCCCCTGGCGATGACGGGGGCCAGGAACCTGAGGATGTTCGGCCCCACCGCCGTGGTGACCAGCTCGGCCCGGCCCAGGTGCCGCACGAGCTCCGCCTCGTCCGTGGCGGAGTTGACCGCCCGGTAGCCCTCGACGACGTGGTCGCGCCCTCCCTCCCCCGCCTCGTGGACCGTGTAGGCGGGGGTCGAGGCCAGCGCGTCGATCAGCGGAGCCGCCACGTCCGCGAAGACCAGTTCGTAGCCTGCCTCGTGGAGCAGCAGCCCCACGAAACCCCGTCCGATGTTGCCCGCACCGAAGTGCACTGCTGTGCTCATGGGTTCACCTTCCCGAAGACGTCCATCACACCGCCCACGGTACGCGCCGCCCCCGGGCGGGACGTCCGGTCCCCGCCCGGAAGCCCGGGACGCCTCCCGGAGGGTCCTCGGCGACGGAGCCCTCGGCGGACGTCCCGGGCCAGGACACCGGGCGTCACACTCGTGCCCCGGACCCCGTCCCCGGCGCGCCGCGGCGCACACGAGCGCCGTCGGCCGTAGAACTGGAGCGTGCCTCGTGCGCGCCCCCGCCCGCCCCCTCTCCTCGAGGCGCCTTCCCCCCTCGTCCCCCAGGAGAACCATGAGCAGCCTCCTCCCGCCCGCCCCTGCCCGGGCGGCAGGCCCCGTCACCGGCGGACCCGTCACCGGAGGCCCCGGTGCCCGGTCCCGGGCGGTGTCCCTGGCCCTGGCCCTCGGCCTGCTGACCGGGTGCGCCTCGAGCACGGCCGCCAGCGACCCGGCGCCCGTCCCGGGCACCGTGTCCACGGTCCGGGCCACGTCCTCCCCGCCGGCGAGCGCGACGCCCGGTGCCGGCCCGTCGCCGACGGCCACGAGGACCCCGGGGTCGGTCACCACGGTGACGCCGGCACCCGCGGGGACCCCCGTCCGGACGGCCGAGCCGCTCGGAAGCGCTCTGCCGGCCCTGGAGCGGCTGACCGTGGCCGCGGCGGGGACCATGTCCGACTACGACCGGGCCGTGCTGTTCGGCGGCTGGATCGACGCGGACGGCGACTGCGAGGACACCCGCAACGAGGTCCTGGCCCGGGACCTGACCGGCATCACCTCCGAGGACGGCTGCACGGTGGCCACCGGCACCCTCGAGGACCCCTACACCGGGTCCACCATCGCCTTCGTCCGCGGGGCGGCGACCTCCGGCGACGTCCAGGTGGACCACGTCGTCTCCCTCGGCAACGCGTGGCTCACCGGGGCGCGCCGGCTCTCCCAGGCCGACCGCGTGGCCCTGGCCAACGACCCGTTGAACCTCCTCGCGGTCGACGGCCCCGCCAACGGGTCGAAGTCCGACCACGACGCGTCCGAGTGGCTGCCGCCCCACGAGGCCTTCGCCTGCGAGATGGTGGCCGTCCAGATCGCGGTGAAGTCCCGGTACGGGCTGTGGGTCACGGCCCCGGAGAAGAACGCGATGGCCGGGGTGCTCGCCACCTGCCCGGAGCAGCAGCTGCCCGAGGGCACCTCCTTCGGCGACATCCCCGGCAACATCCCCAGTGACACCCCCGGCGGCCCCGCCGCGGAGTCCGCTCCCCCGGCCGTCCCGGAAGCCCCGGTGCCCGCCGTCCCGGCGGACGTCCACTACCGGAACTGCACGGCCGCCCGGGAGGCCGGCGCCGCCCCGCTGCACCGCGGAGACCCCGGCTACCGGGACGCCATGGACCGCGACGCCGACGGCGTCGCGTGCGAGGGCTGAACCGGGGACCCGGGGCCTACCAGCTACCGGCCCACTCGGACCCCGCCGGGCGCGGACGGGACAGCGCGCTCCAGACGGAGCCCAGGGCCATCCCCACGAGCCACAGGCACGGGAACCACCAGTGCCACCCGCCCAGGTGCAGGCAGAACGCCACGACGAGGACCACCGTCAGCAACAGGTTCATGAACAGCAACGTCATCTGGCCCGGCATGGTGCCCCCCTCTGCTCGGCGTTGTGCCTCCGGCATCGTGGCACGGCGCACCCGGTCCCGTCTGACCCCTCTTGCGGGGGCAACCGGGGCGCAGCGGAGCGATCGGACGCGGGACCGGTGCGGTCCGCACCGGCCCGGCCCGGACGCCGCGGCCGAGGGCGGCGGCCGGGCTCAGAGGCCGGTGAGGACGTCGAGGGCGGTCCGCAGCCCCTGCTCCTGCCGGACCGCGCGGCCCACGGCCGCGGCCCGCTCCCGGCGGGCGAGGGCCTCGCCCAGCGCGGGGACCAGCGTCCCAGCCGTCAGCCTCCGGTACGGCACGGGGGCCGGGGCGATCCCGAGCCGGTGGAGCTGCCGGGCCCAGAACGGCTGGTCGGCGAGGAAGGGCACCACCACGGACGGCACGCCCGCGCGGGCCACGGTGTGCACGGTGCCCGCCCCGCCGTGGTGGACCGCCACGGCAGCGGCCGGCAGCACGGCGGCCAGGGGCGCGGCCGGCACCACCAGGACGTCGTCGCCGCGGCAGTCCTCCGGCAGGGCCAGACCGCCCCACCCGGTGAGCAGCAGCGCCCGCAGGCCGTGGGCGCGCGCGCTCTCGACGACCGCCCGCCCCCGGGCGCTCGCGTCGCCCGCCGCCATGGACCCGAAGGTCGCCACGAGGCAGGGTCCGCCGCGCACGAACCGGTCCGGCACGGGGTCCGGCGGCGGATCCCGCGGCGGCTCGTGCCAGGCCCCGGTCAGGTGGACCGCGGCCGGCCAGTCGGCGGGCCGCGGCAGCAGGTGCGGGCTCGCCCCGATCAGCGTGGCCCGGGACGCCGTGCGCGGCGCCGGGGCCCTGCCGCCGGGCAGCTGCGCGCACGCCCGCTCCACGTCGGCGCGGAACAGTCGTGCGGCGCCTCGGGGCACCGCGTACGTCGCCCGGTTGAACCGCCCGAGGTCCGTGCTGACCGTGGGTCCGCCCGGGGCGGAGAAGAAGCGGGTGGGCGTGGCCACGGGGACGAACTCGGCCAGCACCCGGGGGACGCCGAGGGCGTCGGCCACGGCCGGTGCGGTGAGGATCAGCGGGTGGTGCAGCACCAGGTCCGGGCCGAAGGCCAGTGTCTCCCGCACCGCGGCCGAGAACATCCGGTGCATCCCGGGGCGGACCTCGGAGCGGTAGTGGCGCACGGCCGTGCGCGGGGAGAGCCCGTCGGTGTGCAGGAGGCGATGGAAGTCCACCCCGAGGCGCACGGTGTCGAGCCCGGACAGGTCCACGCCGGAGCGCTCCGGCACGCCCAGCCGCACCTCGTGACCGCGGGCGGTGGCGTAGCGGGCCAGGGCGGCGAACGGCTCCACGTCGCCGCGGGTGCCGGAGGTCAGGAGCATCATGCGCACGACCACAGTCTGCCCCCGGGAGGAACCGAGCACGAACCGGCGGGACGCCCTCTCCCGCGCCAGGGTCCGGGCATCGCCTCCCGGGGACCGGCGCACGACAGGACCTGCCGAGGGCCACGTAGGGTGGGACGTGCCCGATCCACCCGGGTGCCCGCCGTCCGAGGAGGAGCCGCTCCGTGCCACCAGCAGGCCTGTCCCCCGCCGCCCGGCGGATGGTCCACATCTCGCGGCCGGTGCTCTGGATCAACACCCTGGGCCCCGGTGTGCTGGGCATGTGGCTCACGGGCTCGCTCCTGCGGTGGGAGGCCGTGCCGCTGCTGCTGTGGCTGAGCCTGCCGTTCAACCTGCTGATCTACGGCGTCAACGACATCTTCGACCAGGACACCGACGCCCTGAACCCGCGGAAGGGGTCGATGGAGGGCGCGCGGATCAGGTCCTCCGAGGTGCGCACCATCTGGGTGGCCGTGCTGGTCACCAACCTGCCGTTCGTCGCCTGGTTCGCGTTCGGGCTCGGGCCCGCCGCGCTGGGCTGGATCGCGGCGTACGTCCTGGTCTTCGTGTTCTACTCGGCGCCGCCGTTGCGCTTCAAGGCCCGGGCCTTCCTCGACTCCCTGAGCAACGCCGCCTACGCGTTCCCCCTGGTGTTCTCGGCCTACGCGCTCGGGGACGCCCCCGTGTGGCCGGCGGCACTGGGCCTGATGGCCTGGAGCGTGGCCAAGCACGCGTTCGACGCCGTCCAGGACATCGAGGAGGACCGTGCGGTGGGCATCACCACGACGGCGGTCCGGCTGGGCCCGCGCGGCACCGGCTGGTGGAGCGGGGTGTGGTGGGCTCTCTCCGTGCTGTGCTTCGCGCTCGTCAGCGTCCCGGTGGCGGTGGTCAACGCGCTGATCGCCGGGTGGCTCGTCGTCTCCCTCCTGCGGGAGCCGACACCGGCCACCGGCCACCGGCTCTACCGGCACTCCATCGCGTTCCCCTACGTCGCCGGCACCGTGGCCGGGGTGCAGCTGGCGGCGGCGCTGATCCTGGGGCTGTACCCGTGAGCCGCGTCGTCGTCGTCGGCGGCGGGGTCGGCGGGCTCACCGCCGCCGCCCTGCTGGGGCACGCGGGCCACCGCGTCACCGTGCTCGAGGCCGCCGAGCACGTCGGCGGCAAGAGCCGGCGCATCGAGCAGGCCGGGCAGCGGATGGACACCGGACCGTCCCTGGTCACCTTCCCCGGGGTGTGGGAGGAGCTGCTGCGCCGCCTGGACGTGCTCCGGGGCGCCGGCCCGGCCGAGCACGCGCAGGGCGTCCCGGGCGCCGCGGAGCGCGCCCGCCTGGAACTGGAGCGCCTGCCCGGCGTCGGGACGTACTACTACCGCGGCACCCGCTGCGAGCTGCCGGTGCCGCCGGGGCACCCCTGGCACGCCGCGTGGGTGCGCTTCGAGGCCGAGCACGGCGGGCTCGGCCCCGACCTCACCCGGCTCCTCACCACCGCACCGCTGGACCGGAACTCCTATCCCGCCCTGGCCGCGCTGGGACGGCTCTACGGGAGGCGGCTGACGACCCGCAGCTACCTCGACGGCCTCACCTGGATGCCGGAGGGCCTGCGCGAGGTGATCGCCATCCACACCCTCAACGCCGGCGTCAGTCCCTCGCGCACCCCGGCGCTGTACGCGAGCATGCCCGCGGTCATGGCCCGCGACGGCGTCTGGATCCCCCGGGGCGGGGTGTACGAGCTGGTCGAGTCCCTGCGCCGGCTGGCGGTCGGCGCCGGCGTGGAGATCCGCACCGGCGAGCCGGTCACCTCCGTGGCCCGGGGACGGGTCGTCACCGCCGCGGGCACGTACCGGGCCGACGCCGTGGTCAGCGGGGTGGACGCCCACCGGCTGGGCGGCCTCCTCGCCGGGCGCGCCCCGCGGCGGCCGCGCACGCTGAGCTGCTCGGCGATCGCGATCTACGCCGTCCTGGAGTCCGGTCTGCCCGCGGGAACGCCCGGGCACGGCGTCATCCTGCCGGACCGTCCCGCGGAGCTCTACGCCAGCCTGGAGGCCGGGGCGGAGCCCGTCCAGACCATGGCCTTCGCGAACTACTATCCGGCCCCCGGCGTCTACCCCAACAGCGCGCCCACGCTCGCCCTGCTCCTGACCGCTCCGGCCAACGGGAAGGCGTACACGCTGGACGACCCCTTCGTGGCGCGCGAGCTCGCCCGCGCGACGCAGGTCCTGGGCCTGCGGACCCCGCTCCGGGAGCACTTCCGCAGCGCGCAGATCCTCGACCCCGCGTCCTTCGCCGTGCACGGCTCCGCGCAGGGCGCGCTCTACGGGGCGGTCCGCCCGCCGTGGCTCAGCGGTCCCCTGCACGTCCCGTCCCACCGCAGCCTCCTGCGGCCGTGGCTGTGGCGGGTGGGGGCCTCCGTCCATCCGGGCGGCGGGCTGCCCGCCGTGCTGGGCGGGGCGATGATGGCGACGGACCGGCTGCTGCGGCACCTGCCCGCGCCGTCCTGATCCGCACGGGAGGGGGCGCCCCCGGAACGGACCGGCCGGGCGGGCGTCCACCGCCCGGGCACGGTCCGCCGGGCCTCAGGTCCCGCAGAAGGTGATGTACGGGCCGAAGTCCTCCGCCGCGGGGGCGGCGTAGCGCTCCAGGCCCGGGCGCTCGTCGTAGGGCGCGGTCACCGCCTCCAGGAGCCGTCCGAACGGGTCGAGGTCGCCGCCCGTGGCGGCCGCGAGCGCCTCCTCGACGAGGTGGTTGCGCGGGATGTAGACCGGGTTGGCCCGGTCCATCACCTCCGGATCGGGGTCGAGGGCGCTCCAGCGCCCGGCCCAGTCGTCGAAGGCCCGCAGGTCCAGCACCAGGTCGCGGGCGGGCCGGACGTCACCACGGGCGGCCGCGCCGAGGTTGCGGAAGAAGGACGTGTGGTCGACGTGATTGGCGTGGAGCAGTGCGAACAGCTCCTCGGCCAGCGAGGAGACGACCTCGGCGCCGTGCTCCTGGCGCAGGCCGAGCTTGGCGCGCAGGCCGGTCGTCCAGGCCGTGCTGTAGTGCCCGGTGAACGTGCCGAGCGCCTCCTGCGCGAGGTGGACCGCCCGCTCCTGGTCCTCGTCGAAGAGGGGCAGCATGGCCTCGGCGAGCCGGGCGAGGTTCCACTCGGCCACGACCGGCTGGTTGCGGTAGGCGTAGCGGCCCTGCCCGTCGATCGAGCTGTAGACGGCCGCCGGGTCGAAGGCGTCCATGAACGCGCACGGCCCGTAGTCGATGGTCTCGCCCGAGATCGTCATGTTGTCGGTGTTCATGACCCCGTGGACGAAGCCCACGAGCATCCACCGCGCGACCAGGGACGCCTGGGCTGCGACGACGGCCTCGAACAGCGCGAGATGGGGCCGCTCGGCCGCCACGGCCCCGGGGTGGTGGCGGGCGACGGCGTGGTCGGCGAGGCGGCGCAGCAGCTCGGCGTCGCCGCTGGCCCGGGCGTACTGGAAGCTGCCGACCCGGAGGTGGCTGCTCGCCACCCGGGCCAGCACGGCTCCCGGCTGCGGGGTCTCGCGGCGCACCCGACGCCCGGTCGCCACGACGGCGAGGGAACGCGTCGTGGGGATGCCCAGGGCGTGCATCGCCTCGCTCACGACGTACTCGCGCAGCATCGGGCCGATCGCGGCGAGCCCGTCGCCGCCGCGCGCGAACGGCGTGCGCCCGGAGCCTTTGAGGTGGAGGTCGCGGAGGCGGCCCCCGGCGTCGACGAGCTCGCCGAGCAGCAGGGCGCGGCCGTCGCCCAGGCGGGGGTTGAAGTAGCCGAACTGGTGCCCGGAGTACGCCTGCGCGACCGGGGTGGCGCCGTCGGGGACGAGGTTGCCGACCAGCAGCCGCAGGCCGTCCGGACTCCGCAGCGCGGCGGGGTCCAGTCCGAGCTCGGTGGCGAGCGGCTCGTTGAGCACCAGCAGCTGCGGGTCGGTGACCTCGTCGGCACGCCAGGGCACGGACATCTCGCCGAGGTCCCGGGCGAAACCGCCCTGGAAGGAGACGGTCGACAGGGGTGAAACGATCATCCTACTGATGATACAGGGGACCGGACCGCGGGACCAGACCCGTGCCGGACTCCGGCGATCGGCCCGGCCGCCCGCAGCAGGTGCACCGGCAGCCGACGACACCTCCTCCCTCGACGGCGTCACCCTTCCGTGCATCAGCTCCGGCGCCCGGCCTCCCGGGGGCCGTGGCGGGGCTCAGCCGCGCACGGATCCCGAGCTGAGCCCGGCGACGAGGTAGCGCTGGGCCACGAAGGCGAAGAGCATCACCGGGAGCGTCAGGAGGACGGCGGCCGCACCGGCCTGCTGGAGCATGGGCAGCGTCTGCCCGAGCTGTGTCGCGACGAACACCGGCACCGTTCCCGCCTCGGTGTTGGTGAGCACCACGGCGGTCAGGTACTCCTGGAAGGCGAAGAAGAACACGAAGATCGCTGCGGTGAGAATGCCCGGTCCCAGCAGCGGCACCATGATCCTGGTGAGGATCTGGTGGCGCCGGCACCCGTCCAGCATCGCGGCCTCGTCCAGTTCGCGCGGGATGGCGGCGAAGAAGTTGCGCAGCAACCAGATGGTGAAGGGCTGGTTGATCGCCACGAGGGCCATCGCCAGGACGAACCGGGTGTCGTAGATGCCCAGGCTGCGGGAGATGTCGTACATCGGCAGCACGATCGCGAACCGGGGCAGGGAGCGGAACACCAGGGCCAGCAGCAGCAGCGCGATGGACACCCAGCCGGGAAAGCGGGAGAGGGCGTAGGCCGCGGGGATGCCCAGCACCAGCGCCACGAGCGTGCTGACCACGGCCACCACGAACGTGTTGAGCAGATAGCGGTAGAAGTACGTGCTCTGCCACAGGTCGGCGAAGACCTCGAGAGTGGGCGAGTAGGTCAGCACCGGCGGGTTCACGAAGGCCACGCTGGTGGGTTTCGTGACGGACAGGACCGTCCAGATCACCGGCAGGAGCATCAGCAGGCACACCAGTGTCAGGAGCACGGTGCCGATCGGCCCCAGCCCGGTGCGGGCCAGGGGTCGGCGGGCAGGAGCTCTCATGCTTGCCGGGCCTCCCGGACGACGTCGCGCAGGAACGGGTAGAGCATCACCAGGATGACGACGATGGTGAGCACGGACAGCGCGCTGCCCAGTCCGAGGTCCTGGCCCCCGTCCCGGAACGCGATGTTGAAGATGTAGAGCATCACGGACTCGTTGCCCAGCTGCACCGCCTGGGGGGACAGCGGCACGAGGTTGTCGAAGACCCGCAGGATGTCCATGATCGAGATCAGCCCCACGAACCCGATGACCCCGCGGATGGAGGGCACGATGATGCTCCAGTGCGTGCGGATCGGGCCGGCGCCGTCCAGCTGGGCCGCCTCCAGCACGTCGCGGGGCACGCCCTGCAGCCCCGCCAGCAGGATGAGCGTGGCGAAGGGCAGCATGGACCAGATCACGTTGAGCGCCACCATGATGCGGTTGGGCCAGGTCTCCACGTACCAGAGGACCTCCTCGCCGGTCAGCCAGCTGAAGGCCAGGTTCACCACTCCCCCGAAGTTCTGGTCGAACAGCCACGAGAACATCGTGGCACCCACCACGTTCGGGATGACGTAGGAGATCAGCAGGATGCCCAGGACCACCGGGCGCATCCGGCCCAGGCGGTTGACCGCAGCCGCCAGCACGTAGCCGGCGCCCAGCAGCACGGCCGTCACCACCACCGTGAGCCCGGCCGTGAACACCAGCGCCCGGCCGAAGCGCGGGTCCGTGAACGCCTGGGCGTAGTTGTCCAGACCGACGAACTGCCCGGGTGACCCGTAGTCGACCTCCTGGAAGCTCCACTTGACCGTCAGGTACAGCGGAACGACGAGCAGGCCCACCATGACCGCCACGCTGGGACCCACCAGACCGTAGAACTCCCGCCGGCGCATCAACGACGGCGCTCTCTGCCGGTGGCGGCCGGGCCCCGGCCCGGAACCCTCATCGGGTGTCCTGCAGGATCCGCTCGGCGGCGTCCTGCATGCGCCGGGTGGCTTCCTGGGGCTCGGTGTTGCCGGTGAGCACACCGGCCACCATCGGGGTGATCTCGTTGCTGATCAGGGAGGTGTAGGGGTAGGGCTCCGTGGCCGGGGCGTTGCTGATCGCGTCGTTGGCCGCATCGGCGTAGGGGGAGTTCTCCGACGTGACCACGCCCTCCCGGGCCGGATAGGCCGCCGGCACCGCGGCCTCGGAGGCCTCCTGCCCGACGGAGACGGCCATCAGCTGGAACAGGAGGTCGGGGTCGACCTCGGTGTTGGCCGGGATCGACCACCCGTCCACGGACAGGGCGCTGTACTGCTTGCCGCCCTCCTCGACCGCGGGCGGTGCGGCGAAGCCGATCCGGTCCGCGTACTGCGAGTTGTCCGGGTCGGTGAGGTCGGTCATCCGCCCGGAGAACATGATGGAGATCGCGGCGTCCCCGTTGTACATCTGCTGCTGCACCGCCGGCTGGTCGAAGGTCGTGACCTGCGGATCCATGTACGGCAGCAGCGACTCCAACTCCTCGAAGGCCTGCGCGGCGACCGGGGTGTCGAAGTTCGCCCGGCGGGCCTCGTGGTCCACGAAATCGGTGCCCAACGACCCCAGGGCCGCGTCGTAGGCGGTGACGATGTCCGAGCTCGCCAACCACGGCAGGGCCACCGGGTGCTCCATCACCCCGGCCTGCTGGATCGTCTCGGCGGCCTCGCGCAGCTCCGCGAAGGTGGTGGGGGCCTCCAGCCCCAGGTCCTCGAAGATGTCCTCGCGGTAGGCCATGGTGAACACCTGCGCCTGCATCGGCAGCGCGTAGAGCGTTCCCTCGTAGGACATCGTGTCGAGCATCTGCTGGTTCAGCCCGTCCAGGTCGTACTGCTCCTCGTACTTGGCGAACAGATCGTCCAGCGGCATGAGCTTGCCCTCGGCCGCGTAGGTGGGGATCACGAAGCCGTAGGTCTCCACGATGTCGAACGTGCCCGTGTCCCCTGCCAATGTCGCCTGCGTGCGCTGGACCTGGCCGGCGAAGTCGATGGGGTCGTGCTTGACGGTCAGCCCGTCCTGGGTGCAGCTGGAGACCATGGTGTTGGTGAACGGGTCGATCGCCGAGGAGTTGTAGGCCAGGACGTTGACCGTGGTGTCCCCCTCGGGGACCTCGACCTCACAGGAGACCTGCTCCCCGCCACCGCCCTCCGCCACCCGGGAGCCGGCACCGCAACCGGACACCACCGTCATCGCCGCGGTCAGACCCACAGCCCATTTCCAGGACGCGTTGCGCACAAACATATCGACCATCCGATCGGTAGACAGGAACAGGATCAACAACGGCCACCGCGCAGGGGGGAACTTCGGTCCACGCCCGGGACTCAGCCGGAAAGGCGCCTGGTTGCCGGGCAGCCACGGCACGACCGCCACGCCGCTGGAGTCCGAGGCAGCCCGGAGGCCGCCTTCGCCCAGCAGGGCCGGTGGATCGTGAGCGACAGCAGTCCAGGCGCATAGCTTGAACTCTAGAGCCCGGCCCGGCCGAGAACCTAGGGCTTCTCCCCCCACAGGGCCTTGAGCCGGATCGTGATGGCGTGCGGCACGGCCCCGCCCCGGTCGGGCTGCGCCGGCTGGTCGTACCCGGTGGCGGGCCCCCGCCACGCGAATCCCATCACCGCCTGACCTGCCGCGCCCCGCGGCACGTCACGACACAGCCGGCCCGAGTCCTTCAGGCACGGGGACCAGCGCCGGGAGCCGACGTCATCGCCAGGCCGCTGTGCGTTCCTGCGGCCGGCGTCGCGAGCTCGCGGATGCGCCGGCAGAGGGCGCCCCTGGAGATCCCGAGGTCGAGGGCGGGCTGGGTGACCGGTTCCCCACCCTCGATCAGCCTGCGAGCGCTGCGGATGCGGGAAGCGATGAAGGTGCGGCGGCGCCCGCCAAGGTCCTCGCCGGCCACCCTCCGCTCAGCCGCGAGTCGGTGATCCGCTCCAGCTCGAGGTGCGGGCGACGACCGCCACCGCAGCCGTGGCGGGTCCCATGCTCCCCAGCGACAGGGCCCGGACGGCCCCGGACCGGCACGGCCCCGACATGGCTGGATGTTCTTCGCCGTGTCGGCGACAGCATTCCCTGCGGGCACGCCGGCCATGTGGCCAGGCCTGCATCAGGGCGAGTTCCGGAGGACGTCCGAGGCCCCGTCCCGACAACCCGTGACGCTCCCCATCTCCCGTCCGCCGCCCTGCCCTCCCGTCGTGACCCTTGTCACAGGATCGCACCAGGCCCTATGGTTGTGCAGTAGACACAGCATTGTTGCAGTATATGCAACACGGAAGAAGGGGACGACGATGTCCGCACGAACGACGCGACGGCGGCGCACCACGACTGGAGCTGCCGCCCTCACCGGTTTGCTGGTTCTCACCGCTTGCGCTGACCGCCATGGCGCGGCCGCTTCGGGTGGTGAGTTCCCTGCCGAGACGATCACCTTCATGACACCCACTTCCGCTGGGGGGGCGACCGATCTGACTGCCCGCACCCTGGCCACCGAGATGGAGGAAGACCTGGGCGTCTCCATCGTGGTGGAGAACCGACCCGGCGGTGCCGGCAGCGTCGGCATGGAGCACCTTGCCGGTCAGGCCGCCGATGGATACACCATCGCCGTCCTGCCCGTGGAGGTCAGCCTGCTGGGACACCAGGGCTACGGGATCGATCCTGCCGACTACGACTTCCTCGGCCAGGCGAACTCCCAGCCCGGGACCATCGCGGTCCCCGCCGACAGTCCTTTCCGCACCCTGGAAGACCTGATCCAGGCGGCCGGGGAAGAGCCGGGCAGCGTGGCCGTGTCCAATGCCGGACCCGGTTCGATCTGGGAGCTGGGTGCCACTGAGCTGGGCAACGCCGCAGGCGTCGAGTTCAAGAACGTCCCCTTCGACGGGGGTGCGCCCGCCGTGACGGCAGCGACGGGTGGACAGGTCGACGCGGTCGTGGCCGGCATCGGCGAGACGGCTCCCGCCCACGACGACGGCCGCCTCCGAGTGCTGGCCGTCTTCACGGAGGACCGTGCTCCTGCCCTCCCCGACGTACCGACCGCCTCCGAGCAGGGGCACGAGGTGGTGATCGGGAGCTGGGCCACGGTCGCCGCGCCGGCAGGACTGGACCAGGAGGTCGCCGACGCCTTGGAGCAGTCCCTGGAACAGGCGGTCTCCTCCGAGGACTACGTCTCCTTCATCGAGAGCGGCGGCAACCTGCCCCTCCACCGCTCGGCGGAGGAGACGGAAGAGTTCGTGAACGCCGAGAGCGACCGCTTCGCCGAGCTCCTCGGAGCCGGGTCGTGAAGGACACCTCCGTCATCGGCGCCGCGGACGGCCGGCCCGGCGGCGGGCACCCTCTCCCCTCCGACGCCCCAGATCGTGGATCTTCGCCCGGGCCCACGGGAACAAGGCTTCGAGGTCTACTCGTGGCTGTGGCGGTGAGCGTCGCGGGCGGGATCACGATCTGGCTCGCCGCCGCCCTGGAGACCTCTGCCGTGGGCGCGTCCAGCGGCCCTCGGTGGTGGCCGACGGTGCTCGGCGGCATGCTCGTGGCCGGTGGCGTCGCCATCGGGCTCGTGGCTCTGCGGCGGCCCGATCCGGTGTCGGAGCAACGGGTGAGCGCCCACGGTCTGGGGCGGCTGGGTGCCGTCGTCGCGGCCATCGTGCTGTACGGCCTGGGGTGGCACTTCTTCCACTTCCTTCCCGTGACGGCGGTGTTCCTCGCCGCGCTGATGTTCGTCACCGGGGGGCGGGGGGCCAAGGCCCTGATCGTCTTCCCCGCGTCCACCGCGGCCATTCTCTACGGGCTGTTCGGGCTGCTGCTGCGGGTGCCGCTATGAGCGATGTGCTGGCGGGCACGACCGCTCTGCTGGATCCCACCATCGGCCTGTGCCTGTTGATCGGCGTCCTCCTCGGCACGCTCGTCGGTGCCGTACCGGGGATCACGGCGACGATGGCGGTGGCGTTGGCCGCCGGGTTCACGCTGACGTTGGAGCCCCTTCAGGGCCTGGCCGTCCTGCTGTCCATCTACGTGGCGGCCCAGTTCGGCGACCGGGTACCTGCCATCCTCGTGAACACTCCCGGCACGCCGGCATCGATCGCCTCCACCTTCGACGGGTACCCGCTGGCCCGACAAGGCAGGGCGGGCATCGCGCTCACCAGCTCCGCCCTCGCCTCCGCAGCGGGTGCGCTGGCCGGCATTCTCATCCTGGTGCTGGCCGCCCAGCCTCTGGCATCGGTGGCCCTGAGGTTCGGACCGGCCGAGCTGTTCGCCCTGGTGGTGTTCGGGCTGACCATGATGGTCGGCGTCTCGGGCAGCAATGTCCTGCGCGGGCTCGTTGCGGGAGCAGCAGGTCTGCTGCTGGGCACCGTCGGGCGGGATCCCATCACCGGCGACACGCGTTTCACCTTCGGGATGCCCGAACTGAGTTCCGGCATCCCGTTCATCGCAGCGATCATCGGCTTGTTCGGCATTGCCGAGCTGTTCAACCAGCTCGTCGAGACCCGGCGCCGCAACGCACCGGCTCCCATCACGCAGCTGGGCGCCTGGTGGCCCACCCGGACCGAGCGGCGTGAGCTGCTCAAGCCCACCGCCATCGGAACCGGAGTCGGTGCCGTCGTGGGTGTCGTTCCTGCTGCAGGCGGAGACATCGCCGGCGTCATCGCCTGGGCGCAGGCCAGGCGCGCTTCCCAGCACCCCGAACGATTCGGACGAGGCTCCCTCGAAGGTCTGGCTTCCGCCGACAGTGCGAGCACGGCCACCATGGGCGGCTCCGTCACCACGACCCTGGCCCTGGGCGTGCCCGGGGACTCCGTGATGGCCGTGATGATCGGCTCCATGATCATCTGGGGGCTTCAGCCCGGTCCGGCCCTGTTCGTCGAGTCCCCCGACCTGGTCTACAGCCTGGCCGCGATCATGGTGCTCGCCACGTTGCTGGCCCTGGGGCTGGCCCTCGTGCGCATGCAGGGTGTGGTGAAGCTGCTCGCCCTGCCGCAGCACTACCTGAGCGCCATCATCATCTCCTTCTGCATCGTGGGGACCTACGCGGTGCAGAGCAGCGTCTTCGATGTGGCCCTCATGCTGTGCTTCGGCGTGCTCGGGCTGCTCATGCGCCGCTTCGGCTTCCCCGCCGGCCCCATGGTGCTGGGCCTCATCCTCGGTCCGCTGGCCGAGAGCAACCTGCGACGGGCCCTGGTCATCGACGGGGCGGGAACCCTGCTCACCAGCCCGATCGCCGTCGGCCTCATCCTCCTCAGCCTCGGCGCCGTGCTGCTGCCCTGGCTCCGTTCCACCTCGAAAGCGAGGAAGCTCCGTGCACGAGTTCCTGAAAACGCCCGGTGACGGTCCCGCGGTCCTGTGCCTCGGGGAGACCATGGCCCTCGTCGCACCGGCCGAGGCCGAACCCCTCGAGACCGCCCAGCGGTTCGTCCTCTCGGCCGGTGGCGCGGAATCGACCGTGGCCCTCTACCTGGCCGGCGCCGGGCACCGCACCGCCTGGTTGAGCCGGGTGGGCAACGACCCTCTGGGCCGGCGTCTGCTGGGCCAGCTCCAGGCCCACGGGGTCGACACCTCCTTGGTCGCCCTGGACCCGGAGGCCCCCACCGGGGTGTACTTCAAGGATCCCGGCGGATCCGCCACCAGCGTCTACTACTACCGCTCCGGTTCAGCCGCCTCAGCCATGGGCCCGCCCGTCCTCGACGCCGTGGACTGGGCCGCGCTGCCGCTGCTGCACCTGTCCGGGATCACCGCAGGGCTCTCCCCCAGCTGCCGGGACCTGCTCGACGCCGCCTTCACCACCGCCGAGGAGCACGGCACCGTCGTGTCCTTCGACGTGAACCACCGCCCGGGGCTGTGGAGTGCCCCGGAGTCCGCACCGGTGCTGGCCGGCTATGCCCGGCGCGCCGACATCGTGTTCGTCGGCCGCGACGAAGCAGAGATCCTGTGGGGCACCGGAGATCCCGGGGAGCTCTACGACGGCCTCGGGCGACCAGCGCATCTGGTGGTCAAGGACGGGGCGGTGGGAGCCACCGACGTCAGCGCGAGCGGGACGGTGTTCGTGCCCGCCCACGCCGTGGAGGTCGTGGAGGTCGTCGGTGCCGGCGATGCCTTCGCCGCCGGCTACCTCTGCGGGCTCCTCACCGGTGCACAGACCGGGGCATGCCTACGTCTCGGGCACGATCTGGCCGCCCGGGCCCTGTCGAGCGTCCATGACTTCGATCTGGTGTAGTGGGCCCATGTCACAGACCATTCAGCGCGCCATCGAGATCCTCGAGTACGTCAGTGCCCAGCCGCGCACGCCCAGTGAGGTCGGCGCCCACTTCGACATCCATCGTTCCACCGCTCTGCGCACCCTGCAGACCCTCACCGAGAGCGGACTGACGCGACGGCGGGAGGACGGACGCTACGGCGTGGGTTACCGCCTGGCCGGTCTGGCCAACCTCGCCCTGGAGCAGTTCGACCTGGCCAACCTCGCTCATCCCCACCTGCAGGAGCTGGGGCGCCGGTGTGGGCACACGGTGCACCTGGCCGCCGTCCAGGGCCGGTCCATCGTCTACGCCGACAAGATCGAGCAACCGGGCATGGTGCGGCTGTACTCCCAGATCGGCCACCCGGTCACGGTCCACACCTCCGGGGTCAGCAAAGCCATCCTCGCCCACCAACCGCCGGAGTTCGTCGAGCATGTGCTCCACGGCACCGACTTCTCCCGCTACACCTCCACGACGATCACCTCGCCCGAGCAGTTCATGGACCAGCTGGCCCAGGTGCGCGAGCAGGGCTACGCGGTCGACGACGGGGAGTACGAGGACTTCATCAACTGTGTGGCCATGCCCCTGCGCGACGCCACCGGCCAGGTCACCGGCGCCGTGTCCATCACCGCGCTGAAAGCACGCGCCACCATGGACGACCTCGCCGCACTGCTACCGGCGCTGAGAACCACCACCACCACGATCTCCGAGGAGCTGGGATGGCGTCCGTAGACGACTTCTTCGACAGCACGTTCGCCCACCATTCCGTCATGGCCATCCTGCGCGGCTACACCCCGCAGCGCACCGTCGAGCTGGCCACCCGGGCCTGGGAACTGGGCATCGACTGCGTCGAGGTCCCCATCCAGTCCCCCGCAGCCGTCGAAGCCCTGGCCGCGACCGTGACCGCCGGCCATGAACACGGCCGTGTCGTGGGTGCGGGCACCGTCACCAGCCCGGAGCGCCTGGAGCAGGCGATCAGGGCCGGGGCGGCGTTCACGGTAGCCCCGGGCCTGGATCTCACCGTGGCCGGGGCCAGCCTCGCGGCAGGCCTGGCCCACCTTCCCGGAGTGGCCACGGCCTCGGAGATCCAGCACGCCGCCAACCACGGAATGCGCTGGGTCAAGGCGTTCCCCGCGAACAGCCTCGGGACCTCCTGGTTCCACGGGATGCGCGGGCCCTTCCCCGAGATCAAGATCGTCGCCACCGGCGGGATCAACGCCCGCAACGCCTCGGAGTACCTCGGGGCCGGAGCCGACGTCGTCGCCGTCGGCTCCGCGCTGGAGGACCCGGCCCAGCTGGAGCTCCTGGCGCAGCTCATGCCATCGGCACCCACCGCCGCCCGATGAGAGCCACCGCCGCTCACCGACCACCACAAGGACAAGGACCTTCACCCGTGCAGAACACCACGAGCCACTACGCCCCGGCCCCCACCCGGTACGACACGATGCAGTACCGCCGCGTCGGCAGCAGCGGTCTGAAGCTGCCCGCGGTTTCCCTGGGCATGTGGCACAACTTCGGCGACGACACACCTCTTGACCGGCAGCGCGCCATCATCCGCCAGGCCTTCGACCTGGGCATCACCCACTTCGACCTGGCCGATGGCTACGGACCTCCCGCAGGATCGTCCGAACGCAACGTCGGGCGGATCCTGTCCCAGGACTTCCGTGGACTGCGCGACGAGCTGGTGATCTCGACGAAGGCCGGCTACCCGTTCTCCCCCGGCCCCTACGGCACCGGCAGCTCCCGCAAGCACCTCTTGAGCGCTCTGGACCGGTCCCTCGACCACCTCGGCCTGGACTACGTGGACATCTACTACAGCCACCGCTTCGACCCGGAGACTCCCGTGGCGGAGACCGCCGCCGCCCTGGACACCGCTGTCCGTCAGGGCAAGGCCCTCTACGCGGGCGTCTCCTCCTACTCCCCGGCACGGACCCAGGAGATCGCGACCGCGCTGCGGAGCCTGGGCACCCCGCTGCTGATCCACCAGCCCTCCTACTCCCTGCTCAACCGATGGGTCGAGCAGGGAGACCCCAGTCTCCTCGACGTCCTCGCGGACGAGGGCACCGGGTGCATCGCCTTCTCCGTCCTGGCCCAGGGCCTGCTCACCGGCAAGTACCTCAACGGCGTCCCCGAGGGTTCCAGGGCCACCCAGGGCAAGACCCTCAAGGGCGGCATGCTCTCCGAGGAGAACCTCGACCACGTCCGCGCCCTGGCCCGGATCGCCGAGGAACGAGGCCAATCCCTCGCCCAGATGGCCGTCGCCTGGGTCCTCAAAGATCCCCGGATCTCCTCTGTGCTCGTCGGCGCCAGCCGACCCGAGCAGCTGGAGGACACCGTGAAGGGGCTGCAGAGCCCGGCATTCACCGACGAGGAGCTGTCGCGCATCGAGGAACACGCCCTCGACGGCGGGCTCAACCTCTGGACCGTCTCGAGCGAGGCCTGAATGACCGACGACCGCACCTATTACGAACAGATCCAGGCCGATGAGCAGGATCTGCAGTTCAGCACCTTCGACCGCGACGCCGCCTGGCGCCTGGGCGCCGCCCTGCGCCGAGCGGCGCTCGAGCAGGGACTGCCCCTGGTCATCGGCATCACCCTGGGCGCGCAGCGGGTGTTCCACACGGCGCTCCCGGGAGCCACCCCGGACAACGACGCGTGGCTCGAGCGCAAGACCGCCGTCGTCACGCACTTCGAGCGCAGCTCCATGGGGGTGGGCGAACAGTTCAGGGCACTGGGACGCAATTTCGAGGAGGACTCGCGCCTGCCGGCACACCGCTACGCCGCCAACGGCGGAGTGTTTCCCCTTCGACTACGTGGATCCGGGCTCGTCGTCGGCACCGTCGGGGTGTCCGGGCTGCCCCAACGCGACGATCACGCGTTCCTCGTGCAGCAACTGCGCACTTTTCTCGGGGGGCAGTGACCGGGACCCACCGCCCCAAGCGCTCTTCCAGCGGCCGGCCGCTCCGCTGTGCCCGGTTCGTGACGCAGCAGCACAGTGATCGGTGGGGTCAGCGGGAAGCAGCTGAGGATCTGCACGACCCCGGCTTCCTCCCTCTCACGAGCCGGAACAGCGACGTCGGGGGGCTCTTTCGGGACCTTCCACAGAACATGACCGACCCGTCCAGTCGTTCCGGCCCGAAGTGGACGGTGCGCCTGCTGCTCCTGTTCGCCGGGTGCAGCTCGTGGCCGGAAGGTGGAGCGGTACAGCCGCCTGCCGGTCACGAGCTCCTCGACGTTCGTCCCGCTCCGGGCGAGCAGGCCCGCCGGGACCCGACCGGGGACCGGCCCCACGCTTCCGGTGCGACGCGGGAACGCGGGACAGTCATCCGTGCGGATGGGTGCGACGGTACTGTGCTGCGAGGCGGACCGGGGCGTTGGGAGCCCCGAACCCGGTGTAGCCGTCGCGGCGCTGGACCACTTCGAAGAACACGGTGCCCAGGGTCCCGGTGTAGAAGTGCAGGAACTCGCCGTCGGCGTCCCGGTCGTAGAGCAGGTCCAGCTCCTGCAGGGCGGCCACGAACTCGTCGTCCAGATCGAACCGGGCGTCGAGGTCCTCGTAGTAGTTCTGCGGGACCGGCAGCACCTTCAGCCCCCGCCGGCGCGCCCGGCGAGCGGCCGCGAACACGTCCGTGCAGGCCAGGGCCACGTGCTCGGGATAGGCCGCGCCCACGAAGGAGCCCTGCTCGGCGGCGGCCGGGGCCACGTTCAGCGGCAGCCGCACCGCGGCGTTGGCCGAGCGCATGACCTGGCTGCGCACCAGCCCGGACGGGCCGGGGACGTCCTGGGCGGGCTGCGCGGCCAGGGCGAGCACCGAGGTGTAGAACAGCACGGCCTCGTCGTAGTGCTGCCACGGCTGGGCCATGTTGATGTGGTCCACACCGGTGACGAGGGCGGTGGTCTCGAGCTCCTCGTCCGCACCGAACTCGCCCAGCCACGCCGGGACACCGTTGCCGGGCCGTCGGCAGAAGAAGATCTCCGTGCCGTCCGGGGCGTAGACCCCGCGCAGCACCTGCTCGTCGTCGCGCTGGGAGCGGGGCACGGAGCGGGCTGACAACCGGGTGGCGCGCTCGAGCGCGGCGTCCGGGTCCGGAACCTCGAAGCCGAGGGCTGCGACCTCGGTGGGGGCGTCCTCGGGGACGGCGTTGTTGACGATGATCCGCACGGGTCCTTGGACCCACACCTGGACGTTCTCCTTCGACTGGTGGTGGCCGCCCAGCGCGAAGCCCAGTTGGTGCAGCAGCCGGGTGGTTTCCCCGATGCGGCCGGTGCGGATCTCCACGAAGTCGTATCCGTCCGGTTCCTCCACCGGCGGCAGGGGCTGCAGCTGCAGCCGGCCCGGCACCGGTTGACCGGCCAGGGCTCGTTGGGTCTGGTCCTCGAGCCAGCGCAGCGACCTCAGACCGTCCACTGCCGTGCGGTTCACGTCGGCCTGGCGGAAGGCGTCGTTGAAGATCTCCAGGGAGACCGGCCCGTCGTAGCCGGCGCGGACCAGGTGGGACATGAACCGGACCATGTCGAAGTCGCCCTCGCCGGGGAACACCCGGTGGTGGCGGGACCAGGACAGGACGTCCATGTGCAGCAGCGGGGCGTCGGCCAGCTGCACGAAGAAGATCTTCTCCGCGGCGATGTCCTCGATGGGCGCGGGGTCCCAGCCGCGGGAGAGGATGTGGAAGCTGTCCAGGCAGGTGCCCACGCTGGGGTGGTCGGCGAGGTCCACGATCCGCTGGGCGTGCTCGAAGTCGTCGACGAACTTTCCCCAGGCCAGGGCTTCATAGGCGAGCCGGACCTCGTAGCCGGAAGCGAGGTCCCCGAGCCGGCGCAGCTGGCCGGCCATGACCTCGTCGTCGTCGATCTCGGCCGTGGCGACGTTGGAGCACACGAGCATGGTGGCGATGCCCAGCCGGTTCATCAGCCGGAACTTCGCCTCGGCGCGCTTGAGATTGGCGGCGAACTGCTCCGGGCCCACGGCGTCGGCGTCGCGGAACGGCTGGTAGAGGTCCAGGCTCAGGCCCAGTTCCGCGGCGAGGTCCCGGATCTGCTCGGGCGAGGAGGGGGAGACGACGAGGTCCTGTTCGAAGATCTCGATCCCGTCGAAGCCGGCTGCCGCGGCGGCGTGCATCTTCTCCTCGAGGGTGCCCGAGAGGCAGACCGTGGCGATGGAGGTTCTCATGGTCGGGTGATCCCCTTGTCGGTCGGTGGGTGGTGGTCGGATCAGCGTCTCGGCGCGGCGGCCTGCTGGGCCGCGAGCAGCTGCAGGAAGTGCTCCCGCATCCGGGCGCGGTCGGGCTCCACGCCGGTGATCAGCCGGAAGGCGTCCACGGCCTGGCCCACGGCCATGTGCCCGCCGTCGAGCACCTGGCAGCCGGCCGCCCGGGCCGCGACGACGAGCTCGGTGTCCACCGGGAGGTAGACCACGTCGGCCACCCACTGGTGCCCGTCCAGCAGCTGCGGGTCGAAGGGTGTGCCGGGGTGGTGGTGCATGCCCACGGGCGTGGTGTTGACCACCCCGTCGGCGGCCCGGATGAGCTCCGGCAGGGCCTGGGGCGCGGCGGCCTCGACCTGTCTGTCCGGGAACAGCTCGGCCATCGCGGTGGCGCGCTGGAGGGCCCGGTCCGGGTCCACGTCGATCAGGTGCAGGGCCTGCACCCCGCAGGACAGCAGCGCCGAGGCCACTGCGGACCCGGCGCCGCCGGTGCCCACCTGCACGACCCGGTCCGTGGCCGCCCCCGGGAGCACCGTGGTGAACCCCGCGGCGAAGCCGGACACGTCGGTGTTGTGCCCGATGAACCGGCCCTCGCGGACGAGCACCGTGTTGACGGCCTGCAGGGCGGCCGCGTCCGGGGTGATCTCGTCCAGGTGCTCCAGGACCAGCTGCTTGCAGGGGTGGGTGATGTTGAAGGCGTTGAACCCCAGGTCCCTTCCTGCGTTCAGCAGCGCGCCCACGTCCGTGCCCGGGCGCCCGATGACCTCCAGGTCCACCGGTCGGTAGAGGTAGTGCAGCCCGTGCCGGCGGGCCTCGCCCTCGTGCATGGGTGGGGTGAGGCTGGCGGTGATGCCGCCGCCGATCAGACCCACCAGGTAGGACTCGGACGTGGTGCTCATGCGTTCTCCTCGGACATCGGGTCGGGGTGCGGCGCGGACGCCGCAGGCGAGCAGGGGCGGGCGACGGGGCGGTCCGCCACGAGGGGGTCAGGGCCGATGGGGCAGCTCCAGCGCCAGATCCGCGGCGGCCTGGTGGAGCTCGGGCAGATAGCGCCGCAGCCCGGGGAGGTCGGCGCGGAACAGCGGGGCGGCCAGGGCCACCGCGGCGATCAGGCGCCGGGACGGGGAGAGGACCGGCACCGCGATGGCAGTCATCCCGACGTCGTTCTCCTCCTGCTGGCCGGCCCAGCCCTGCTCCCGGATGCGTTCCGTCTGACGCCGCAGCTCCTCGCGGTCCGTGAGCGAGTGCTCGGTGCGCGGGGTGAGCTCGAGGGTCGCGAGCAGGTGCTCCCGGGTGGCCGTGTCGCTGAAGGCCAGCAGCGCCTTGCCGATCGCGCTGGTGTGCAGGGACCCGTGGTCGCCGGGGTCTGTCGTGGTGCGGAACTGCGGTCCGTCCACTTTGCGCACGGTGAGGAAGTGCGTCCCGTCCAGCACGCCCAGGATCGAGCTCTCCCCGGTGGCCTCGGTGAGGCGTTGCAGGATCGGGGCGGCGGCGCCCTCGAAGCCCCGGGTGCTGGCGACCTTCTGGCCCAGCTGGTAGACGCGCAGCCCCAACCTGTACTTCTTCTGCTCGGGGTCGAAGCTTGCGAACCCCGTGCTGACCAGGGTGTTCAGCAACCGGTACACGGTGCTGAAGGGGTAGTCCACCTGCTCGGCGATCTGCGCCGCCGTCGCCCCGTACGGATGCTCCCCGAGCAGGGTCAGCACTGACAGGGCTTTCCCCACGGTTCCTGCACCCTCTGTCGCCATTGCACACCCTTCTTGACACAGCCTGTGATCTACATCATGCTCTGAAAATCAGAATACAGCAATCATTGCCAATATATGGAAGGAACATGATGAGCCGGCTCCTCCGCATCGCCCTCGTCGGGGCGGGACTGATCGGGCGCCAGCACGCCCGGCGGGTCCGGGAGCACCCCGGGATGGAGCTGACCCACGTCGTCGATCCCTTCCTGGACCCTGCGGACGCCTCTGCCCTCGGCCCGGCCGCCACCGTGAGCGGCGATCTGGAGCGGGCGCTGGCCGACGTGGACGGAGCTGTCATCGCCACCCCCAACGCCCTGCACCGCGCAGGGGCCCTCGCCGCCCTGGCCGCAGGGGTGCCCGTCCTGGTCGAGAAGCCGCTCGCCGACACCGTGGCCGCGGCCGAGCAGATCGTCACCGCCGCCGAGGCCTCCGGCGTGCCCGTTCTGGTGGGCCACCACCGGCGGCACTCCCCGCTGCTGGCCTCGGCCGTCGAAGCCGTCGCCGCCGGCGCCATCGGCAGGCCCGTGGCGGTGATGGGCTCGGCCCTGTTCGCCAAGCCGGAGGACTACTTCGCCGCCGCTCCCTGGCGCAAGGAGGCCGGCGGCGGCCCGATCCTGATCAACCTGGTCCACGACATCGACTGCCTGCGCGCCCTGTGCGGGGAGATCGTCCGGGTCCAGGCCGTCGCCGGCCACGCCGCCCGCGGCTTCGCCGTGGAGGACACCGCCGCCACGACCCTGGTCTTCGCCAACGGGGCGCTGGGGACGTTCATCGTCTCCGACGCCGCAGGCTCCGCCCGCTCCTGGGAGCAGACCTCCCAGGAGAACCCCGCCTACGACACCGACGAGGACGAGGACTGCTACCACGTGGCCGGGACCCGCGGCTCGATCTCTGTGCCGACCCTGCGGCTGCGCACCCACCCCGGAGCCGCCTCCTGGTGGGAACCGGCCACGGTCACCGCCCTGCAGGCCCGCCGCGAGGACCCGCTGAAATTGCAGCTGGAGCACTTCGGGCAGGTGATCCGCGGGGAGGCCGCCCCGAAGGTCACCGCCCGCGACGGGCTGCAGTCCCTGCGCGTGGTCCGCGCCGTGGCGGAAAGCGCCCGCACCGGACTGCCCGTCGACGTCCCTGTCGACGTCCCCGCAGACGTCTTCCCCAACCCTCCGGCGGCCCCGCGGGCCGCCGGAGCCTAGAGAGAGGAGCGGACGACCATGTCGTCAGCCCGAGAACCGGCACCGCCGGCCGAATCCCCGCCCGGTCGGGAAGTGGGAGTCCTGCGCTGGCTGGGCTACGTGGAACAGCTGATCGGCGGACTCCTGATCCTCGTGATCTTCGTGTTCGTCCTGATGCAGGCGGTCCAGCGCTATCTGCCCACCGGCACCTGGGTGGGCGCGGGCGAGCTCTCCCGCTTCGCCCTGGCCGGCCTGACGTTCCTGATGGCCGGCTACCTCTACGGCCACGGCCTGCACATCGCGGTCCTCGTGATCGACCGCTACACCTCCGGGCGGACCACGAAGGCGCTGCACGTGCTCACGCACGTGCTGGTCGTGGTGGTCTCCCTGCTGCTGCTCAACGAGGTGTGGTTCCTGCTCACCGACTCCGTCTCCCAGTCCACCCCTGCCCTGGGGATCCCGATGCTGTGGATCTACCTGCTGCCCCTGGTGGGCATCCTGACCCTGACCGTCCGCTCGGCCGTGGCGATCTTCGTGCCCGGCGCGATCGCGGCGGAGCCCGACCCGATCGTCGCGGAAGGAGCCGGCACGTGAGCATCTGGATCCTCGCCGCCCTCATCATCGTCCTCATCGGCCTCCGGGTACCGGTGGGCCTGGCCTTCCTGGGCCCCAGCGTCCTGTACATGCTGATGGAGGGCAACTCCGCCGGTCTCGGCTTCCGGCAGGCCTTCAACGGGGTCGCATCCTTCCCGCTGCTGGCCGTACCCCTGTTCATCCTGCTGGGCTCCATCGCCAACCGCGCCGGCATCGCCGACCGCATCTTCGACTTCGCCCTGGCGCTGCTGGGCCGGGTCCGCGGCAACCTCGGCTACGTCAACGTGGCCACCAGCCTCGGCTTCTCCTGGATGAGCGGGTCCGCCCTGGCCGACGCCGCAGCCCTGGGCAAGATCCAGGTGCCCGCCATGATGAAGGCCGGCTACACGTTCCGCTTCGCCTCCGGGCTCACCGCGGCCTCGGCGCTGATCGCCCCGGTGATGCCGCCGTCCATCCCCGCGGTCATCTACGCCTCGGTGGCGGCCCTGTCCACCGGCGCGCTGTTCGCGGGTGCTGTGATCCCCGCCTTCTTGATGGCGGCAGGACTCGCGGTCACCGTGTTCGTGCTGACCCGCCGCAACACGGCCCTGGAGACCATCCCGTTCAGCTGGTCGACCCTCGGCACCGCCACCCTGCGGGTGATCGGCCCGCTCGGGGCGCCGATCATCATCCTCGGCGGCATCCTGCTCGGGCTGTTCACCCCCACCGAGGCCGCAGCCGTCGGGGTGGCCTACATGGTCGTCCTGGGCTTCGTCTACCGCACGCTGAACCTGCGCTCGATCGTGGACGCGATCCGTGAGGCGGCCACGACCACGGCGTCGATCACCCTCATCCTGGCCTCGGCCGCACTGCTGGGCTGGATCCTGGCCCGGGAGCGGGTGCCCCAGGAGGTCGCCGAGTTCGTCACCTCCTTCACCGACAACCCGATCGTGTTCCTGCTGCTGATCAACGTGCTGCTGATCCTGCTGGGGATGGTCATCGACGCCACCGCGGTCATCATGATCACCGTGCCGGTGCTGATGCCCATCGCCATGCAGTTCGGCATCGACCCCGTCCACCTGGGCGTGATCATCATCGTCAACCTCATGATCGGGCTGCTGACCCCGCCGGTGGGCAGCGTCCTCTACGTCATGAGCTCGGTGACCCGCAGGGGCGTGGACGAGGTCTTCCGCGGCATCGCGGTCTTCCTCATCCCTCTGGTCATCGTCCAGCTGATCATCACCTTCTTCCCACCGGTCGTCACCGGCCTGCCAGCCCTGCTCGGCCTGTAGCCGGTCCCACCGATCCACGCCGACACCCCACGTCCCAGACCCACCTCACCGACCCACAGGAGAACACCATGCGATCCACCACCCGCCGCCTGGCCGCCGCCGTCAGCCTGCCCCTGGCCCTCGGCCTCCTCACCGGCTGCGCCGGCGGGGACAGCGGAAGCGGAGGCGAAGGAGGCGCCCAGACGCTCAGCTTCGCCAACAGCTACCCCGAGGACCACCCGCACAACCGGTGCGGTGCCGTGCTCGTGCAGGAGTCCGTCGCTGACCAGGACCTCGAGGTGGAGCTCTTCCCGTCCAGCCAGCTGGGCGGGGACACCGACCGCTTCACCTCCGTGATGTCCGGGGACATCGCCCTGGACCTGCAGGGCTCCTCCGGGCTGGCAGCCACCTTCGAGCCGATCGGGGTGATGGACATGGCCTACGCCTTCGACGACGTCGACCACCTCTTCTCCTGGTTCGACGAGTCCGAAGCCGCGCAGCAGATGAAGGAGGACTTCGAGGCCGAGACCGGGGCGAAGATCCTGGACGTCTGGTACTACGGCGACCGGACCTTCTCCGCCAACTCGCCCATCCGCACACCAGCGGACCTCGACAACCTGCGCATCCGCTTCCCCGACTCCCCGGTGCACCTGCAGAACGCCGAGGCCCTCGGCGCGGAACCGGTGGCGGTGGCCTTCGAGGAGATCTACCTCGCCCTGCAGCAGGGCACGGTGGACGGTCAGGAGAACCCGGTCACCCTGACCGCGCAGAACAGCTTCGACGAGGTCCAGGACTACGTCAGCCTCAACCGTCACTCCGTGGGCTCCCAGCTCGTCGTGATCAACGCGAACACCTGGAACGGGCTCTCCGAGGAGCAGCAGACCGCACTGACCGAGGCCGTGCGCGACGCCCGCGCCGACAACCTGGAGTGCGCCCGGACCGCGGAGCAGGAGGTCCTCGACGAGTGGGAGACCGCCGGCACCCCGGAGGTCATCGAGGACGTCGACGTCGAGGCCTTCCGGAGCCAGGCCCAGGACTACTTCCTGAACAACCTGGACGGCGAGCAGCTGGAGCTCTACCAGGACATCCGGGACTCCGCCGGGCAGGACTGACCGGCCCGGTCCCCCGCCGGGGGCGCCGACCGCACAGCGGCCCGCGCCCCCGGCTTCGTGCCCCTCTCGACCATCGGCACCCGGATCGACCGTCATCTCGACGAGGCCGGCGTGGCCCCGCCACCTGGCCACACCGGTTCCCGGCCGACTCCTCCGGCGGTGGACACCCTCGACGGCTCGGGGACAGCCCACGACGAGTCGGCTCGGACGGGCAGTGCCCGGTGCCCGACGTGGCGGGCGCGGCGCTGGTGCGCCCCGGTTCGATCGGGGCGCTGACGGACCTCGGGGCAACCGCGGTGCACACCGCCTTCGCCGACACTGTGCCCTCGACGCTGCTCAGCTTCGACGCCGTCATTCGTCCCGATGTCATGGCCGGCCAGAAGACGTCCGGCCCCGGGTGGAATTCCCGGCTCGGCCGGCCCACCTCGTGACGACGAGCGACGAGGATGCCGCAGGGCTGTACCCAGGCAGCTTGCCGGCCGACATTGCCGGCCGGCCGGCGGCGATGGGCGCCGCTCGCGGCCCGCGGCCGCGTGAGTACTGCCTTCGCGCCGGAGACCACGGCCTGTCGGTCGCTCCGCCCCGTCCCCGTCGTCGACACCGGCGGAGCCGGCGATGCCTTCGTGCCGGGAATGCTGCACGCCCTCCTCGACTCCGCCCCGACGCACCGGATCCATCGCGCCACCCTCGACGAGTACGCGGTGCACACGGTGGGACGTGTCGCCCTGGCCGCACCCCACCTCCGAGGTCCCGCTCCGTCCCTCGGGGAACGGGACGTCGCCGTTGCGGGACGTTCGAGGTCTCCCGCTCAGCGTTTCACGGTGGATGGCTGCGACGATGTTTCACGGCAGGTGTTTCATGCAGCCCGAGACCAGAGCTCGCGAACCGCCCGAGCGACTTCTGCCGGTGCTTCCAGCGGTACGAGATAGGCCGCGTGATCGACCGTCAGTGCGGATCCGTGGGGGAGCAGCCGGCTGGCGGCCTCCGCCTGGGCAGGCGTCCAGTCGGGGTGGTCGGAGCCGGTGATGAACAGGGTGGGCACGACCACGAGCGGGAGCATGGGCGTCAGGTCGGGCCGGCGCAGGGAGATGGACTCGATCGCGTTGATCATCCCGGCGCGGTCGGCGCCGGCGAACGAGGTCCGCACCAGCTCCAGGGCCTCCGGGTCGCGCTCCCGGGTCCGCGCGGACAGCAGCGCCTCGGCGACCGCCTTCTGCAGGTACGGCACGGGCCCGACGGCCCGGTAGAGCGCCAGCAGCGTCTGGACCCGCAGCCGGTCCTTGAGCCGGTAGGCGTGGACGGGAGTGCCGGCGGCGACCAGGCTGCGGCAGCGCTGCGGCCAGGTGGCGGCGAAGACGACGCCGACGTGCCCGCCCCAGGCGTTGCCCACCCAGTCCACCGGCTCCTGGGTCTCCAGCGCGTCGAGCACCGCGAGAGCGGCGGCCGCGCAGTCCTCCAGACTGTAGCGCCGCCCCGGGCCCGGGCTCCGGCCGTGGCCGGGGCCCGTGATGAGCACCAGCCGGTGGTCGGCCGCGAAGTCCGGCTCGACCCGGGCCCAGGAGCGGTCGTCGACGAACAGGCTGTGCCACAGCAGCGCCACCGGCCGCCCAGGCGCGCCGGTGGTCCGGACCGCCAGGGCCCCCACCGGGGTCTCGACACTGAGGTGCTCCGCCATCGACCGACCGCCGTTCCCCGAGACGACATCTGGGCTCCAGCGTCCGCGCACGGCACCGGGCTGTCAACGTCCCGGCCCAGGTGCCTGTTCGTGACGTCGCCCCGCCGTGCTCGCCGGAGCATCCATCGATGCGCGCCGCATGCGGACGGGGTGCCGCGCCGGCCCTGCCGCCCACCCCGACCGATATCCCGCTGGCCGAGGGCTGGGACGTGGAGGTCGTCGCCCAGCTGCTGGGCCATGCCTCGGTGAGCACGACCTCCGAGTACTTGGACGAACTGCCCCGGGGAGCTGTCCGTGGCCGTCAACGTCACCCCCTCCCCCGGCCCTAGGCACCGTCCAGCCGGTGGAGCTCGCTCGCGGCTGACGACCCGGCAGGTCTGCGCTGCTTGCGCTTGACCGGTAGGGGGCCATGATGGCGAGGAGGAACGGTGTGCGGCGGTTGCACAGCACCAGCGGTGCCTGTCGGCCTGGGGCAGGGCGGTTCGGTGACGGGCTGGGACCTGGGGCCGTGCGTTCCACCGACGTTGACACCATCGTGCTGGGTGCAGCACCGGAGACGTTCTCCGTCTCCAGGGATCGCTCGGGGTACCCGCCATGGTCGGGCGTCGTGGATCGCCCGGAACCAGGAACCGGCCGGAGCCCCGACGTGTGCGCGAGGGCGAACCGCGGGGTGTCCCCGGTACGGGTGGGGCAGCAGATCCGCGCGTAGGGTGATGGGCACCAGCTCGAAAGGACGCCTGCATGCACCACGTACTGACCGAGTTCGTCGATCCGACCTCACCGGTGTTCGGGGTGACGTCCGCTGCCGCCTTCGGCGCGTTGAGCCTGGTGGATCCTGCGCGGCTGAGCCCGGTACGCCGTCGGGCCTACCGGGTGGGCCTGGCCGCGACGACCGGGCTGTGGGCCGGTCTCACGACCGACCGGGACCGGACCGTGCTCGTGCCCGCCCACGTGGTCGCCGGTCTCCTGGCCGGCGGGGCGGTCTGGGCCTCGGCCGAGGTTTCCGAGACCGCCGATGAGCGGGTCGTGGGCTGGTTGCAGGCCGCCGGTGTGGCCCGGCCCCGGTGGTGGCTGGCCGCGGCCTCGGCGGGCAGTGTCCTGGCATCGGTGGCCGCCGACCGGGCCGCCGCCCGGCGGGCAGCCGCAGGCACCGATCCCGAGGTGTGGCGGGAGGACCTGATGCGCACCCGCCCGATCACCTCGGAGGTGCGTGAAGTGGTGGAGGCGATCCTGCAGGCCGCCGACACCCCGGAGGCGCAGGTGCTGCGGGGACAGTGGGCGGTCGCACAGGAGTCCTGCTTCGACGACGGTGAGGAGTTCTCCACCATGGTGGAGTTCGAGGTCCCCGACGACGTGGTCCGGGTGGTGCCCCACTCCCACACCTATCCCGTCCACGCCCGGTTCCATGCACCTGAAGGCACCGAGCTGCAGGTGAGCCTGCAGATCTTCGCGGGCAGACTGGTCCATGTCGCGATCGAGGCCGTGGACGAGGACCACCCCGAACCCGTGGACGACATCCTCGACCGGTGGCCCCCGGTCACCGACCTCCGCTTCGTGCGAGAGGCCATCGACGGCCGCTGCCTCCCTCTGCCCTGACCCGACATCTCCGCCCCGAGGCGTCCCCTCGACTGCGGTGGCGCCGGACCGGCGTCGTATCAGGGTGATGTGCGACCGTGATGCCACGGTATGGGTACGCCCATGGGGGCGGCTCGTTGGCCGGCGATCTCGGGGACTTCCCGTGCCCGTCGGCCGCCCCTCGAGCCCCCACTGCACCTCCCCTGCCGCTGGGGCGGCCTCGACCAGGGCCGGGTGGCGGGCCGCGAGCGCCGTGGTGGCGGGGCTGGTCTGCGCCGGTGGCGTGACCCCGGCCGAGGCGGCGGGCACCTGCAGTGCTCCGCTGCGCGGTGCTGCGAAGACCCTGCCGGTGGCCGCGGCGAACGACACCGGCTACGACCGGACTCGCCGGTTCGGGGGCGGGAACGACGTCGGGGAGGTCGACGCCGCCGAGGGCGTCGACCTCCCCGGAGCCGATCTCTCCCACGAAGAGCCCACCCTGGCCGTCGTCCCGGAACAGGACGACGCGTTCGCCTGCGCCTCCTGCTTCCTGTTCCGCCGCCGTTCCCGGCTCGCCCACCAGCCCGGCGAGGTGCGGTGCTGCACGGACTGCGAGGGCTGAAGCCCACACAGCTCAGCACCATCGGGCTGCATGAGAGAGGTTCAGCGTCAGGTCAGGAGTGCTTGTGCGTCTTCCCAGATGCGCCGGGTCAATCTGTCGGCGGGCTCCGCTGGGGCCAGTGCGGCCGATTGGCCGGCCCAGGCTTGCATCCGGTGGATGTCGCCGGCCTCCTGCCCGGCCGCCCGCATGGCGGCGGTCAGGCCGCGCTGGACCGGGTAGGGCGCCGGGGGCGGGGCGTTCTCGGCGGTCGCGGCCCTGACGTAGTCCGTGGTGATGCTGCGTCCGGCGCGGCCGCTGAAGACACGGCTCACCATCGTGTCCTCGGATGATGTGGAGGTGAGGGCTTCGGCCCAGGCAGGATGGATTCCCGTCTCGGGGCAGCGCAGGAAGCCGGTGCCGATCTGTGCCGCGCTGGCACCCAGCGCCAGAGCTGCCGCGGCGCCGCGCCCATCAGCGATGCCTCCGGTGGCGACCACCGGCACGCTCACGGCATCGACCACAGCTGGCAGCAGCGCGAACAAGCCCACCAACTGCTGCTCGGCCCTGGTCGCGTCGAAACTGGCGCGGTGCCCTCCGGCCTCTGCCCCCTGGGCCACGATGACGTCCGCCCCGGCCGCCTCGGCGGCCCGAGCTTCGGCCACTGTGGACACGGTCGCGAACCAGGCGATGCTCCGGTCCTTGAGCTGCGCCACGAAGTCCTGGGGGTACAGCCCCATGATGGAGGAGACGATCGGCGGCCCCGCCTCCAGCAGTGCCGCGCACTGGGCGCGGAAGTCCGGCGGTACGGCATCGCCGGCCTCCTCCGGAACCGGTGGTCCCCAGTGGCCGAGGAACTCGCGCACTCGTGCCTCATGGGCACGGTCACGTCCGGGCGCGGGATCCGGTATCCACAGGTTGATCTGGAACGGTCCGCCTGCGGGTCGCACCTCATCGGCCCAGGAAACGATCGCCGCGGGCGGCATCAGCAACGCACCACAGGCGCCCATACCGCCGCCCGCCATGACCGCGGCCGAGAGCGCGGGTGGGCAGGCTCCCGCCATGGGGGCCAGCAGGATGGGCAGGTCCACGCCGAAGCGGGCGCAGAACGCCTCAGCCCGGCTCGTCAGCACGCTCATGGTTCCTCCTGACTGTGACGTCGAACCGTACGGTGCTTGCGTGTCGACCTATCGCACACGGTCGCTGAGGTGCGAACTCCGGTTCCGATGCGACATTCATGCTTCGACCCCTCTGCCAGGCAGCGGGCGACACCGACGATTCTTCCAGATCGGCTCCATCGCTGTAGGTGATGTCGGGAGGGCCTGCGCTGATGCGTCCCCCGTCCTTCACGATGTGTTGGCAGCGCGAGGATCGTCCGTGGATATCACCGAACTCCGCGTGCTCGAGGCTGTCGCCGGCCTCAGCAGCACGGCCCGTGCGGCCACCGAGCTCCACACGGCGCGGTCGAACGTCACAGCCCGGGTGCTGCCCGGAACAAGAACCTGGGCACCACGCTCTTCCGGCGGCGACACCGGCGCTGGTGGCGATGTCGCCGTGATCGACGGACAGCACCTCAGGATCCACCTGCCCTCGGAGGAGTCCGCGCCCCGCGGCTTGGCCTCCTGCCGGTGCGGGGTGGTGCCGCGCCCGTGCGGCAGACCCTCGTGGGCCAGGGCGAAGGCCCCCGATGCTCACCGACACGATGCGAGCACCGCGCCGGTGAGCACGTCGCAGCGCATCGAGCACGACGTCAGCAGGGGCGACGACCGGGTCGTGGTCGGGCACGACGATCGTGTCTGTGTGCACGGTGGCGTGGATCCCGTCGCTGACTGCGATACTGAGTCCCGTCGTGGCGGGGAACCGGCTCCCCGCCGGGACTGCACGCGGGAAACGGTAGCGAGGGTCACGGCGGTGGCCGAAGACCTGCGCGGGAATGGACATGTCGACGGCGGCCATGGGCTCCAGGGCCGGGGCGATGACGTGGTGTGTGCGACCGTCCTCGCAGGAGACGCAGGAAAACCGTTTCCTGCGCCAGTGGTGGGACCTCCGCCGGGTGTACGACGATGAGGACCATGACCGGGACACCACGGATGATCGGTATCTTCCTCTTCGACGGCGTCGAGGAGCTCGACGCCGTGGGCCCGTGGGAGGTGCTGGCCTACTGGACGCACCAGTACCCGCAGGACGGGTACCGGGTGCAGACCTACGCCACAGGGGGCGAGGTGGTCCGGTGCGCCAAAGGCATGCGCATCCTGCCCGACGCCGACACCTCCGACATGCCTGCGCTGGAAGTCTTCGTGCATCCCGGAGGCCAGGGCACCCGGCCGCTGCTGAGCGACAGCTTGCACCTGCAGTGGGTCCGTCGGATCCGGGAGACCACGCCGTTGATGACCAGTGTGTGCACCGGCTCGCTGGTCTATGCCGCGGCCGGGTTGCTCGACAGCCGTCCGGCCACGACCTACTGGGAATCCGTGGAGCTACTCGCCGAACTCGACTCTTCGATCCGGGTGGAGGACACCGAAAGGTTCGTCGACGACGGCGAGGTCATCACCTCGGCCGGGGTCTCGGCCGGGATCGACATGGCCTTGCACCTGGTCCAGCGCCTCGCCGGTGCTGCACGCGCCCGCGAGGTGCGCAAGGGTATCCAGTACGACCCTGCACCGCCGGTCTAGAGACCCTGTCCGCCCCCACCGCGGCCGCGGTTCGTGCACGCATTGTCCGACGCCCGGCCCACTGGCCCATGGAGAGGCCATGTGACCGACACCGCCCAGGTCCTGATCAGCCGGCCCCAGATCTCCCCGATCCTCGTCGACGTCCCAGCCGGCTTCGCTGACACCCCCTGGTGGGGCCCGCACGACAACACCGGGACAGAGTTCCGCATCGCCGATGTGCTGGGCCGGCCTCGTTCGAAGGCTTCAGCGGATACCGGCCCTTCGCCGCCGACGCCCCGCAGGACCCGACCCATCGCGCGCTGAGCCCGGACAACCGGGAAGTCAGGCGCATCCACCACCGCATCCCCGAGGTCGTCGTCTCCGATTGCTCGCTGGTGCCCGCCGACCACCACCACCGTCATCGGCCGCGAGCACGTGGGCCAGTGGCTGGCGCAGGAGCAGCGCCACGGCACCGCAGACCTCACCGTGTTCGCCGGTCGCATCATGTGGAACGGCCTGCTGGCCCCAGAACTGATCGATGAGCGCCACCTCACCGTCGGTCCTGTTGCCCTGGCTGCCGGCCTGCCCTTGTTCCTGCGCCCCGCCGAGCTGTCCTTGATGGAGGCCCGACCGTCTGCCGGCTCAGACAGCCTCCTGCTGCGCTACCGCCCCGCACGTACTGGACTGCTGAACTACGACAGGCGGTGTCCCCGCCTCACCCGACGTGGGACTGAAGGGTGGCCGGATCCCGGCTCCGCCCGGAACACAGGCCTCCGGGAATCTCGGCCCGTGCATCACCGGAACCGCAAATGCAGCATGGCAACAGGAATCGCTGTCGTGAGACTGTCGGCCGGCTGCCGCCGATCAGGTCCCGGTGACTTCGAGCTCCGGTGTGAGCCGGGTCCAGCCGGCCGGTATTTCCCGCGGCAGGCCCCGCGGGCCGACCGGCGTCCTGACCCCGGCGTGGTCCTTCCCCAGGTTCCTCAGACGCTCAGGGGCCACGCTCCCACCCTGGAACCCGACACACCTGCACCGCAGAACCGACGATCACCTCGAGGGCACCCACTGCGCCGGAACGCTTCCCGCGCTGGCGGGGACGCAGGCGTGGCCGCCGAGGACTGACCCCGTTCATTTCGGGCGTCGTGGCGCAGACCGCAAGAACGTTTACGACAGCTTCTCGACAGAGCTGGGCCGGCACCGTCTTCCGAGAAGCGTTCAACTCCTCGATCCGCATCCTCGAGACGGGGAGGTGTCAACGCCCAGAGCCGTCGCTCACGGCCTGATGCCCACAGACAATTCCTTCTCGTGAACAGCGTTCCGTTGTTTCTTCTTACTGCGGCCCACCAGGGATTCACACGTGACAGATGACCAGGCGCCTGTTCCGGCGTGGACCGTCTCTCCGCCCACGCTCTTTTCCGTGCATCCTGGTTCGCACCCGGGAAGATTGTTGTCTTTCTCATCCTGGGGGTATGGTCGATATCAAAGTCCGCGCATTTTCGGCGCGACAACAAAAGCAGTCGTGAAAGGCAGCAGAATGGCTCAGAGCGTGCAGATCGTCCTGGAAGACGACCTCGAGGGCGGGACGGCGGAGGAGACCGTCCAGTTCGCCCTCGACGGACGCGACTACGAGATCGACCTGTCCACCCCCAACGCCGAGAAACTGCGTGAAGCCCTGCGTCCCTACGCTGCCGCAGGCCGGAAAGCTGGACGCACCTCGACCAGCGGCACCGGGGCGCGGGCCTCGAAGGGGGACCCGGACACCGCCAAGATCCGGGCCTGGGCCAAGGAGAACGGGTACGAGGTCTCCGATCGTGGCCGCATCCACCGGTCCGTCAAGGACGCCTACTACGCCGCCAACTGACCCGGCAGATCCTGTGCCGGCGCCCATTCACACCCGGCCACGAACCCTTCCTCGTGGAGGTATGACGGAAACAGCCCACCTCGCACGGTTGTGGGGAATCCCGAAGCCTGGGATGTGACGGCTGAGTATTCGGCGCCGCACGCCGATCATGCTCTCCTCCGCCACCGCGGAAGTTCCAACGGGCCTGCCGAGAATGGAAACGAACGTCCCGACACCGGCCCACGGTTCAGACCCCCGCTCTGCCGACAGAAGCTGTGGACATGGGGACACCACGACTGTCGAAGTTTCATCTGTTCGTTGGTGATCCCGAGCCATGCGCACAGGCGGCAGCCCGGCACACGAAGCTCCGGCTGCCTGGAGCTGTGTCTCCGATGCGCACCAGAGCACCATCGCCCGGCCCCACCCCCAGGACACACTGTCGCGGTACGGGCCCGCACGCCGACGGCTCGGGCACCAGTCTCCCTGGTCCAGTGGCACACCCACGGGTGGCCGACGCGGGGTGTCGCGCTGACTCCGCACCTGACCGCAACCCCCCTCTCC
Source organism: Kocuria sp. (assembly GCA_031179495.1). Classification (GTDB taxonomy): domain Bacteria; phylum Actinomycetota; class Actinomycetes; order Actinomycetales; family Micrococcaceae; genus Kocuria; species Kocuria sabuli. The sequence goes on along the minus strand of JAPSHS010000003.1, from coordinate 21,354 downwards.
GTCGGGACGGCCCCCAATGCGGCCGCCCCTCCCACATCCGTCCTCAGTAGCCGCTGAGCAGGTCGATGCGAGGCTGCGGAACAACCCCTGGGTATCGATGGATGTGGGCTCTTCAGCATCTTCCCGATGGTGAACGCAGAGTCCTAACCTGGCGCCACCACCAAGGGGAGGAACCCGCATGCGGACCGAGATCTATGCCACGCTCACCCACGGCGTGATCCGCTGGAGATGCCACTACTGTCATACCGGCATCGAGGGCCCCGGTGTGGCCGCCCTGCGCCTGGAGGACGTCCAGGATTACTGGAACTCCGACACGTCCCAGGACACGCCCCGGGCGCAGTGGTACGTCTGTCACACCGACCACGAGGCTCTGCTGCTGGAGGACCGCCACTACGCCTCCGGCCGGCACCACACCGCCGGGGCGGTCCAGGAAGCCGTCGCGCACGACGAGGACAGCCGGGACGTCTACCGGATCAGTCTCAACGAGCTGTGCACGGTCCCCGACGTCGCCTTCCACACCCACCACACCATCAGGCCCCACGGCTGGCTGGCCGACACCGACTGGCTCACCGTCATCGCCGGCCCCGTCGGCCTCACCCATCCCGACCACGCCGACCCCAGGACTTCTTGACCACCACCGCTCCACGACCCGTGGACCGCCCACCCCTGCAGGGCCCAGCCATGCCTGAGCCCCAGACCCCGGTGGACCCATGCCGTAGGACTGCGGAACAGGCCAGACCGGCGCACTAGGGTGACCGTGTGCGCACTGTGGAGCGGATCAGTCACCTCGACGCACCCACCCCGGAGATCTGGGAGCGGGTCGTCACCGCCGAGGGCCTCAACGACGAGCTGCGGCCGTGGCTGACCATGTCACTACCGCCGCAGCTGTCGGCAGGGCCCCTGGACCACGCGCGCCTCGGGGTGCCGCTGGGACGGGCCTGGCTGCGCGCCTTCGGGGTGGTGCCCTTCGAGTGGGACGATCTCGTGCTGGCCGAAGTGGATCCCGGGCGCCGCTTCCACGAGATCTCCTCGATGATGACCGCACGCCGCTGGGAACACGAACGCACCCTCACCCCGATCGGGGCGCAGGGCACCCGGATCCATGACCGGGTGGTCTTCGAAGCACGCCTGGGCGGACAGGCGGTGGAAGCGCTGATGCTCGTGCTGGTCAGCGCGGTCTTCACCCACCGCCACCGCCGCCTGCGGCGCCGGTTCGGCGCGACCCGGTACTGACCCGGGGACTTCCTCACCGAAGGATCCCTCGGAACCAGGTGAACACCTGGCAGGGAGCCCACCTCATCGCCATTGAGAGCCGTGGCGTGAGAACGGAATCGCCGTGACGCAGTGGTGTCGACTCGTAGCAACAAGGTCATGTCGCCGGCACCAGGTGAGGATAGGAATGCGGTGACCACCCTCGGGGGACCGCAGCGGCTAGGCCGAGCAGCAGCACCCAGGCCTTTCGGGTGCAAACGGCCCACGCCCGGTGGCACGAGAACGCGAGGAGCGGCAGGAGACGACGATGAACGCCACGGACGGGGTGCACGTGGTGGTCGGTGCCAGTGGTGGAACCGGCCGTGCACTGGTGCGCGAGCTGCTCGGTCGAGGGCACAGGGTGCGGGCGGTGAACCGCAGCGGCCGTCTGGATGCCCCGCCCGGTGTGGAGGTCGCTGCCGGGGACGCCCGGGACGCCGAGCAGATGCGGGAGATCTGCCGAGGTGCGGGGGTGGTCTACAACACCGTCAACGTCCCCTTCGCCCAGTGGCGGGAGAGCTTCCCGGCCGCGGTGGACGCAGTGCTCGCCGGCGCCCGGGCCGCCGCAGCGACGATGGTGTTCGCCGATGACACCTGGATGTACGGCCGGGTCACCGGGCCCATGACCGAACACCTGCCCTACCGGCCCGTGAGCGACAAGGGCGTCCTGCGCGCCTGGCTGGCCGAGCGGGTGATCGCCGCCCACACCAGTGGACAGGTGCGCACCGTCATCGGCCGCGCCCCCGAGCTCTACGGCCCGGCAGTGGAGTCCGTGCTGGGCCACAACGTCTTCGGCCCCGCCCTCACCCACGGGCCGGCGCTGTGGGTCGGAGACCTCGACCAGCCCCTGGGCCCGATGTTCATCGACGACTTCGCCCACGGTCTGGCCGAACTCGGTCAGCACGAAGCCGCCCTGGGCCGCGCCTGGCACCTGCCCACCCCAGAACCCACCACCGCACGGGTGTTCCTGGACATGTTGTCGGCCCAAGCACACCGGCGGATCAGGACCCTGCGCCTGGGAGAGGGCTCGGCACGCGCCCTGGGCCTGGTGTGGCCGGTGGCCCGGGAAGGCGCCGAAATGCTCTACCAGTTCCGACAACCCCACAGTGTCGATGCCACCGACTACACCACGGCCTTCGGGCCTGGCCAGGTGACACCGTATGAGCACGGGATCGCCCGGACCCTGCGCTGGTACAGCACCACCCCCCGACGACCCCTCCTCCGCATGGGACGCTGAAAACCCCACCCCCGGACACCGCGCGACGTGGACGGCTGAGGGCCGCTCGACACATCCGCGCAAGGATCCATGGCGACAGCGGGCAACCACCTGGATACCTTGTTGTCCCACGACCACATGCGCCTGGCATCCCGTGCCACGCCAGGCATGTCCGCTGAGCCCGAGGACAGTGCGTGCCCGGGGCGAGGACACAGTGCCCGGCTCGGTGGGCCGGGACCATGGGGAGGAGAAGACCTTCCCCGGCCGGGTGACTGCCGCAACAGGTACTCGGCGGCCCCGAGGATGAGTCCCCGGTCCCACACAGGTGAGGCCGCCCACGCACCAGGGGCTCTATCGGATCCACCGCACCGGCGGATCGACCCCATGACCGGACCCCTTGACATGACTCGTGGTGTAAAACAAACTTGACCTCAACAAGTCAAGTGACTTTTACACCAGGGAAAGGGTGAAGGGCAATGGGAGTTCCTCGCGTACAGCGTGCCCGCAGGACACCAGGGACCCAATATGCACTCGCCGCCGTGTGCGCCGTGCTGCTCACCGCAGGAGTGTCGGTGCTGGTCGGGTGGTTGAACTTCCCCGACTTCCGCGCTGCGGCTTCGATCTGCGCCCTGTGCACCGCCTATCCCAGTGCTGCCCTGAGCTGGAAGGTGTTCGTCACCGGCCACACCCTCACCATCGATGCCCGCGGTCAGGACAGCATCGAGGTGGTCTGGATGCACCGCGCCGGGGCCGGAGCCTGCCTGGACGTGCTGGTGGCCACCCTCGTAACCATCGCCGTGCTGCTGGTCACCGAGATCGACGTCGCCTCCCCCGTCCTGCTGGCGGGCCTGGCCGTGCTCACCGCGGCCGATGCGGGAGCCCGCTACCTGATCATCCGGCACCGGGCGGGCTAGTGCACAACGACCTGCCCGCACGAAGGGCTGCTCAGGGCTGGTCCCAGGCGCAACTGGCCGTGCGGCTGGGCGTCTCCCGCCAGACCGTCATCTCCATCGAACGCGGCCGCTTCGACCCCTCCCTGCCGCTGGCCTTCGCGATCGCAGCCACCTTCGGGTGCACCATCGAGGACATCTTCACCCCCGATCCCCCCGACTGACCCATGGACACCCACACCTCCCACCCTCATCCCCACCGGAGCACCACGACACAGCCCTACCACCGGGCTTCGGGGGCAAGGAACAGCCACCTCGCCATCACACCCATCAGTTCGATTCCCGAGACGCACTCCGGATGTCTCGCAACCGCACTGTCTCCGAACCTTTTGACTTCCGAGGCACTGCCCGGCCGGCATCGGCCATGACCTGCCCGATGCCGGCAGGCACTGCGGCGACCACGAAACCGACGGCACCGCCGTCACCGCCGTCACCGGCCATCTCACCAAGATCACCGTTCCCTCAGAGGCGCGGGAGCAGCCGGACACCCTTGCAGACGACGCTTCGTCGGCTTCCACCGTGGCGGACCATCCCGACGACGCCTGACCTCGGCACACTGGAGCCCCACCGATCGGCCCCCGGCCGGAGGGGCACCGCCCATGGTGCGGAGGACAGCAGCCCGCCTCGTGCGCACCGTCGAGTCGGCCACAGCGTGAGCTGCCACCGGTCCAGCGGCCAGCTCGTCCGCGCCGAGGGCCGCCCCCGGGTTCCACCGGGTCGGGTCCGGTCCCTGCTGCGGGGCCGACAGGTGAGGCAGGCCGCCGAGGCCGACAGCGGCCTGCAGGGCCATGAACCCCGCGGCGGGGGACCCGGGCAACAACCCGGCGCCACACACCGGTGTCATCGGTGGGCATCAAGGATCCAGGGGACGGCTCGGTGTCGTTCCGTCGAACTGCTGGCAGTGACCGGGCACGGGATGTGGGCCTGACCGCCGGCTCCGCCTCGCCCTGTCCGCCCGGACCCACGCCTCGGCGTCGCCACCGGCATCCACCCGAACCGCTGAGTGCCCATTACAGTGAGGACCATGGGGGAACCGCTCTACGAGGACATGGCGCCGAACCAGGCCGCCGACGCCCTGGACGCCTTCATCGCCGAACGTTGCCCGGCCATGGAGCAGTTGTGCTCCATCATGACCGCACGCGGCCTCGACCCCGAAGCACTGCTCCACGGCGCCTGCGAGTCCGTGGAACCGGTGTGGGAGTGGATCACCACCCAGGCCACCGAGCTCGGCGCGGACCCCCGGCCACTGGCCGAGGATCCCACCCGGCCCACCTGGCCCAGCTGGGCCCGACACGGAATGCTCGTGGACCCCCACCCCCGGGCCGAGACGATCGCGCTGGTGGACGGCTTCACCTCCTACCTCGCCCAGATCATCACCACAGCGGCCCCCCACGCACACTGGCGTGTCGGGGCCCACCGCATCGGTTGCTACCCCATGCTCAACTACCCGGTGCTGGCCGCCGAGCACCACCAGATCTTCCTGCCGGCCATCCCGCTCTACAGCGTCTACCAGTCCGCCCACGGCCGCGACCCCATGAGCGGAACCGAGATGCTCGCCCACACCCGCCGCACCATCACCGCGCTGCGCGGCGAAGGCCCGGTCGCCGATGCCACGGAAGAGCCCCTGGCGACGGTGGTCGCCGAAATCGACTGCTTCGACGTCGGACTACGCGCCGACCTCGTCGGAAAGCGCCCGGACCTGATCCAGCGGCTGATCACCGAACTCGCCGACCGGGACGGCGTCATCTCGATCTACCGCTACGGACCCGAGGCCCTGGTCGTCGATGCCCCGAGCTGGGACGAGACCCGGCTGAAACTGTGGCTGACCCTCTGGCTGCAGCGCAATCTCCACACCAACGGCTGAGCCCCGACCTCAACACCTGGCCTGTCGTTGTGCACACGCCCCTGGGTGGTGCACAGTGCCCGCACGCCGACGGCAACACAGTCGCGGACGGTCGACGAACACGTGGAGGAACTGACCGTCCCGCTCACATGCCCCGACCACCACCTCGAGGGCCGGAGAGGTGCCTCCCTGGAGGGCATCCCGTCCGCCCTGGACACGTCGGTGCCAGGGCAGGACCTGCCTCCGTGCGGGTCCGGGTCTCAGCGCGCGGTGCTGCCGGAGCCCTCGGTGCGTTCCGGTCGAGTCGGCGTCGCCAACGTGCTGGTATCCCGGTCGGGGCCGGTGAGGGTCGTGGCACCGTAGCGCTTGAGCACGACCACGGCGATGGCCCGGGGCAGCACCCCGTAGGTGACCTGGGCGGGAAAGCTGCCCGAGGAGAGCACCAGGTATGACTGCACGGTGTTGGCCCATCCGTGCAGGACGATGATCCAGAACAGGCTACCGGTGTTGTTGCAGATCCAGGTCAGCACGATCGTCCAGCCCACGATCCCGACGGTGAGCCCCAGCAGCACCGTCACCACCATCGGGATGCTCAGCTGTCCGCGCAGGTACGGGGCCAGCAGGTTGGCCGGCAGGTGCCACAGCCCCCCAGCACGCCGAGCACCCATCCGGCCAGCAGGCTTCCCGCCCACAGCCCCGCAGGAGCCAGGAGAACGATCAGGACCCACCGGGCGGGGACCCGCGCCTTGGTCGCCCGCCGTGCCAGGTCCTTCAGGCCTGCCCCGCCGTGGAACAGTCCCGTGACGAGCACCTCGGCCAGGCTGGGCCCGAACGAGAAGAGCACCACCGGCAGCACGGCAGCGGACCCGGGAGCGAACTCACCGCGGGCCAGAGACACCAGGTGGTGCAGATGGGCCTCATCGGTCAGGAACTGCCCGCGGCCGTGGGTGTGGACGATCGCCGGGATCTGCACGGACCAGACCGGGATCACGGGCGTCGCACGGTGCGGACACCGGTTTCGCTCGGGACGGGCGAGCACACGGAGCGGCGCACTGCGATGCACGCGAAGAGGCGCACACGGCCGACGACCAGCGCCTTGGCGAGTGGAGGGCTGTGAGCGCCCACCCCGTTGCGGCAGCCGATCTTCGAGGCGGGCGGACATCCGGACGAGGGCGAGCCCATCTTCCCCGGCTACAGCCTGCTGGGCGTGACCGTCCTGACCGCCGCACAGGTCAGGGAGGACATTGTCGGCCTGCCCTTGACCATCCTCTACGGAAGAGTTTGGGTATCCACTGGCGGCGAACCCAGCGGGCTCCCCCGTGCGCACCACGGGCAGGCGAAGGCGCTCGCCCTGCCCCAGGGTCAGGGATCGATGCACGACGGGGTGACGGCCTCCGCACAGGTACGTCGCGCAACGTGCCGGTTCCACCATTCGGGCCTTCCGGGACACCCCATCCGGCGGTCGGGGATGAGAGCCACGTACACCAGGAGGGCCGTCCCCACGGAGGCCCCGCCGAGGGCACCGTCACGTCCGCGCGGGACGACCGTGACTGCCCCATCCACCGTTCCGCATCCACGGCGGAGAAGCTGCGCGAAACACTGCGTCCCTTCGCCGACACCGGACACGAGGCCTTCCGCACTCCGGACGCCCACAGCACCCGGCCCCGGTCCCCACGAGCAACGAGGGTGTCGGCACTGCGACACACCGGCCACGCCTCGTCCCTTCAGCGTCATGGGACCGAGGCCGTGGCCGGAGCCGGAGCCACCACGACTACGGTGGGGGCATCGGCTCCGGGGCCGTTGTCCTTCGGGCCCGTACACACCCGTGTACTGCTCTTCGCCGCGCGCCTGTCCCAGCGCCGACCGGATCCGTCGCTCCGAACCCGACGCTCGACAGGACGGAATGTGCTCTCTTCCAGGACCCCGCCATGCCGATGACCCACTACCGACGGATGACCCGCCAGCAGGCCGTCGCCGCCCTGTCGGAGTTCCTCGCCGAACGTCCCGCGGCCCTGCAGCGCCTGCACGCTGAGCTCACCGGCCACGGGATCGACCCGGCGGTCCTCCTGGACGGCACACCGGAATCCCTGACTCCGTTGTGGCAGTGGATCACCGACCGGCGGGCGGAGTTGGCCGCCAGCCCTGAGGCCGGCACCCCGGTGGAACCCCGGCAGGCATGGCCGTCGTGGGCCCGGCACACCGTGACGGGGATGCGGGTGCCCTCCAGGACGATGTTCATCCTGCTGGACGGGCTGGTCTCCTACCTCGCCCAGATCATCGCCACGGGCGCCCCGATCGCGACCTGGGCCCTGGGCTCCCCCGAGGACGTGCACCACCACCTGCACCACTACCCGGTGCTCACCGGGGCCGGCCACCAGATCTTCGTCCCGACCCTGCCGATGGTCGGAGTGGCGCGCCTCAAGCGCGGCGAGAGGTCCTTGCGTCCCACCGAGCTGGCCGAGTACGCCACCGCCGTGATCGACGCCCTCCGCGAAGAACCGCGCACAGCTGCCCCGCCGGATCCACCCGTGGTGGTCGTGGCCGAACCGGAGTTCTTCGACATCGGTCTGCGCGCCGACATCGCCACCGCCCACTCGCAGCTGGTGGACCGGATGGTCACCGAGCTCGCCGTCCAGGACGGTGTCGCCGCCGTCCAGCGCGAGGCCCACGACGCACTGGTCGTCAACGCCCCGGGCTGGGACGCCGATGACCTGCAGCGGTGGCTGCAGGCCTGGTTCGAGATCCGGACGCCCTTCCACCAGGAGGCCCGGAAACGGCACTGAGGAACCACCCCGGTCCTCGGCCGTCGGCCCACCGGCCGCAGGCCGGGGCCGCCGGGGCCTGCGACCCCACGACAGCCGCGCCCCACCCCGGAGAGGGCGGGGCGCGGCCTTGCGCCGAGGCGCACAGGGTCGACCTGCCGGACGGCGGCCTCGTGGGCGTCGCACCGGGCGGGTCCCCCTGAGGGGATGACCCCGAAGCCCCCCGGCTCCGACGCCACCTGCGGCTCAAGAGCGCCGGTCCGGAGTTCGCCACCCCCGAGGCCTCCCCCGGCCTCCGGCGATCTCCGGGCCTGCCGCCCGAACCACACCCGACCATACTCATCAGTACCCTTACCCGCACATTCGCCATCCGGATCGGACCGTGGTAACGCCACAGCGATGAGAGCGCCCCGCCTCGCGGGGCGAGACGGGGTGTTCTCGCGCCCGCGCGCGGGTGCGGGCGCCCGCCCCAGGGGCGGGGGACGACGTGACGGCAGCAGACGGGAACCCCGGCCGGGGACTGCAGTGCCCTGGTTCACCCGGATCGTCGCCCCGGCGCAGCAGCCCGCCGGACGCGCACGGCCGGACCGGCGCACAGCACCACGGCCGGGCCGCCGAGTCCATGTACGTCAGCGGGCTGCTCCAGGCCGCAGCCCTGGACGTCGTCGCCCAGACCGGGCGGTCGACCCATCGGCGCGGACTCCGGCACCGGCTCCGGGCGTGCCGTGACCTGCTGATCACCGGCCTGGCCCAGCACGCCCCGCAGGCACACGTCGAGGTCGTGCCCCCGGACGGGCTGGACCTGTGGCAGAGCCTGCCCGACGGCACCGACCCCGCCGGGCCCGCCCGGGCCTGCGAGGCGGCCGGCGTCGTCATCGCCCCTTCGGGGTGGCCGGTCGGGCGCGCTCGCCGTCGCGCCTGGAATGCTCCGCCCCGCCGACCGGCGCCGCGCGAAGCTTCTTGCGTCTGTGGCAAGATCTCATGTTCCGGATGCATGGAAGCTCTACTCTGGGACCACGGCGCGCCGCTCCCGTGGCCCCACGAGTGCGTGTCCGCCGGTGACCGGACCGCGAAGGAGTTCTGCCATGACCACGTCCCCGACCCACGACGTCGCGATCGTCGGAGGAGGTGCTGCCGGCCTCGGCGCCGCCGTCGCCCTGGGCCGTTCCCTGCGCTCGACGGTCGTCGTCGACGCCGGCACGCCGCGGAACGCCCCGGCCGCCGGCGCCCACAACGTCCTCGGCCGCGAGGGGATCTCCCCGCTCGAGCTGTACGCGGCCGGACGGATCGAGGCCGAGCACTACGGGGCCGGGTTCCGGCGGGGGCGGGCCGTGACCGCACGGCGCCTCGAGAACGGGGGCGCGGACGGTTTCGAGGTCGAGCTCGACGACGGCGCACCGGTGAGGGCCCGCAGGCTGCTGCTGGCCACGGGGCTGGTCGACGAGCTCCCCGAGGTCCCCGGTGTCCGGGAGTTCTGGGGGAAGAGCGTGCTGCACTGTCCGTACTGCCACGGCTGGGAGGTGCGGGGCCGGCGCATCGCCGTGCTGGGCACGAGCCCGCTCAGCGTCCACCAGACGCTGCTGTTCCGCCGGCTCAGCGATGACGTCACGCTCCTGCGGCACACCATGGCCGATCCCGGGGAGGAGGCCTGGGAGCAGCTCTCCGCGCTCGGCGTCCCGGTGGTGGACGGTGTCGTCGCCCGGTTGCGCGGCGAGGACGAGGTCCTGCAGTCCGTCGTGCTCGAGGACGGCCGCGAGCTGCCCGTGGACGCCGTGACCGTCGCCCCCCGGTTCATCGCCCGGGGCGAGCTGTACGTGCAGCTCGGTGGCACCCTGACGGACCACCCGATGGGCACCTACGTCGCGACGGGCCCCATGGGGCGCACCGAGGTCCCCGGCGTCTGGGCGGCGGGCAACGTCAGCGACCTCGCCGCGATGGTCGCCACCGCCAACGGGGCCGGCGTCGCCGCGGCCGCGGCCATCAACGCCGACCTCGTCGCCGAGGACGCGCGGGCGGCGGTCGAGGCCCGGGCGAGGCGCCGCCCGGCGGCACCCGGGCGGCGCACCGGTGAGAGCGCTTGTCCTGGACGGTGACAGTACCTACTGTCTGGGAGGGAACGTTCTCACTGTCGGGGAGGGGCCGGCACCCCGGCCCCGGCCGGGACCGATCGCGAGCCGGTGGATTGCTCCGGTCCGCGCGGTCCGCCCGGCCCGGCGCCCCGCGGCGGTCCGTCCCGTCCGTCACCGGGCCGCCTCGGCGCGCCCCGTCCCTGCCCGAGAGGTCCGAGGTCCCATGCCTGTCGCCCGTTCCCTGTCCGTGGTGGAGGAGCTGCGCTCGGCCCTGCCTGGCCGGGTGGAGACGGACCCGGCCCGGTTGCTGTCCTACACCACCGACCGCTCCGGCCACCGCTCCGCCGGGGCCCCGCTCGCGGCGGTCCACCCGGCCACCGTCGAGGACGTCCAGACGGTGTGCCGCATCGCCACCGCCACCGCCACCCCGGTGGTGACCCGCGGGGCCGGCACCGGGCTTGCCGGCGGAGCCGTCGCCGGCCCCGCCGAGATCGTGCTCTGTCTGCAGGACATGGACCGGATCCTGGAGATCTCCGCCGACAACCGCCTGGCCGTCGTCCAGCCCGGGATCCTCAACGGAGACCTCAACCGCGCCCTGGCACCCCACCGCCTGTGGTGGGCCCCGGACCCGGCCAGCAAGGACATCTCCACCGTGGGCGGCAACATCGCCATGAACGCCGGCGGCCTGCTGTGCGCCAAGTACGGGGTCACCCGCGAGGCCGTCCTGGGGCTGAAGGTCGTCCTGGCCGACGGGCGGCTGCTCGAGGTGGGCCACCGCACCGTCAAGGGCGTGACCGGCTACGACCTGTGCGCGCTGATGATCGGCTCCGAGGGCACCCTGGGTGTCATCGTCGAGGCCACCCTGAAGCTCCAGCCCGTCGTCGAGGGGCAGGTGGTGACCATCGGGGCGTTCTTCGACACCGTCGAGGCCGGTGCCGCCGCAGCGGCCGCGATCACCGGGGCCGGGCACGTGGCGGCGATCATGGAGCTGATGGACCGGCGCACCCTGGAGTGCGTCAGCGCCCACACCGGCCAGGATCTGCTGGCCCGGGGCGGCGCCTACCTCCTGGTCCAGTGCGACGGCCCCGGCGCCGGCGCCACCGCCGATCGGATCACCGAGCTGGTCCGCACCGCCGGCGGGACCGCCGAGACGACCGTGGACCCGGTCGACGCCCAGCGCCTGGTCGCCTTCCGCCGGGCGGCCTTCCCCGCCCTCGAGGCCATGGGCACCATGCTCGTGGAGGACATCTCCGTGCCCCGCGACGCGATGGCCGCCGCCTTCGCCAGGATCCGGGAGCTCGAGGGGGAGCACGGCGTCGTGATCCCCACCACCTGCCACGCCGGGGACGGGAACCTTCACCCGACCTTCGTCTTCGACGGCGACACCGTCCCCGAGGCCGTCTGGGCCGCGGCCGGGGAGCTGTTCTCCTACGCCCTGGAAGCCGGCGGCACCCTCACCGGCGAGCACGGGGTGGGGCTGCTCAAGCGCGACTGGCTCGCCCAGGAGCTCGGCCCGGAGCAGTACGACCTGCAGCGCCGGATCAAAGCCCTGTTCGACCCCGACGGCATCCTCAACCCCGGCAAGGTCTTCACCACCTCCCCGTAGCGCCACGCCCGCGGAGCCCCCGCCCCTCGACCCCACGGGACGGCGCCGTCCCGGCCCCGGGCGTGCCCGGCAACGGCCGGCGCCGTCCCCGCCGAGGTGCCCGCGGTGGCACCCGCGTCGGTGCCCGCCCGCCCCGGCGGCCGGTCGGACCGTGACGCCGCGTTAGAGTTGACCCAGACTTCCCGGTGCCGTTGCGCACCGCAGGCGGCCCGGACTCGACGAGAGCCGGCCGCACCGTCCTGTTCCACCCGATGATGAAAGCGTGATCCTTTGACCAACTCCTCCCGCAAGCTCAAGTCCCCGCCGCCGCTGCCCTCCGGGGGCCTGCGGGTCACCCCGCTGGGGGGCCTGGGCGAGATCGGGCGCAACATGACCGTCTTCGAGCACGCCGGCAAGCTCCTCGTCGTCGACTGCGGCGTGCTGTTCCCCGAGGAGCACCAGCCGGGCATCGACGTGATCCTGCCCGACTTCACGTCCCTGCGCGACCGGCTGTCCGACATCGTGGGGATCGTGCTCACGCACGGGCACGAGGACCACATCGGCGGCGTGCCGTACCTGCTCAAGGAGCGCCCGGACATCCCGCTGATCGGCTCCGAGCTCACCCTGGCATTCATCACGGCCAAGCTCACCGAGCACCGGATCACCCCGAAGACCGTGCACGTCGAGGCCGGAGACGTCCACCGGGCGGGCCCCTTCGAGTGCGAGTTCGTCGCGGTCAACCACTCGATCCCGGACAGCCTGGCCGTGGCGATCCGCACGGACGCCGGCCTGGTCCTGCACACCGGTGACTTCCGGATGGACCAGTTCCCGCTGGACGACCGGATCACCGACCTGCGCCACTTCGCGCGGCTGGGCGAGGAGGGCGTGGACCTTTTTCTGACCGACTCCACCAACGCCGAGGTCCCCGGGTTCACCACGTCGGAGCAGGAGCTGACCCCGGCGATCAACCACGTCTTCGCCACGGCGCCGAAGCGGATCATCGTCTCGAGCTTCGCCAGCCACGTCCACCGGATCCAGCAGGTCCTGGACGCCGCCCACGCGCACGGGCGCAAGGTCGCCTTCGTCGGGCGCTCCATGGTCAAGAACATGGGCATCGCCCGCGACCTGGGGTACCTGAAGATCCCGCGCGGGCTGGTGGTCGACTTCAAGAAGCTCCAGTCCATGCCCGACGCCAAGGTGACCCTGGTCTGCACAGGATCCCAGGGCGAGCCCCTGGCCGCGCTCTCGCGCATGGCCAACGAGACGCACCAGATCCAGCTCAACGCCGGGGACACGGTGCTCATGGCGAGCTCGCTGATCCCCGGCAACGAGAACGCGATCTACGGGATCATCAACAAGCTCACCGACCTCGGGGTGAAGGTCGTGCACAAGGGCAACGCCAAGGTGCACGTCTCCGGCCACGCCTCCGCCGGGGAGCTGGTCTACTGCTACAACATCGTGCGGCCCACCCACGTCATGCCCGTGCACGGGGAGTCCAAGCACCTGCACGCCAACGCCGAGCTCGCGATCCGCACCGGCGTCGATCCCGAGCGGGTGCTCATCGCCCGGGACGGCTCCACCATCGACCTCGTGAACGGCCGGGCCCGGATCTCCGGGCAGGTGGAGGCCGGACTGGTCTACGTCGACGGCCACACCGTGGGCAAGGTCACCGAGGAGACCCTCGTCGAGCGCCGGCTGCTGCAGGAGGGCGGCGTGCTCACGGTCGTGGCGATCGTCGACGCCGACACCAACGCCCTGGCCGAGCCGCTGGAGTTCATCGCGAAGGGCTTCGTCCACGACGAGCACGCGTTCGACAGGGCCGCGGAGAAGGTCAAGAGCGCCCTGGCGCGCCCGGACGCGCAGAAGATGAAGGACCTCGACGAGCTCGAGTCGCTCATCGGCCAGACCGTGTCCCGTCACCTGGAGCGCGCCTACCGGCGCGCCCCGCTGGTCACGGTCGTCGTCATCGACGCCTGACCCTCCCGCGGGCGGCCCGGGACCGGGACCGGGAGGAGCGTGCCGGTGGCCCCCGGGGCACTCGCTGCGGACGTCGTGCGGGGGTCCGGCCCCGGCGTCGCCGAAGGGCCTGGCGCCCCGGGCCGGACCGGCGCCGCGAGCGCCCCGGGGGCACCGCTGGCCTCCTATGTGAGTGCATGTGACGACACGTGCTGTGCCCCCGGGGCAGGCGGGTCATAATGGTGCGAGCTTGCCCGAGGCCGGAGACGAACGGCCGGAGCCGGATCCGTGCCGGGCAGATTCCGCACGGAAGGTGGTGCCGGCGCATGGGTGAGGTGTTCCGCCACGAGCTCACGGTCTCGGAGCCGGAGGTGCTGACCCTGCTCGGGGAGCAGACCGGGATGCGCTTCGGCTACGGATCCACCGATCCCGGGTTCTCCTACCGCCTGTCCCGCGCCGGGGACTCCCAGCTGGCCGTGTCCCAGGTGCGGGTGGACGGGACGATGTCCTTGTGGGGGGACACCGAGGTGTTCACGGTGGCCCATGTGCAGGGGGTCCGGTACGACTGGCAGATCCGGGAGGAGACCGGCAGCGCCGCTGCGGGCTCGTCGGTGCTGTTCCGCCCCGAGCAGCCCTCCCTGGTGGTGGCCCAGGACGTGGACGTGACCCTGGCACATCTGCCGGTCCAGCTGGTGCAGGCCACCGCCGACACCGTCTACGGCGCCGAGACCCCCGTGGGCTTCACGTCCGCGACCCCGCTCAGCGCCCGGCTGGGCCAGTACTGGTCGGGCCTGGTCCGTTACGGTGCCGGTGTCCTGGACTCCGAGGCCTTCCGCGAGCCGTTGGTGCGCGCCGAGCTCACCCGCCACCTGGCCGTGGGGCTGCTCGAGTGCTTTCCCCTCCTCGGGGACCGCGAGGAGCGGTACCTGACCATGGAGGCCCAGTGCCACCGGTACCGGATCGCGGTGCAGTTCTTCGACGACCACGTCTGTGACGCGATCACCGTGGAGGACGCGGCCCGTGCGGCCGGGACGACCACGAAGGCTCTGGTGCAGGCCTTCCGCGCCAACCACCCCTCGGGGCTGACTCCGGCCCAGTACCTGCGCCGCGCCCGGCTGGACGCCGCCCACCGCGACCTGGAGGACGGTGACCCGACGCGCGGGGACACCGTGAAGACGATCGCCGCCCGGTGGGGCTTCACCCACCCGGGGCGCTTCGCCCAGTACTACCGGCAGATCTACGGGACGATACCGAGCCACACCCTCGACCGGTGACGCCCGGCGGGCCGCGCAGCCCCGTCGCGGTCACCGGATCACCCGCACTCCGCCGGGACGCGCCGAGTCCGGATGACGCACCTCGTGCCCTGTCCCTGGCCGATCCGGGTCGAACGTCCTACCCTGGAAGCAGGTCAAGCAGGCGGCCATGGGATTCAGTGCATGCAACGAAGGATGCTCTCATGGACCACAAGCTCTCCGTGCTCGTCCAGGTCGATCTCGACGGCCGCTACGTGCGCCTGGTGGTGACCGGGTGCCTGACCGAGGCCAACCAGCACGTCCTGTACCCGCTGGTGCGCCGGGCGCGGACGCTGGTCCCCCCGGTGACGGTCAGCATCGACCTCACCGCCGCCGGTCACGTGGAGGCGATCGCGGTGGACCTGCTGCGCTGGGCGGTCGACCACGAGGAGACCATGGCCGGGGACGGACCGGTGGAACTGCTCCTCCCCGCCCGCCCGGCCGGCCACCGGCACGCTCCCTGTCCCGGCAGCGGTGCCCTGCAAACCCTGGGACGGGTCGCATGAGCCGGGCCGTCCCGACCGCGCACCACGGGCGGGGTGAGCGCACGTGACGAGGTCGGCGCGCCTCGGTCCCGTCGCGCAGGCCGCCGAGATCGACCGGGTCCTGACCGCGCTGGGCCAGCGGATGGGCGCCCTCTCGGGCGGGGCGGCGGTGGCCGCGGTGGCGCAGGCGGCCGTCCACCACGTGGCCGGGACCCGCTGGGCCAGTGTGAGCGTGCTGGCCCGCGGTCGCTCACGCACCCTGGTCGCCACCGCGCCGGCCGCCGCCGACGCGGACGCCCTGCAGCGGGACCTCGGCCAGGGTCCGCTGGAGGACCCCGCGCCGGACGGGGCTGTGCAGCTGGTCGAGGACCTCGCCCGGTACCGGCGCTGGCCGGACTTCTCGGCCCAGGCCGCCCAACGCCTGGGCCTGGCCGGCCTGGTGGTCTACCGGCTGCCCCTGCCGGAGGAGCCCGGTGCCACCGTCCGGCTGAGCATGTACTCCGACGTCCCGGACGCCTTCGACGCTCCGGCGCTGTGGGCGGGGAGCCTGCTGGCCTCCCACGCCGTGCAGGCGGTCGCGGCCGGCCACCGCCGTCAGCAGGCGCAGCACCGCGAGCAGGCGCTGGACACGGCCCGGGAGATCGGCACCGCCGCCGGTGTGCTGATGGCACGCCACCGGCTCGACCGGGAAGGAGCGCTGCAGATGCTGCGGACCGCCGGCCAGGAGACCGAGCGCAGTGTGGGCGCGGTCGCCGCCGAGGTCGTCGCCGCCGAGGTCCGGCGGCTGCCGCCCGTGCCCCGAGGACCGTCGCGCACCTCCCCGGCGCCGTGAGCGGCCGGGGACGCCCACCGGCCCCCCGCGCCTCCGATCCCGGCCGCCCGAGGAACTCCCCGTCGTCGGGCGGCCGGGGACGTGCTCCGGGAGGAGGACTGCGGGGACCTGGCCCCGCGGGAGGCCCGGCGGACGGTCCCGGAAGGCGGTCAGCCGCCGGGTGGTGCGCTCCAGCCGAGCCACTGCGCGGCTCGCAGCGCGATGTCGAGGGGCACGGTGTGGCCGCCGTCGAACTCGACGGACGTGACGTCGTATCCGTTCCGCTGCAGAGCCGGCACGACGCGCCGAGCGGTCCGGTCGATGGGCAGGACCCGGTCCGCCACGCCGTGGGCGACGAAGACCCGGGGCTGTCCCACTCGGGCGGCGAAGGGGACGAAGCCCGGTGAGAAGGCGATGACATGGCTGAACAGGTCCCCGTTGGCCAGGCCCAGGCCCAGGGCGTAGGACGCGCCGTCGGAGAACCCGGCGACGCCGATGCGCGCCGGATCGACCCGGACCAGCTCGAGGGCCCGGTGCAACGAACGGTCGACGACGTCCACGTCGGGGCCGTAGCCGTGGTGGATCCCGTCCCAGGTCGACTCCCTCGACTGCGGTACGAGCACTGCCAGGGCGTACCGGTCGGCGACGGCCTGGAGCACGGGCGTACTGCCGTACGGAAGGCCGCCCGCTCCGTGCAGGGCCACCAGCAGCGGCAGCGGCTGCCCCGTCCCGGCCGAGGAGGGCACACAGAGCGCGGAGTCCCCTCGCGCCTCCACGCCGAGGGGGTGCGTGCCGGGACCGGCCGGCACGGGACCCGGGGGTCCGCCCGGCCGCGCCGACAGCGCGGCACCGCTCTCCAGAGCGCCCATCCGTCCCCTCCGCATCTGCGCCACCGGACCGCTCCTCCCCGATGCCGCTCCGGGCGCTGCCGGGGAGGAGGGGTCCCGCCCGTGGTGCGGACGACTGTACCCGGTGTCCCGGGCGCCGCACAGGGCGGCCGCGTCCACGGACGAGGAGCCGGGAGAGGGGACCCGGACGCGGCGCGTCACGACGCCCCCGGGGTCACGGCGGGAGTGCCGACCGGACGCTGTCGCTAGGGTGGGTCACATGTCGGACGCCGCGGCGATGGGGCCGCCCCAGGGACCGAGCGCCTTCCCGCCGGGCGGGAGCGCCCGTGGAGCCCGTCCGTCCGTCTGCCTGTACACGCGCTCCGCGAACCCCTCCGGGATGGGCGTGCACATGCTGGACCTGGTCCAGGGGCTCGCCGACCGGGCGGACGTCTGGGTGCTGTGCCGCGACAGCCCCGGCGCCCGCTGGTTCTTCGAGGAGGCCTCCGCGCGCGGCGCCCGGACCGTGGCGCTGCCCGGCCCGCACGACCCCGCCTACCCCGACGTCGTCGGCGGCTTCCTGGCCGACCGCCCGGTGGACGTCTTCCACTGCCACGCGGCATGGGGCTGGGAGGACCCGGTCGGGCTGCGGCTGGCGCGGGCCGCCGGCGTGCCGGCGGTGGTCATCACGCACCACCAGCCGTTCCTGCTCCACCAGCGCGCCAAGGCGGAGAAGCTCATCCAGAACACGTCGTCCGCCCACGCCCGGATCGCCGTGTCCGCCGGGGTCCGGGACACGTACACCGCACGAGGAGTGAGCGAGGAACACTTCGTCCCGGTGCCCAACGGCGTCGGACCGCGCCGGGACGCCCCCGGGCGGGCCGCCGCCCGAGCAGCGCTGCGGTTGCACCCGGACGACCTCGTCGTGCTGACGACCGGCCGGCTCACGGCCATGAAGGGGCAGCGGTACCTGATCGAGGCGGCGGCGCTGCTCGTGCCGCAGCACCCGGGGCTGCACGTGGTGATCCTGGGCGAGGGAGACCTGCGCGAGGAGCTCGAGCACCTGGTGGCCGACCGTGGCCTCGCCGGCTCGGTGCACCTCGCGGGCCACCGGCCGGACGCCCGCGGGCTCCTGGACGCCGCCGACGTGTTCGTGCTGCCGTCGCTCTCCGAGGGCATGCCGCTGGTCCTGATCGAGGCCATGGAGGCCGGTCTGCCCGTCGTGGCGACACGGGTGATCGGCTCGTCGGAGGTCGTGGTCCCGGGTGGGACAGGACATCTGGTCCCTCCTGCGGACGCCGGGATGCTGGCCGCCGCGCTGGGGGAACTGCTCGGTGACGCCCGGATGCGTGCGCTGTACGGCGACGCCGGCCGCAGGAGGTATCTCCGGGAGTTCACCGTCGAGCGCATGGTGACGCGCACGCAGGCCGTCTACGACGCGGTCCTGGGGCGCCGCTAGAGCTCCTCCCGTCGTGCGGCGTGCCGATCGGCGCCCGGACCTATCGGACGCGCTTCGTCTCGTAGGCCCACATGGCGAGCTCGACCCGGTTCCGCGCTGCGAGCTTGGCCATGAGATGGGCGAGATGGAACTTGACGGTGCTCGTGCTGATGTGGAGTTCCGCCCCGATCTCGGCATTCGTCCTGCCCCGGGCGACGGCGAGGAGGACCTTCTCCTCGCGTTCCGTCAGGGCCTCGACGGGCTGGACCGGCACGGTGGCGGCGGCGTTGTCGGAGAACGTGGCGAGGAGGCGGGCGGTGACGCCGGGGTCGATGAGCGCATCGCCCCTGACCGCGGCGTGCACGGCCTGGATCAGCTGCTCGGGCGCGGCTCCTTTGAGCAGGAAGCCCCGAGCGCCGGCCCTCAGCGCTCCGTGGATGTAGTCGTCGGTGTCGAAGGTGGTGATCACGACCACCGCGATCGGATCGGCGACCTCGGGCCCGGCGAGCAGACGGGTGGCCTCGATGCCGTCGAGCACCGGCATGCGGATGTCGAGCAGGCACACGTCCGGACGCAGTTCGCGGGCGAGGCCGACGGCTTCGCGTCCGTCGGCGGCCTGGCCGACGACGTCGATGCCGGGGTCGCTGTCGAGGATCGTCGTGAGCCCGGCCCGGACGATGCTCTGGTCGTCGGCGACGAGCACTCGGACCGTCATGTCGCGGGACCTCCTCGGGGCAGGACGGCCCGCACGCTCCAGCCGCGCTCCGGGTCCGGTCCGGCCGTGAAGGTGCCACCCAGCAGCTCGACCCGCTCGGCCATGCCGACCAGACCGTAGCCGGACGGGTTCGGGGCGGTGGGAGTGCGGGTGCCGTCGTCGCTGACCGTCATCCGGATCCGGCTCTCCTCGCCGCTCAGTTCCACCCGGACCCGTGTGGCCCGGTGCGCGTGGCGCCGGGCGTTCGTGACCGCTTCCCGGGCGACCCGGTAGAGCGTGGACTCCAGGGCCGGCGGGAGGTCCGCGAGGTCACCGTGCAGCTCGACGTCGACGGGCAGCGAGTGGGCGCCGTCCGCGGCCAGGTCCTGGATGTCGGCGATCCGACGCCCAGGAGCCATGGCAGGCCGGTCCTGGCGGTCCCTGAGGGCGCCGACCATCGTGCGCATCTCGGCGAGGGTGCGGGCCGCCTCGTCCTCGATGACCTCCAGGGCCTCGGTCGCCCCGCCGAGTGAGGAGGACCGCGCCAGGAACAGTCCGGCCTGGGCCTGGATCGCGATCGCGGACACGTGGTGCGCGACGGTGTCGTGCAGCTCCCGGGCCAGCTGTGCCCGCTCCTGGGACCGGGCACGGGCAACCAGATGCGCGCGGGCCGCGGCCCGGTAGCGGACCAGCACCCCCAGCGCCGCCGTGAGCAGCAGGACCGCCGCCCCGCCGATCGTGTCGGTGGTCCCGGGGAAGTCGGTGGCGACGCTGGTGAGGAAACCGACGGCCATGATCCCGAGCCCGACGGCGGCCTCGCGGCCCGCACCCCACCGGAAGAGCGCATGGACGAGCACGAGCACGACCACCCCGCCGTACAGCACCACCGGTCCGGTGCCGGCGGCGAACGCCGCCGCATCCAGTGCGGCAGACCCTCCGAAAGCGAGGACCACGGCGAGAAGGGGACGGGTTCGCCGGAGCAGGACCGCTGCCGCCAGGACGCACCCGAAGGCGACCGCGACCGGTGGCCACACCAGGTCCCGGCGCACGAGCGCCTCGAGCACGGCCGTGGCCGCCACGAGGGCGGCCAGCACCCAGTCGGCCCGTCCGCGCGGCGGCGGGTGGTCCACGGCCGGTTCGGCCCACGGCGACAACAGCGCACTCCACACGTCTCCAGCGTAGAGACCCCGGGCCGGTCCGGAGCCGGCGGATCGGACCGTTCCGACCTGACCCATCGGCCAGGTCGGATCCGTCCGAAGGACCGGTGTGCCCGGCGGACCGGGCCGCCACACTGGGACTCGCAGGCGACCACCGACCACCGACCCGCACCAGGGGGAACCGACATGACCGAGAACCGGACAGCAGACCTGCACGACACCGCCGTGGAGGTGAAGGTCGTGCTCAGTGGCCTGTGGACCTCCGTGCTCCTCGTGTTCGCCTACGTCGACATCTTCGGATTCTTCCGGGCCGATGTGCTCCGCGGGGCACTCTCCGGAGAGGTCCCCGGCGCCGGCCTGGTCATCGACCAGACGTTCCTCGTCCTCGCCACGCTCTTCGTCCTGGTCCCCGTCCTGATGGTCGTCGTCTCGCTCCTCGCGCCGGCGAGGATCAACAGGGCGGCCAACGTCGTCGTCAGCCTGGTCTACGCAGCGACCGTGGCCCTGTTGATCCTCGGTGAGACCTGGATCTACTACATCCTCGGCAGCGTCGTCGAGGTGCTGCTCCTCCTGACGATCGCACGAGTGGCCTGGGCCTGGCCCGGACGCTCCGCCGGCACCGGGACGGCCACGACCGTGCCGTCCTCCCACGGCACCGGAGTGGCGCGGAGCCAGGACCACCCCGTGCCGTGACGGGAAGACCTGCCCGCAGCGCCCGCCTCCGCACGAACGTCGTCCTTCCGCTCCCGCCGACCGCGGACGGCTCCCGTCGCGGGGGCGGACGACCGGGGGAAGGGGCCTGCGATCCGCCGACGACGGACCGCAGGCCCCTTCCCCCGGATATCGTGGGGCACGTAATATCGATTGACTTTCAATAAATTCTTGATGAGCCTCGATGCATGCCGCATTCACGTCGGACAGTGCTCCTCCAGCGGGGCCCCGGTGGCGGGTCCGCCGACGCTCCTGCAGCCGCTCCCGGAGGACATACCGGGGCACGACGTGACCGCACGACGTCCGC
>JAPSHS010000120.1 GCA_031179495.1 Kocuria sp. | reverse complement strand
TCGCCACGGGCTGGATGCACAACCGGGTCAGGATGGTCGCCGGGTCCCTGCTCACCAAGAACCTGCTGGTCGACTGGCGCAGCGGGGAGCAGTGGTTCTGGGACCACCTCGTGGACGCCTGCCCCGCCACCGGGCCCGGCAACTGGCAGTGGGTCGCCGGCTCCGGCGCGGACGCCAGCCCGTTCTTCCGGATCTTCAACCCGCTCACGCAGGGGCGCAAGTTCGACCCCGAGGCCCGCTACATCCGGCGGTGGATCCCGGAGCTGGCCGGGGACACCGGCGTGGACCCGCACGAGCCGGGCCTGCTCGGTCCGTCGGTGGGCTACCCCTCCCCGGTCGTGGACCTGCCTGCCAGCCGCGCACGCGCCCTGGACGCCTACGCCTCCATCCGCTGAGCGCCGACCGGCCGCCGCCGGCTGCGGGTGACCCCGGCCGCAGCCGGGGACACAATGGGGAGCGCACGTCGTCCCCCACAGGAAGGCCCCAAGATGCGCGCAGTGCTCGAGACCACCCCCGGCGGGCCGGAGGTGCTCGCCGTGACCGACGTCCCCGCCCCCGAGCTCACGCCCGACGGCGTGCGGGTCCGCGTCCGCGCGGCCGGCATCAACCGGGCCGACGTCATGCAGCGCCTGGGCCGGTACCCGGTCCCCCCGGGGGCCTCGAAGATCTTCGGGCTCGAGGTCTCGGGCACGGTGGTGGAGCTCGGGCCCTCGGTCCCGGCCGGTTCCGGGCCGGCGGTCGGGGACGAGGTCGTGGCGCTGCTGGACTCCGGGGGCTACGCCGAGGAGGTCGTGGTCCCCGCCGCGCAGGTCCTGCCCGTCCCGGCGGGCGTGGACCCGCAGGCGGCGGCCGGGCTGCCCGAGGTGTGCGCCACCGTGTTCTCCAACGTCTTCATGGCGGCGGCCGCCCGGCAGGGCGAGACCGTCCTCGTCCACGGCGGCACCGGCGGGATCGGCACCAACGCCATCCAGATGTGCCGGGCCCTGGGCCTGCGGGTGCTGACCACGGTGGGCGGCCCGGAGAAGGCGGACGCCGCCCGGGAGCTCGGCGCGGAGACGGTCGACTACCGCCGGGAGGACTTCGTCGAGCGCGTCCGGGAGCTGACCGACGGCCACGGCGCGGACATCGTCCTCGACGTGGTGGGCGGGGCGTACCTCGACCGGAACCTCGACGCGCTGGCCGTGAACGGGCGCATCGTGGTCATCGGCCTCCAGGGCGGGCGCACGGGGCAGCTGGACCTGAGCAAGCTCATGGCCAAGCGCGCCGCCGTCATCGGCACGACCCTGCGCGCCCGGCCCGCGGGGGAGAAGGCCAGGATCATGGCCGCGGTCCGCGAGCACGTCTGGCCCGAGGTCGAGGCAGGGCGGATCGTCCCGGTGGTCAACCGCACCTTCCCGCTGGACGAGGTGGCGCAGGCCCACGAGTACTTCGACTCGGGCACGCACATCGGCAAGGTCCTGCTCACCCCCTGAGCGCCCGGGCCCCCGCGCGTCACGCACCCCGGCGACCCGGCGCGCGGGGCGCCGCACCGATCCCCTTAGGATGGACTGTCTCCTCCCGAAAGGACCGCCCGTGGCATTCCTGCGCGACTACCGCGCCGCTCGCCGTGACGAGGCCGAGCTGGGTCTGGGCGTGTGGCGCCGCGCCCACGACCGGTTCCGCCGAGGCCTGGACCGTTTCCACCAGATCCTCGAGACCCTTCCCGACAAGGCGCTCGCCCAGTCCGTGGTGCCCACGGCCAACGAACTCGCCGACCTGCTGCCGGAGGTGCGGGCGATCTGCACCGCGGCGCAGCGCACGGCACCCAGCACCAGCCACGACATCCCCGCCTCCACGGGCGGCTACCTCAACGACGTCCACCGTGAGCTCTCCCGTGCCGGGAACGCGATGGCCCAGGCCGCGGAGGCGCTCACCATGGCGCGGTTCATGCGGGCCGACGAGGAGACCGCGGCCCGTCGGCTGGACGCGGTGGTCCGCCGGGCCGAGGCGGTGCGGGGACACGTGGAACGGGCGCGGGAGCTGCTGGAGCGTGGCTGAGGACCACCGGCCGCACCGGCGCCCGGACCCGCTGCGCAGGACCCGGCGGTCCCCGGGGATCTCCAGGGTCAGCGGACCGGGGGATGGACCCCACAGCCTGCTGATGGTTTGATGGACGACATGACTGCTCCAGGGTTCGACTACCACGCGGCCGACGACGACTTCGACTCCCGCTGGTCCCGCTCGCGGCTCGGCCATCCCGGTCCGCGCGGGCCCGGGCACGGTGCCCCCGGCTACGACCTGCCCGGCTACCGGGGCGGGCTGTACGGCCGCGGCGGTCACCGTTCGGGCCTGCGGATGCTGCCGTTCCCGCGCTACACGACCCGCACCCGGCGGGGCACGAACGTCTCGGTGGGCGGGTGCTGCCTGCCCATCCCGATCGGGTGCCTGACCACCACGGTGCTGGCCGGGGCGGCGGCCGTGGTCGCCGGACGCGCCGCCCGCTCCTGAGCGACCGGCCGGGACCGCCCGCGGCTCAGGCGGCCGCCGGATGCGCCCTGGCGTCGCGGAGCAGCTCGACCGGAATGACGGGGGCGGCGTCCTGCTCGGCCTCCAACGGCGTGGACAGGCGCCAGCCGACCGCCTCCAGGTCCAGGGCGAGGCGCGTCTGCCCGGTCACCGGGCCCTCGTCGCAGTAGCGGCCGAACGACCGGTGGACGTCCTCGAGCGCGCGCCACCGGATCAGGGCCGCCACGCCTCCCGCGGCGGCGGCCCGGGCGGAGACGGCGCCCACGTTCCGGTCCTCCAGCGCCGCCAGGGCGCGGGCCAGGAAGCCCGGCGGCAGCTGGACGTCCGGGTCGAGCAGCAGGACGAGGTCGTCGGCCTCCATCCGGACGGTGCCGAGGGCCTGGTTGAGCGCTCCGGCCCGGTGATGCAGGTTGTCGACGGTGAGCAGGACCTCGGCCCCGGCCTGGAGGGCCACGTCGACCGTGGCGTCCGTGGAGCCGTCCGACATGACGAGGATGCGCTCCGGCGGTCGGGTCTGGCGGTGGAGCGAGGTCACCGCGCGCCCGACGCGGCCGGCCGCGTCGTGGGCGGGGATGATGGCGGCGATCATGACGAGCTGCCCCTCTTCGTCGTGTGCGCGTCCCGCCGCCGGCGCTCCCTGCGGCGGCGGGCCGGACCGGTTCCCCGGATCGGTGCTGGAGATGACAACGGTGGCCCCCTGACGTGCTGTCCTGCCGCCGATTCTAGGCGTCACGGCAGACAGTTCACATAGGCGAATCAGGGGACACCGCGTCCGTCGGGCCGCTCCCGGAGGAGGGCTACGCCCCGTCCGGACCGCACTCCCGGCACAGCTTCCAGACGTTCGTGTCCCCGTGCCGCTCGAAGACCACCCGGCTCACGAGGGCCTGGATCATGGCCAGTCCCCGGCCGGACTCGAGGTGCTCCTCGGCCATGGCCCGGTCGAGGTCCACCTCGGCCGGGGCGGCGCCGATCTCGTAGATCCTCGCCTCCAGCCGGTGCGGGCCGGCGGCGAGGTCCACCTCCAGCTCGATGGGTGCCTCCGCGGCGGGCACCGCGTGGACCACCACGTTGCCGGCCGCCTCCATGACCGCCAGCGTGAAGGCCATCCGGTCGGTGTCGGGCACGTGGGGGGCCTCCTCCCACAGGGCGTCGAGGTCCTCGTGCAGGGCATCCACGGTCCGGGCGGTGGCGGGGCCGCGCCGGGAGCGCCGGGGCGAGGTCTCAGTCATCGGCGAACGCCGCGTCGGCGCTGTCGTAGGGGGTGAGCACGCGGTTCATGCTCGTCAGCTCGAGGACCATCCGCACCTGGGGCCGGACGTTCGCGATCCGCAGGTCCCCGCCGGCCTGGCGGGCCAGCTTCAGGCAGCCGATGAGGGCGCCCAGGCCGGAGGAGTCCATGAACTCGGTGCCCCCCAGATCGACGACCACGTGGGTGCTCCCGTCGCCGACGACCTGGGTCACCACCTCCCGGAGCTTCGGGGCTCCCACCATGTTGAGCCGCCCGGTGCCCGTGATGTGGGCGAAGGTCGGCTTCTGCTCAACCGTGAACTGCATCGGCATTCCTCTCCTGCGGGTCGTGACCCGTGTATCTCGCGGCGGTGACGAGCACGCTCAGCACCACCATGTCGAAGGCGACCCAGGCCATGTTGACCAGGGTGCCCACCGGTTCGTTCAGTCCCGCCACCAGGCGGCGCTGCAGCAGCGGGTTCTCGCGCAGCAGCACCTGGACGGTGCCCTGCGCCCGGCGCAGGCGCCGGGTAGGCACGGTCCCGAGGTCCTCGGGGGCCGGCCCGTGGGCGAGCACCTCGTGGTGGTAGACGCTGCGCCAGCCCAGGCCGTGCAGGCGCATCGCGATGGCCATGTCCTCGGTGACCGAGATCGTGGCCAGGGGCATCACCGGCTGGGCCTCCCCGGGGCACTCCACGGAGATCGCCTCGAGGACCTGGCGGACCGGCTCCACGGCCGCCAGCGGGGACAGGTCGCGGCGCGACATCCGGTCCACGGCCGAGGCGAGCTCCTCCGGCCACACCATGCCGTCCTCGGGG
>JAPSHS010000119.1 GCA_031179495.1 Kocuria sp. | reverse complement strand
GGCCACGAGTACCCGCTGCCCGCCGACGACGTCCTGCTGGCCGCCTACGAGCAGCTGGTGGTCGGCCGCCGGGTCAACGACCAGAACTCCGCGCTGGTGCGCCAGGGCCGGATGGCCGTCTACCCGTCCAGCCACGGCCAGGAGGCCTGCCAGGTGGCTGCGGCCCTGTGCCTGCGGGAGGGCGACTGGCTGTTCCCCACCTACCGGGACAGCGTGGCCGTGATGACCAAGGGCGTGGCGCCCATGGACGTCATGGCGATCTTCCGCGGCGAGTGGCACGGCGGCTACGACCCCCACGAGCACCACGTGGGCATCCAGTCGACCCCGCTGACCACCCAGCTGCTGCACGCGGTGGGCGTGGCCCACGCCGCGAAGCTGCGCGGCGAGGACACCGTGGTCCTGGCCATGTGCGGCGACGGCGCCACGAGCGAGGGCGACTTCCACGAGGCCCTCAACTTCGCCGCCGTGTTCAGGCTGCCGGTCGTGTTCCTCGTGCAGAACAACGGCTACGCGATCTCCGTTCCCCTGTCCCAGCAGTCCGCCGCCCCCAGCCTCGCCCACAAGGCGGTCGGCTACGGCATGGCCGGGGAGCGGGTGGACGGCAACGACCTCGTGGCCCTGCTCGCCACGCTGCGCCGGGCCGTGGACCTGGCGCGCTCGGAGTCCGAGCCCCTCCTCGTGGAGGCCCACACCTACCGCATGCAAGCGCACACCAACGCCGACGACGCCACCCGCTACCGCGACGACGCGGAGGTCCAGGAGTGGATCGCCAAGGACCCCGTGACCCGGATGCGCGCCTACCTCGCCGGGGAGGGCCTGCTCGACGACGCGGCCGAGCAGCGCATCGCCGCCGCCGCCGAGGACGTCGCCGCGGTCCTGCGCGACGGCATGAACGCCGACGTGGAGGTGGACCCCCTCGAGCTGTTCCGCCACGTCTACACCGAGCAGACCCCGCAGCTCGCCGAGCAGGAGCAGTTCCTCGCCGCCGAGCTCGCCCGAGAGGAGACCGCACCGTGAGCACCCTCCAGGCCCCCGCACCGGCCGGCGGGACGCCGGCGGTCCGGCCGGCCACCTTCGCCCAGGCGCTCAACACCGCCCTGGCCGACGCGCTGGCGGCCGACGACGCCGTCGTCGTCTTCGGCGAGGACGTCGGCACCCTCGGCGGCGTCTTCCGCATCACGGACGGGCTGACGAAGCGCTTCGGCCGCACCCGGTGCTTCGACACCCCGCTCGCCGAGTCCGGGATCGCCGGCATGGCCGTGGGCATGGCGATGAACCGGATGCGCCCGGTGATCGAGATGCAGTTCGACGCCTTCGCCTACCCGGCCTTCGAGCAGGTCGCCTCGCACATCGCGAAGATGCACAACCGCACCCGCGGCGCCGTGCGCCTGCCGATCGTGCTCCGGATCCCGTACGCGGGCGGCATCGGCGGCGTGGAGCACCACTGCGACTCCTCCGAGGCGTACTACGCCCACACCCCGGGCCTGAAGGTCTTCACCCCGGCCACCGTCGAGGACGCCTACCTCATGCTCCGCGAGGCGATCGACTCCGACGACCCCGTGGTGTTCCTCGAGCCCAAGAAGCTCTACTGGTCGAAGGCGCCCGTGGACCTGGCCGAGCTGAGGGAGCGCTACGAGCACCGCGCCCCGGAGCGCCGGGAGGGCCGCGCCGTCGTCGCCCGCGCCGGGCAGGACGCCACGATCCTCACCTACGGCCCGTCCGTGCCCACCGCCCTGGCGGCCGCCGCGGCGGCCGAGGCCGAGGGCCGCTCGCTCGAGGTCGTGGACCTGCGCAGCATCGTCCCGTTCGACGACGGGACGGTCGCCGCGTCGGTGCGCAAGACCGGTCGCGTGGTCGTCGTGGCCGAGGCGCCGGGCTTCGCGTCCGTGGCGGCGGAGATCGTGGCGCGGGTGCAGGAGCGGTGCTTCCACTCGCTGGCCGCGCCCGTACGCCGCGTGACGGGCTTCGACATCCCCTACCCCGCGCCCAAGCTCGAGGAGCACTACCTGCCCAGCGTCGACCGCATCCTCGACGCCGTGGACGACCTGCAGTGGGAGGACCGACCATGACCGTGAAGACGTTCACCCTGCCGGATCTCGGCGAGGGCCTCACCGAGGCCGAGCTCGTGGGCTGGCTCGTCCAGGTCGGCGACACCGTCGCCGTGGACCAGCCCATCGCCGAGGTCGAGACCGCCAAGTCCGCCGTGGAGGTGCCCTGCCCCTTCGCCGGGACCGTGCACGAGCTGCACGGCGCCTCGGGACAGACCCTCGACGTGGGCGCGCCGCTGATCTCCGTGGACACCGGGGACCGGGCCGGGACCCCCGCCCCGCAGGGCGGAGGACCGAGGGGCGGGCAGACCTACCGCGAGGAGGAGCGCGCCGGGGTGGACCCCGCGGCCGCCGACGACGGCGAGGGCTCCGGCAGCGTGCTCATCGGCTACGGCACCTCCGCCGGAGGGCCGGCCGGCCGCCGGCGCCGGCCGAAGCGGACCACCCCGAGCGCCGAGCAGGTGGCCGCGACCGGGGCCGCGCACGACGCGATGGCCTCGGCCCCGCGGCTGGCCCCCACCGTGATCTCGCCGATCGTGCGCAAGCTCGCGAAGGACCGCGGCGTCGACATCTCCACCGTGCGCGGCTCCGGGCCCGGCGGGCTCATCCTGCGCCGCGACGTCGCGGCCGCGGCCACCGCCCCGGCGGTCCCGATCCCGCACGAGACCGCGGCGCCGTCGTCGGCCCCGGCGGCGGAGTTTCCCGCGCGGGACCCGCGCACGGGGCTGGGCGTGGCCGGGCGCGTCCCGGTCACGGGCGTGCGCAAGGTCGTCGCGCAGGCCATGGCCCGCTCGCGCGCCGAGATCCCCGAGGCCACCGTCTGGGTGGACGTGGACGCCACGCGCCTCGTGGAGCTGCGCGCCGAGCTCAAGGCCCAGGACCCGGCGACCGCGCCGGGGCTCATGGCGCTGCTCGCCCGCTTCGTCCTCGCCGGACTCGCCCGCCACCCCGAGCTGGCCACCCGGCTCGAGACCCGCGAGGACGGCAGCCAGGAGATCGTCCGCTTCGACGGCGTGAACCTGGGCTTCGCGGCGCAGACCGACCGCGGGCTCGTGGTGCCGAGCATCCGCGACGCGCACACCCTCAGCGCCCGCGGGCTCGACGCCGAGCTCCGGCGGCTCACCGAGCTGGCCCGCTCCGGCAAGGCCTCCCCGGCGGAGCTGTCCGGGTCCACGTTCACCCTCAACAACTACGGGGTGTTC
Source organism: Kocuria sp. (assembly GCA_031179495.1). Classification (GTDB taxonomy): domain Bacteria; phylum Actinomycetota; class Actinomycetes; order Actinomycetales; family Micrococcaceae; genus Kocuria; species Kocuria sabuli. Next base: position 1,340 of record JAPSHS010000119.1, on the reverse strand, counting down.
GGCACGGACGGGGCCGCGGCGATCATCAACCACCCGGAGGTCGCGATCCTCGGGATCGGGCGCATCATCGACCGCCCGTGGGTGGTCGGCGGGCAGCTGGCCGTCCGCAAGGTCACCCAGCTCTCGCTCGCGTTCGACCACCGCGTGTGCGACGGCGGCACCGCCGGCGGCTTCCTGCGCATGGTGGCCGACGCGGTCGAGAACCCGGTCTCGGTGCTCGCGGACCTGTAGCGGCGCACGGCCCCGGAGCCTGGGCCCGGGACGGCGCAGCGGTGCGGGACCGCCCGGCGTTCCGGATCCGGTCCGGGCCGGGGACCGGTCTGCTGCCGGGAACGGCTCAGCGCCGCGGGACGGCTCCCCCGAGCGCGGTGCCACCGGGGTGCAGCAGGACCTCGCCCCCGGTGTCCCGGGTGATGTTCCAGGCCCACTGGAGCGCGCCGGCGCGGGTGCTGGCCCGCAGGCCGCCCCCGCGGGAACCGGGCGCCCGCACCTCCCAGCCGCCCTGGGCGCTGCGGATCACGATGCGGTCGGCGGGAGCGGACACCGCAGCCACCTCAGTCGCTCTCCGGGCCGGAGCAGTACAGGCAGTCCGGCTCGGCCGAGCCGCAGGCGCAGCGCAGCGCGAAGGAGTGCCACGACAGGGCGGGGATCCGCTCGAGACGCGTGCGGGACGAGGCGGGGAAGACGTTCGGCAGGAGTTCGACGGTCATGGGTGCTGGTCCTCGGGGGCTGAGCCGCTGGGCGGGGGTCGTGCAGGGACGGACCGGCGACGACGGCCGCGGGACGGGGTGATGTGTCCTGCGTCACGGTCGGAGCGCCGGTGTGTCCAGTATCGACCGGCCGCCGCAGCGAGAACAGCGCAGCTTTCCGACGACTATTCATTAGTAGTTCTGCACCTTCCGCCGGGGTCCCGGACGGGCGGTCCACGGAGCGGTCCGCCCGCGGCGTCCCGGGGCGTGCGCCGGCTCAGTGCGTGAGCTCCCACGACCACAGCAGCAGCATCGTCACCAGGAAGCCCGTCGCGTAGTTCAGCCACAGGAACCGCTGCCAGCCGCGGTGCGCGCGCTCGCAGTCGGCGTCGGTGATGGACAGGAACGGCACGAGGTTGGCCAGGTACGGCAGCACCAGGAAGGACGCCACGGGACCGGGCCAGGGCGTGAGGAGCATGAGCACCCCGGCGAGGCAGTAGAACACCGCGGCCGCCCGTACCGTGGCCCGCGCGCCCAGGACCGTGGCGATCGACCGGAGCCCGCCCGCCCGGTCCGCCCGGACGTCCTGGACGGCGCCGAACGCCTGCGAGGCCATGGACCACAGGAAGAAGCCCGCGCACAGGGCGACGG
>JAPSHS010000118.1 GCA_031179495.1 Kocuria sp. | reverse complement strand
CGGCCTCGGCCCGGCGGCGCTCCACGTCCCGGCGGATCCACCACACGTTGACGAGGACCTGGCACAGCCCCATGGCCACCACGGTGCTCCACACGGTCCCGGCGGCGCCCAGCACGGGAATGAGCAGCAGCGCCAGCCCGATCTTCAGCAACACCATGAGGACGATCGGCGCGATCTGGAAGCGCAGGCCCCGGACGTCGGTCATGTACATCCCCAGCGGGAACTTGGCGGCCTCCACCGCCACGTAGGCGCTGAAGGCGACGAGCAGGGACAGGGGCAGCTCGATCTTCCCGTCCGAGACGAAGCCCACGACCCACGGGGACACGAGGCACAGCCCCAGGGCCAGGAGCAGGCCGCCGGCGACGAACGCCACCGACATGGACCACGGGGCCTGGACGGTCGCCGTCGCGCGATTGCGGGCGAAGACGGGCCACAGGGCCACCCCGGCGGCGGCCACGGTCTGCAGGATGATCCCGAACAGCTGGTAGCCGAGGCTGTACTGCACGAGCTCCGGGCCCGCGGCCAGGTGCGAGAGCAGGATCCGGTCCGTGGCCAGGGCGATCGGCAGCATGATCATCTGCACGAGCATCGGCCCGGCCACGTCCATGATCCGCAGGCCGGGGAACCGCCGCGGGAGCAGCAGCTGCCGCGCCACCCGGCCCAGCTGCGGGCGGAGCAGCCGCGCGGCCTGCCACAGGCCCAGTGCCCCGGCCAGGGCGTTGGCCCCGTAGGAGAAGACCGCCAGCCAGCTGCCGGCCGGCGCGGAGAGCGCGATGGCCAGGGTCACCAGCAGCAGCATGGTGGGGGCGACGACGAACTGGTTGGCGATCTGCCGGGTGGTCCGGCCCAGGCCCACCAGCACCCGGGTGCCCACGGCCAGGGGCAGACCCACGGCGAAGATCACGAGGGCGAGCATCGCCGGCACCTCGGCCTCCTCGCTCATGGCGTTGCCCAGCAGCGGGCGCCACAGGTCGAAGACCGTCAGTCCCACGGCCACCAGGCAGATCGTGGCCGTGGACAGGAAGATGATGCGGAACGCGGAGAGCAGGGTGCGCCGGACGACGTCGTCCTGCGTGGGGTCCTGCGAGGACGCGATCACCGAGATGGCGGCCGCGGCGACCCCGAGGTCCGCGAAGGGCAGCAGGTCCCGCAGGGAGGTCAGCAGCCCGTACTGGGCGTAGGCCTCCGTGCCGAAGTTGCTGATGATCAGGCGCGTCGTGATGATGCCGACGAGCCCGGACGTGCCCATCAGCGCGATCTTGGCGGCCGCGGTGGAACCGACCGCGCGGTACTGCTGCCGCTTCGTGGTGGCGATGACGCTCATCGGCGGGACACCCTCCGCTGCCCGGACGACTGCCGCTCCACGGGTGCCGGCAGCCCCGGGCGGCACGCGCCCAGGAACCGGGGCTGTCCCCGGGGCACGAGCATGAGGCCCAGGCACAGGGCCAGGATCGGCGCCACCGTGTACAGCGGCCCGAAGAACATGGTCCACAGCGTGAAGAGCAGGGTGGCGGCCTGCACGGGCGTCAGGGAGCGGGTGGAGAACCGGCGGGCCAGCGAGTCGATCAGCGCCCAGACCAGCAGCAGCCCCAGCAGCAGCCCGGGCAGCCCGAACAGCGCCCAGAGGTCGCCCACGCCGGAGTGCACCTCCAGGCTGCGCCCGAACATGTAGTTGTACACGTAGCCGTTGTCGGGGTCGTAGTTGAGCCGGCTCATCATCCGCTGGGCCGCGGCGATCCCCTCGGGGTTCAGGACGGTGCCCGCGCCGAAGCCCTCCGGGCGGTGCAGGAACAGTCCAGCCGTGGCCCCCATCTCGGGGCGGCCGCCGAGCAGGACCGACCCGGCGCGCAGCGCCTGCTCCTGGGTGCGCATCTGGGTGGACAGGCCCAGTGCGCCGCTCAGCGCCAGCCGCGTGAACAGGAAGTAGGCCGCCGAGCCGAGGGCGAGCATCAGCAGGATCACCCGCCCCGCGCCGAGGTGCCGCAGACGGTCCGGCAGCGGCAGGGCCTGGAGCACCAGGATCATGGCGGCCACCAGGAACATCCCGGTCAGCGAGCGGGAGTCGAAGGCGGCCGAGGCGACCACGAACCCCAGGAGCACGAGGATCCCGAGCAGACGGCTGTGCACGGCCTGGGCGCCGGCCAGTGCCAGCACGGCCAGCGGCATGCCCCACTGGTACTTCCACGGGTTGTCCAGCCCCGGGATGGTCGTGGCCTCGGCCAGCAGGCCGGCGCCGTACAGCAGGCCGATCTGCCAGTCGCTCAGCACGGGGCGCACCCACAGGATCACGCCGGCGGCCAGCACCGTCCCCGCGAGCAGGGCCGAGTTCTGGACGGCCAGGGACCAGGAGACCTCATAGGTCGAGGAGCTGGCGGCGGTCAGCCAGAGACCGGAGGCGACCGACGCCGCCGTGAGCCCGCACAGGGCGGGGTAGTGCCGGTAGCGCGCGGCGGTGGAGAGCCACAGCGGCAGCAGGGCCAGGGCCAGGACGCACCCGGTGGTCACGCCCGCCCCCACCTCGATCCGCATCCCGGCGTTGACCACGGCCACCGCGGCGGCGACGAACCCCAGCCAGAGCAGCACCAGGTTCCAGTATCCACGGCGCTGCGGGCCGCTCGGCCGAGTCCGACGGCGCCGGGACGGGCGCGCCGGGGCGTGCCGGGGCGCGGTGGCGGGCGCTGCCTCCAGGAGTGCCGTTCCGGGCGCGCTCACCGGGCGCTCCGGGCCGGTGCCGGCCGGGGTGCGGCCGGCTGCGGCACGGCCGGCTGCGGACGGCGCCGGCGCACGGACCCGAGGGCCTGGCGGTACGCGGCCGCGTGCTCCGGGCCGGCCGCCCACCACTCGCGCCGGGCCAGGTCCGGGCGGGCGGCGCGCTGCCGGGTGGCCCGCACGGTGGCCAGGGCCCGGACCAGGTCCTCGGCCCCGAGCTCGTCCTGGAACAGGTGCACCCACCCCGGGCCCACCTCCGCGGAGAGCCGGCGGTTGACCTCGTTGTCCGGGACGAGCACGGGCCGGTCCAGGGACAGGGCGGTCAGCACGCCGCCCGAGTTGTGCATGTGCCGGTAGGGCAGCACCACGAGCTCGGCCGCGGTCACGGCGGCGACCAGTTCGGCGTCGTCGACGTGGGCGAGGCGGAGGCCGACCCGGGGGTCGTCGCCGGCGAGCGCGCGCAGTTCGGCCGCGAGCTCGTCGCTGGACGGCTTGCCGGAGACCGTCAGGGACAGCGCCGGGTCCGGCACGGCGCGGAAGGCCTCGACCAGCGTCTCCGTGCCCTTGTAGCGGCGGACCATGCCCACGAACGCCAGGCGCCCGGGAACCGTCTCCTGCTGGGGGAGCCCCGCGAACCAGTCCCGGTAGTGACCGTGCAGCACCGTGCTGCGCGGCTGGTCCGCGGGCAGGCGGGTGCTCTCGTTGAGCACCACGCGGTGGACGGTCCAGCGGTCGAACCAGGTGAGCAGGAGGCGCTCGAGCGGCGAGATCCCCTCGGGCAGGTAGAGGTTGTGCACGGTGCGCACGACGGCGGTGCCCCGCAGCCGGAACCGCAGGAGCATGAGCGCGAACAGCGCCTGGCGCACGGCCTTCTTCGCGCCCGGGCGCCCGCCGACCAGGATCTCGGGCCAGTGGGCGTGGAAGACGTCCACCGGCCCGAGCAGCGCCCGGCGCCAGGAGAACGTGGAGAACGCCAGGCCGTCGGTGCCCCGCAGCGCGCGGGCGAGCTGGGCGATGTAGGGGTTGGTGGTGGGCCGCGGCTCCGGGAAGGAGGACAGGACGGCGATCACGACCGGACCGCTTCCGTCTCCCGTTCCGCGGCGCGGTCGGCGCGGGCGGCCGACCAGGTCTGCCGCGGGGCGCCGGCCGCGAGCTCGGCCGCCTCCGCGGTGCGGCGCGAGCGCAGGAGCGCGAAGCGGGCGAGGCCGATCAGCGTGCCGAGGAAGAAGCCGAGAGCGGCGCCTCCGGCCATGTACAGGGGCACCTGGGGAGCGACCGGGTCCTGGGGCGTCAGGGCCCGGGCCACCGTCTGCAGCTCCAGGGTGGTCTGGTCCTCGCTGGGCTCGGGCGCGGCGTCCTTCACCGCGGTCACGAGGTTCTCGGCCACGGCGTTGGCCACCCGCGCGGCGCGTGCGGGATCGGTCTCGGTGACGTTGATGTTGATCATCGAGGTGTTGACCGGCACCTGGGCGCTCACCTGCTCGGCGAGGACGTCCGCGCCGTAGGGCAGGTTCGCGTCCTCGACCGCGGGGTCCAGGACCACGCGGCTGCGGGCCAGCTCCGCGTAGGAGTGGATCTGGTAGTTCATGTAGTTGCCGACCTGACCCAGTTCGTCGTTGGTCACGCCGGGGCTCGGCGTGAGCAGGACGGAGCTTCCGGCCTGGTACGTGGGCGTGGTGATGCTGGCCACGAGCAGTCCCGTGCCCAGCCCGAGGACGGTCAGCACGATGATGACGAATCGATGGCGCCACACGGCGACGAGGTAGTCGATCGGTTCCATGACGGTGTTCTCCCCCTGCGGGTCCGAAGGCGGGGCGCGCGGCCGGGACCTGGTCCCCGGCCGGGTCGCGGCCCCCCGGCCCGCTCCTGTGCCAGCGAAGAACCAGCCGGTCCTTCGCTAATGCAAGCGAATGTCTTTGCATTCGAAGCGTACCGAGCGGG
>JAPSHS010000117.1 GCA_031179495.1 Kocuria sp. | reverse complement strand
GACCAGCTTCAAAACGTACTCCACAGCGAGCAACACGCTCATCACCACGTGCACCCAGCCCATGACCACGAAGTCTACGACCCCCCAGACTCCCGCAACCCAACCACAACACCCCCCACCACCCACCGGACGTCCCGGCACCCCGTCCTGTGCACGGGGTGCCGCCGGCGCGTCCCCGGGCCCGGGCTAGTCGACCAGGAAACGGCCGATGGCGAGGAACCGCACCGCGTCCACGGTCAGGAACAACCCCACCAACCCCAGCGCCGTTCCCAGCAGCAGATGGGCCAGCGGACCCAGGCGCTTCTGTGCAACCGTCACGATGCGCACCATGGCCGTGTGCCTCTTGGCCATGATCGCGACGAGGAGCAGGGCCAACGGCAACTGAGAGATCAGCGCCCAGAGGATCCACCCGGCTCCCACCAGCCACCGGGGTTGGTCGCCGGCCGCGGCCACGAATATCTCGAACGGCACGTCGAACACGACGACGCCGACGAATCCGAGAGCAGTGAGATACAGGCCTGTCGCGCTGGGAGCGCGCCGGGTCGAGGTCCCCCCACCGTGAGGACGACGGACCAGGCGGTGGGTGGCGTAGACGAGCAGCCCCACACCCACCGCGAGCTCGATCCAGGCCGCGGTGGCACCGTCGCGCAGGAGAGCATGCCAGTCCACCCGCGACAGGCGCGAACCGACCAGCGCGGTCAGGGCGATCCCGCAGACCGCGGTTCCGGAGATCAGCAGGGCCCCGAAGCCCAGCACCTGCCGCTGGGGGATCCCGGAGCCCAGCGCGGCGGCCCCGATCAGGGCCGGGCCCGGGTCGAATCCCCCCAAGCCTGTCGCGGCCGCCGCTCCCATGAAGCTCCACAGGTCCACCGCTCGCCCCTCCACCGACGCACAGGCCGCTTCATGCACGCGGCGATCAACGTGATCTGTCTATCGCAGGACCGGTCCCCTGCCTAGGCTGAGAGCGGATGTCACCGGGAAGGATCTCCGCCCATGGGTATTTCCACGCTGACCCCCTCGGTTCCCGCTGCCGCCGGTGCTGACGGGCCGGTGGCTGTTCCCGGACGTGCTCCGGTGCCGGCCGCCCGGGAGCGGTGGGCGAGGGCGCTGATCTGGGCCTTCGCCCTGGCCACGGTCCTGGCCCTCGTGCTGTGGTTCGTGCACCTGCTGCGGCCCTCCCTCGTGCACTGGCCGATCGTGGTCCTGGGTGCGCTGAACATCCCGTTGAGCCCCTCGCTGGTCTCGGTCGTCATCTTGTTCCTGCTCACCGGGGCCCTCATCCGGCGCAAGCGCACGGCCCTGGTGCTGGTGGCGGCCTTCGAACTGGCCGGAATGCTGATCTCTGCGGCCATCCTCGTCGGAGTGTGGGGCTTCGGCCTCGAGCTGGGCCGGACACCGATGACAGGGTCTGCCCACCTCGCCTTCGAGGTGCTGGCCGTGGCGGTGGGACTGCCCCTCCTGTGGCTGAGCTGGTGGGTGCGCGAGGCCTTCCCGGCACGCACCCGGTCGGGGGCCGGTGGTGCCGCTGCTCTCACGCTCGTGACCGGTACCGCGCTGTCGCTGGCCCTCACCCACGTCCTGCTGCTGGCAGTCACCGCCACGGCGGTCGACGACTGGCGCGTGCTGGTCGCGGCGATCTCCCGCGCTCTGGGGGTGCCGGTCGGGAATCCGCGCTTCCACGAAGCGGTGCCCGAGTGGATCCCCCTGCTGACCTCGGTGCTGCTGGCACTGACCCTGCTGGCCGCCCTCTACGTGTTCCTCCGCCCGTCCCTGCGCAACGAGGACTGGTCGGGGGAGCAGGAGGTGGCGCTGCGCGCTCTCCTGGCCACCCACGGAGACGACGACTCGCTGGGGTACTTCGCCACACGCCGTGACAAGGAGGTCGTCTACTCCCCCGATGCCCGGGCAGCAGTGGCTTACCGGGTGGTCGGGGGTGTGTCGCTGGCCGCCGGTGACCCGGTGGGAGACCCGTCGTCCTGGCCCCAGGCCGTCGCCGCGTGGAAGGACCGCGCCCGCCGCTACGGCTGGACCCCAGCGGTGCTGGCGGCCTCCGAGGCCGGAGCGAGGACGCATGCCGCAGCGGGGCTGGCAGTGACGACGCTGGGGGACGAGGCTGTCCTCCACACCGATCGGTTCTCTCTCGCCAGCACGTCGATGACCGAGGTGCGCCGAGCGGTGCGCCGAGCCGGCCGGGACGGGGTGAGTGTACGGATCCGCCGCCACGCGGAGCTGTCGGCCGGTGAGCTGGGGCGGTTGGGTGCCCTGGCGGAGGCATGGCGCGGGGAGGAACCGGACCGTGGGTTCTCCATGGCGCTGAACAGGTGGGGCGATCCGGCCGATGAGCAGTGCGTGGTGGTGACGGCTCACCGGGATGAGGGCGAGGTGGTGGGCCTGCTCTCGTTCGTGCCCTGGGGGCGGCGCGGTCTCTCCCTGGATGTCATGCGCCGGTCCCCGGAGGCGCCGAACGGGACCACCGAGCTGATGGTCGCCGAGCTCATGGAGCAGGGCTCGGCGCGCGGCTTCACGAAGGTGTCGCTGAACTTCGCGATGTTCCGCTCGGTCTTCGTCGACGCCGAACGGCTGGGTGCCGGCGGGTTGACCCGGATCAATAGTTCCCTCCTGGGGTTCTTCGACCGGTTCTTCCAGCTGGAGAGCCTCTACCGGGCCAACGCCAAGTACCGCCCGGAGTGGGTGCCCCGCTATCTGTGCTTCGACGGCGCCCTGGCCCTGGCCCGCACCGGGGCCGCGGCAGGCCAGGCCGAGGGCTTCCTGCCCATGCCCTTCACCGCACCAGCAGTGCAGCACCGCCTCGACGACAGTCACCTGCGCCGGATCCGGGCGCTGCGGGAGGCACCGGTATCCGTGCAGGAGCCGCGGCGCTCCCAGCAGACCCGGCACCGGCTCCGGCACGCGCGAATGCTCCAGGAGGCCGGAATGCCCCCGTACCCGATCGGCGTGGCCGCCGCCTCCTCCGTCGGGCTCGTGGATCTGGCCGCGGCGACCCCCACGACGCCGTTCACCCACCAGGACGGGGTACGGCCCCGGTGGCGGGTGCACGGACGGGTGCGGGCGATGCGGCACCACGGCGGGGTGCTGTTCCTCGACCTCACCGATGCCGGAACCACCCGTCAGGCCGTGCTCGAGCGCCAGGTCCTGGGCGCGGACCACTTCGCGGTGCTGGCACGGGCCCTGGACACCGGGGACCTGATCGTCGCTGAAGCCCGCCCCGGCCGGTCCCGGAACGGTACGCCCTCCCTGCTCGTGTCGACCCTCACGGTGGTGGCCAAGGCGCTGCACCCCGTGCCGTTCTCCGGGTTCGAGGACCAGGAGGCGCGGTTGCGGCGCCGCTCCACCGATCTGATCGTCCACCCCCGGGCCCTGGACGTGCTCACGGGTCGTTCGGCTGCGATCACGGCGATGCGCCGATTCCTCGTGGAGGCCGGCTATCGCGAGGTGGAGACCCCCATGCTCAACACCGTCCACGGCGGGGCGTCCGCACGCCCGTTCCGGACCTTCATCAACGCCTACGGCACCGCGCTGACCATGCGCATCGCCCCCGAGCTGGCTCTCAAGCGGCTGCTCGTAGCCGGGGCGGGACCCATTTTCGAGATCGGACGCAACTTCCGCAACGAGGGCGCGGACGCCACGCACAACCCCGAGTTCACCTCCTTGGAGGCCTATCACCCGCTGGCCGACTACCACGACATGCGCGAGCTGACCGAACGTCTCATCAAGACCATGGCCACCACCCTGCACGGTTCACCCCTGCTGCCCTTGCGCGACGTCCACGGCGCCGGCCGGGTCTCGGTGCTCACCGACGTTTCCGGGCCCTGGCCCGTCGTCAGAGTCACCGACGCCGTCTCTGAGGCGGTCGGACGCCCCGTGTCGATCGACACCGATCTCGACGAGCTGCTGGAGATCGCCGCCGAGCACGCAGTCGGCATCGGGCTGGGCAAGGGAGCGGGCGCCGTGCTGGAAGAGCTCTACGGCGAACTGGTGGAGCCAGCCACCATCCACCCCACCTTCTACTGCGACTTCCCGGCCGAGACCTCCCCGCTGACCGCCCCTCATCGGAACACGCCCGGGCTCGTCGAACGCTGGGACCTGGTGGCCAACGGGATGGAGATCGGCACCGCGTACTCGGAACTGACCGATCCCGTCGAGCAACGGCGACGCCTGACCGAACAGTCCCTCAAAGCGGCCGCCGGGGATGTGGAAGCCATGGAGATCGATGAGGACTTCCTCTATGCCCTGGAGACAGGAATGCCACCGGCCGGAGGCCTGGGCATCGGGGTGGACCGGCTGGTGATGCTGCTCACGGACAGCACCACCATTCGCGAGGTCCTCACCTTTCCCTTCGTTCGTTCCTCGCCCCAGCGCAGTTGACCCCGCAGGATCGAGCCCGAACTGGATCGCATAGCCTGTCTCCGGCGAGGCCCAGGGGCACGGGTGGGATGCTCCTCACCACCAGCGGACGAGCTCGAGGACCGGCCACGACCCAAAAGGGCCAGCGCCCGACGGCGAACTCACCGAGTGGGTGCCGCCTGCCTCCCCGCTGGTGCTCCTGTTCATCACACCGGGTCCAACGATCCGGTGGCGGCCCGGGCACTGGGACCCGGGACGGGGCAAGCGGGTCGAGACCGTCCCGGCCACCGCGACCCGCAGCCGGCCCCAGCGTCGCCGGAACCCCCGCCACCACTGACCGACCACCACCTGCGACACCGGCACCTGGAGCAACTCGGCGCTGTCCACCGCTGCGCTCTCCCCC
>JAPSHS010000116.1 GCA_031179495.1 Kocuria sp. | reverse complement strand
CGGCTGCGGCGCACCAACGAGAGCCTCGCCGACCTCGTCTTCTCCGACGTGCCCGGCCGCGTGGCCAAGGCCCTCCTGGACCTGGCCGACCGCTTCGGCCGGCCCGCCACGGACGGCATCCTCGTGGCGCACGAGCTGACGCAGGAGGAGCTCGCCCAGCTCGTCGGCGCCTCCCGCGAGACCGTCAACAAGGCCCTGGCCGAGTTCGTCCAGCGCGGCTGGATCCGGCTGGAGGCCCGCGCCGTGGTCATCCTGGACCTGCAGCGGCTGAAGCAGCGCAGCCGCTGATCCGTGCGGCCGACGGCAACGGCCCGGTCACCCCGCGGGGTGACCGGGCCGTTGCCGCATCCGGGCCCGGACGGGCCTCAGGACCAGTCGAGGCGCAGCACGGGGCGCCCGTCGCGGACCTCCAGCACCGGGTTGCGGGTCACGACGGTCCGGTTCCGGGCCAGGAAGGCGATGGCCGAGGAGCACTCCGCGATCGACTCGAGGACGCACTGGATCCCGGGCGAGGAGAGGTCGCCCACCGAGCGGCCCACGGTGTCCTCCTGGCCCACCAGGTCCCCGAGCCAGCTGCCCCCGGGCTCGGCCACGGCCTGGGCGGCCTCGACCCACCGGCCCCAGACGCCCGTGGACTCCAGCAGGGTGGGGCTCTGCCCGTCGGGGACCACCGCGGTGAAGTAGTGGATGTCGTAGCGGCGGTGGGCGAAGTCGGAGGTGACCCAGTGCGCCAGGGGCCGCAGCAGGTCCGAGCGCAGCACGAGCCGGCGGCGCCCGAGCACCTGGGCCAGGGACACGTCCCCGAGGGCGAGCGCCTCGCGGGAGCGCATCCACTCCGCCCCCTCCACGGACTCCAGCGTGCTCATCGGGTCCGACCCCGCCAGCAGCACCCCGGCCTCCTCGAACGCCTGGCGCGCCGCGGCGACCACGGCGCGGCGGGAGCGGCCGACGTCGCCGCCCATGCCGAGCCGGCGCGCCCACTGCGTGGGCGTGGGACCGGCCCAGTCCAGGGGCTCGTCGTCGTGGGCCTCCACGGGGCCGCCGGGGAAGCCCACGCTGCCCAGCGGGGAGCTGCCGGGCCGGTAGGTCAGGTAGGTCTCGACGCCGCGCTCCCCGTCCCGGACGAACACCACCGCGGACGCCGGGGTGGGGGTGCTGCCCGGGATGCCGGCCCCGCGCTCGAGCCACGCCTCGGCGGCCTTGCGCTGGCGCTCGGGGACCTCGAAGTACCGCACCGGCGGGAGCCGGTCCGTCCGCAGGGAGCGGATCGGCGGCTCAGCGGAACTCGGCAACGAGCTCCACCTCGACCGGCGAGTCGAGCGGCAGGACCGCCACCCCCACCGCGGAGCGGGCGTGCACCCCGGCCTCCCCGAAGATGCGGCCCAGCAGCTCGGAGGCGCCGTTGACCACCCCGGGCTGCCCGGTGAAGCCCGGGTCGGAGGCGACGAAGCCCACGACCTTGACGATGCGCACGACCCGGTCCAGGTCGCCCACCGCCTCCTTGACGGCGGCCACCGCGTTGAGGGCGGCGCGGGCCGCGAGCTGCTGCGCCTCGTCCGGGGACACGGTGCCCGCGGCCCCGGACGCGGAGACCTTGCCGGTCGCGGGCAGCCGGCCGTCCACGAACGGCAGCTGACCTGAGGTGTGCACCCAGGAGCCGGTGACCACGGCGGGCACGTAGGCGGCGACCGGGGCCGCGACGGCCGGCAGCTCGAGGCCGAGTTCGGCGATGCGGGCGTCGACGACGGATTCGTTGCTCATGGAGTCCTCCGGAGATCTCGGTTGCTGCGCCCGGGCCTCAGGCCTTGGGGCGCTTGAAGTAGGCGATGGGGTTGGTCTGCACCGGGGCGTTCATGTTGCCCGCGGGGACGTCGGCCGGCGTGGATCCCGGCAGGACGGTGACGAGCTCCCACCCGTCGTCGCCCCAGTTGTCGAGGATCTGCTTGGTCGCGTGGATCATGAGCGGCACGGTGGCGTATTCCCAGGTAGTCATGGGCCCAGCGTAGCCACGAACGGCGGGACGCGCTCCGCCGTGACGCTCCGCACACCGGCTCCGGACAGGTTCGCGCTTGTAGACTGTTCGAATGGCTTCCCGCAAGAACTCTGCCGCGCAGGCACCGTCGGCCCTCGGCAACGTCGTGGCGTTCATCGCCACGAGCATCGTCGCCGGCATCGTGGCCGCCGGTCTCCTGGTCCCCCCCGCAGCGGCCACGGGCCTCGCCGCCAACGCCTCGATCGCGTGGTTCAAGGACCTCCCGGCGCAGATGCAGGCGGGACCGATGTCCCGCGCCTCCACGGTCGTGGCCCGCGACGGGACCGAGATCGCCTCGTTCTACGCGCAGAACCGCACCCCGGTCGCCCTGGACCAGATCTCCCCGCACATGGAGGCCGCGATCCTGGCGATCGAGGACCGGGACTTCTACGAGCACGGCGGCGTGGACCTCGGCGGCATCATCCGCGCGCTGGGCAACAACATCATCCGCCCCGACGCGCGCCAGGGCGCCTCGACCATCACGCAGCAGTACGTGAACAACCTGATCATCGACTCCCAGGTGCGCGCCGGCGAGGAGGCCACCACCATCGGCGCCGACAAGGGCTACGCGGACAAGATCAAGGAGATCAAGCTCTCCCTGTCCATGGAGCAGGAGCTGAGCAAGGACCAGATCCTCGAGGGCTACCTGAACATGGTGCTCTTCGGCGGGCAGAACTACGGCGTGGAGGCCGCCGCGCAGTACTACTGGGGCATCCCGGCCGCCGAGCTGAGCATCGCCCAGGCCGCGGTGCTGGCCGGGATGGTCCAGTCCCCCAACTACTACGACCCCGCGGCGAACCCCGAGGCGGCCACCGAGCGGCGCAACATCGTGCTCGACACGATGCTGACCACCGGGGCCATCACCCAGGCGGAGCACGCGGCCGCGGCCGCCGAGCCGATCCAGCTGGACCTGCACCCCACGAACTCCGGGTGCACGGCGGCGGAGACCGCCCCCTACTTCTGCGACTACGTCCAGAACGTCATCCTGCAGGACTCGGCGTTCGGCGAGACCCCCGAGGAGCGGCTGAAGACGCTGCAGCTCGGCGGGCTCACCATCACGACCACCCTCGACATCGAGGCCCAGCGGGCCGCCCAGGAGGCGGTCAACAAGACGCAGCCGCCGGACGACAACCCGGACAACGTCTCCACCGCCCTCGTGTCGCTCGAGCCCTCCAACGGCGACATCGTGGCCATGGCGCAGAACACGTTCTACTCCGCCGAGGACGGCAGCTCCAACACCACGTACAACTTCAACGTGGACCGCTCGATGGGCGGGGCCGGAGGCTTCCAGGTCGGCTCGACCTACAAGCCGCTGACGTACGCCGCGTGGATCGACGCCGGCAACGGCGCCGAGGACCAGCTCGACGCCACCCAGACCCGGTGGCCCGCGGACCACCGCTGGAAGGCCACGTGCCTGGACAGGGGCTACAAGATCGAGCCCGGCAACAACGGCGAGGGCTTCGAGATCCAGAACGCGGAGCCCGGCTACACCCGGCAGATGGAGGCCGACTTCGGCCTGTACAACTCCATCAACACCGCGATCTACGCGATGGCCGAGGACCTGGACCTGTGCCACATCGGCGAGATCTCCGACGCCCTCGGCATCCACGACGGCAAGGAGGGCAAGCCCGTGGACACCACGGTCCTGTCCTCCCTGCTGGGCGGCTCCGTGGACATCTCCCCGATGACGATGGCCCGGGCCTACGCGGCGTTCGCCAACCGCGGCGAGCTGTGCGAGCCGCGGGCCCTGGAGAAGGTCGTCGACTACACGGGCCGGGAGTACGAGATCCCCGAGACCTCGTGCGAGAAGGTGATCAGCGAGGACGTCGCCGACGGCGTGAACTACGCCCTGAACCAGACCCTGATCCGCGGGTCGGGCTGGCAGCGGGACATCGACCTGCCGGGCGCCTCCGCGGCCAAGACCGGCACCACGGACAACTCCACCCAGACGTGGATGGTGGGCTACACCAAGGGCCTGGCCACCGCGTCGTGGGTCGGCAACTACGAGTTCGGCTCCCGCTCCCTGAACGGGCTGAACATCGGCGGGGACCGCACCACCGGCGACGACTGGGTGGACGGCTCCACCTACGCCGGCGGCCAGTGGCAGCAGTTCATGCGCGAGGTGGCCCGGGACTACGACACCGGCAAGTTCGAGGAGCCCTCCCGGAGGGTGCTCGAGGGCCGCAACGGCACCTCGCGGCCGGGCTGAGCCCGGGGACCGGATGAGCACCGCGAACACCGCGCGGCACCCCGCCGCTCCGGTCCTGCGCGCGGCCGCCGCCGTCGCGGGGGCCGGTGCCGCCGCGGCGGCGGGCCTCGGGGCGTGGGGCGTCGTCGTCGAGCGCCGCCGCTTCCAGCTGCGCACGGAACGGCTCCGGCTGCTGCCCGAGGGCAGTGCGCCCCTGCGCGTCCTGCACCTGTCGGACCTGCACGTCTGGCCCGGCCAGCGGACGGTGCGGGACTTCGTGCACTCGCTGGCCGCCCTGGAGCCGGACCTCGTGGTGGACACCGGGGACAACCTCTCCCACCCCGAGGCGCTGCCGTGGCTGCTGGAGATCCTGGAGCCGCTCCTCCGCCTCCCCGGGGCCTACGTCCCCGGGTCCAACTGCTACTTCGCCCCGCAGCCGAAGAACCCGGTGCGCTACCTGTGGCGGGACACGTCCGGAGAGTCGCGGGAGGAGGTGACCCGGCTCCCCACCCGCGCCATGCACGAGGCCTTCGACGCCGCCGGCTGGACGCCCCTGATCAACCGCGCCGCCCGGATGGAGGTCGCCGGGCT
>JAPSHS010000115.1 GCA_031179495.1 Kocuria sp. | reverse complement strand
GGGAGGAGGCGCAGGTAGGGCGCCCGCTCCTCGTCCCCCTCCGGAGCGCGGTCCAGCATCCGGGCCAGACCGATCGCGGGCACGACGGCGAGGACGGGCAGGGCCGCCACGGCGAACACGACCCGGAAACCGAGGTGTTCGGCGATCCATGGTCCCGCCGACAGGAACAGGATCTGTGGTCCCGCGATCGCCAGGCCGTAGGCACCGATCGCCCTCCCGCGACGCTGTGGCTCCACCAGCTCGGCCACCAGGGCGCTGCCGGTCACGGTCAGTACACCGAAACCGAGTCCGCGCACCGCGGAGAGCGCCAGGGTCGGTCCGAGCGCATCGCTGACGCCGTGCGCCAGTGCGGGCAGTCCCAGCAGGAGCATGCCCGTGACGAGGACCGGGGCCCAGCCGAAGCGGCGCAGCGCACGGGGGACGAACAGCTGCGTGAGCACGGTGAAGAGCATGAGCACGCCGTTCACCAGCCCCGCGCCGACGCTGTCGGCGCCGCCGTGCACCGCCCACAGCGGCGCGACCGCCAGCAGCGCGGCGTACCCCGAGAAGCCCAGGACGGTCATCGTCAGCAGCAGGGGCATCCCCGGCGCCCGCCGGACCGGGTCGTTCACCACCGACCCGGTCCCGTGACCGCGACTCCGCTCCCGTGCCACCCGTCAGCCGATGAGCATGCCCGCGATCGCGGCGCTCATGAGGTTGGCGAGCGTCGCGCCGAGCACGGCCCGCAGGCCGAGCTGGGCGATGTCCGTGCGGCGGGTCGGGGCGATGCCACCGAGCCCGCCGAGGAGGATCGCCAGGGAGCCGAAGTTCGCGAACCCGGTCAGAGCGAAGGTGACGACGGCCTGGGTCTTCGCCGAGTAGCTCTCGATCTGCGGGGCGAAGTCGGCGAACGCGACGAACTCGTTGAGCACGAGCTTCTGCCCGAGGAAGCTGCCGGCGTCGATCGCCTCGGCCCACGGGACGCCGACGGCGAACATCACCGGCGCGAAGACGTACCCGAAGAGCTGCTCGAGGGTGAGCTCGCCCATCCCGAAGAGGCCGCCGACCGAACCGAGGACGACGTTGACGAGCGCGATGAGCGAGATGAAGGCAATGAGCATCGCACCGACGTTGAGGGCCAGGCTCAGGCCGTCGGACGCGCCGCGGGCGGCGGCGTCGATGACGTTGGCCGGCTCCTCGTCCTCCTCGACGGGGCCGCCCGCCGCATCCGTGGCGGACACCCCCGCCGGGTCGGCGGACCGGACGACGTCACCGGGCCGGTCGGCGTCGCCGGCGCCCTGGTCCGCAGCCCGGGCGTCCTGCCGGCGGGCGATCTCGACGGCCGCGTGCGACGTCGCCCCGCGTCGGGCGCCGCCGGCGAGCCACCGCCGCGCGCCGCGGCGCTCCCGCCCCGCCGGCTCGCCCCGCGCCGCGTCACCCCCGTCCTGTTCCGCGCTCGCCGGACCCGGGTTCCGCGCGGACCCGTCCGCCGGTGCGTTCTCCGACGCCCCGGAGGGGACGAGGAGCTTGGCCATGAGCAGCGCGCCCGGCGCCGCCATGAACGAGGCGGCGATGAGGTACTCGAGCGGCGCCCCGAGCAGGGAGTAGCCCACGAGCACCGAGCCGGCCACGGTCGCCAGCCCGCCGCACATGACGGCGAAGAGCTCGGACCGCGTCATCCCGGCCACGTAGGGCCGGATGACCAGCGGCGCCTCGGTCTGCCCGACGAAGATGTTGGCGGCCGCGTTCATCGACTCCGGTGTCGTCGTGCCGAGGAGCTTCGCCAGCCCGCCGCCGATGATCCTCACGACCCACTGCAGGATGCCGAGGTAGTACAGCACCGACGTCAGGGCCGCGAAGAACACGATGACCGGCAGCACCTGGAAGGCGAAGACCGCCCCCTCCTCGGGCAGGACCGGGCCGAAGAGGAAGTCGATGCCGGCGGCGGAGGAGTTGATGACGGCCTGGACCGCCAGGGAGATGGTCTCGAGCGCGGCGCGACCGGCCGGGACGTAGAGCACGAGCACGCCGAACGTCACCTGGAGGGCCAGCGCCAGGGCGACGGTCCGGATCCGGATCCTGCGGCGGTCGACCGAGAACAGGACCGCGATGGCGAGGAGGGCGACCATCCCGCCGATGCCCCAGAGCACGTCGACCATGTGCGTCTTCCTTCCGTCGAGGACGCCCGGACTGCCGGCAAGGACGTCGGTGCGGAGCCCGCCCCGTGCGGACGGCGACGCCGGCGTGGTACGGCGTACTCTAGCTTGAGCGTTGCGAGGCCCCCTTCATCGACCGACCCAGAGACCGACCGACCCAGAGGGTGAGAGCGATGGCCGATCCGGATGCCCGTCCCTTCTACCTGGACTGCGACACCGGCATCGACGATGCCGTCGCCCTGACCTACCTGGTGGCCACGCCCTCGGTCGACCTGCGGGGCGTCGGCACCGTCAGCGGCAACACCGACGCCGTGACCGCTGCCCGCAACACCGTGGATCTGCTGGCCCTGCTGGACCGGCCCGGCGTACCGGTCGCGATCGGCGCCCAGCACCCCCTCGGCGGCCGGTCCGGCGGAGGCAGCCCGGAGGTGCACGGTGCCGGCGGCACCGGGGGCGTGCCCCTGCCGAGGGCGGGCGCTGGACCGGTGACCGAATCGGCGGAGGCCATGCTGATCCGGCTCGCTCATGAACATCCGGGCGAGCTCCAGGTGGTGGCCATCGGCCCGCTGACCAATCTCGCCCGGGCCCTGCGACAGGATCCCGCCCTGCCCGAGCTGGTGGGCGGCGTCACCGTCATGGGCGGTGCCGCACTGGTCCCCGGCAACCGGACTCCGGTTACCGAGGCCAACATCCTGCACGACCCCGAGGCGGCCGCCGAGGTGCTCGGTGCCGCGTGGGAGGTGACCCTGGTGCCGCTGGACGTCACCATGGTCAACCTCCTGGACGAGGACCAGCGGGAGCAGATCGCCACCATCGACCATCCGGTGATGCCTCCGCTGGCCGCGATGCTCGAGCGCTACGCCGCCTTCTACGCCGAGGTCTTCGGCCGGCCGGTGTCCGCCGTGCACGACCCGCTGGCCGCAGCGGTGGCGGCCGGCACCGTTCGGCTCGGCCTCGCACCGGTGGTCCGGGTCCAGGTCGACCTGACCGACGGTCCCGGGCGCGGCCAGACGATCTGCGACCTGCGTGGCCGCTACGCCGGTCACCCCGGTGCGGCCGGCGCCCGGTGCCGGGTGGTGCTCGAGCTGGCCGAGGACTTCGCGCCCCACCTCCTGAGTGCGTTCCGCCGGCTCGGCCCGTCCGCACAGGAGGAGTCCGTGCGGCCGGGGCTCACCGTCGTGGGCAGCATCAACATCGACCTGACGGCGGTCTGCGAGCGGCTGCCCGCTCCCGGAGAAACCGTCGGCGGTGCGACGCTGCTGCGGCAGCCGGGAGGCAAGGGCGCCAACCAGGCCGTCGCGGCGGCACGGCTCGCCGGTCGCTCCCGGATGGTCGGCGCCGTCGGCGACGACCCGGACGGCGACGTCGTCCTCCGCGGCATGGCAGCCGCCGGAGTCGACGTCACCGGCGTCAGGCGCGTGCCGGCACCGACCGGAACCGCCCTCATTGCCGTGGACCGCCAGGGGGAGAACCAGATCGCCGTCTGCGCCGGTGCCAACGCCGAGGTGTCCCTCGACGACGTGACCTTCGGGCCGGAGGACGTCGTGCTCTGCCAGCTGGAGATCGGGCTCGGGGCCGTGCGCGAGGCCGCTCGCCGGGCACCGGGCTTCTTCGCCCTGAACGCCGCCCCGGCCCTGCCCCTCCCGGGCGACCTGGTGGACCGGTGCGACCTGATCGTCGTCAACGAGAGCGAGTACTCACTCATCCCCGAGCTGGCCGACGCGAAGCTGGTCGCGGTGACCTACGGCGCGGAGGGCTCGGCCATCTACCACCATGGGCGACGGGTCGCCTCAGCCCCCGGCAACGAGGTGGCCGTCGTCAGCACGGTCGGCGCCGGTGACGCGTTCTGCGCCGCGCTGGTCCTGGCCCTCACCTCCGGGCTCGACCACGGGACGGCGCTTCGCGCTGCCAACGCGGTGGGCGCCCGTGCCGCCGGCGACTCCTCCGCGCAGCCGGCCTTCCTCCCGCTGGCGCACTATCTGCCGCCCCCGCCGGCTGTCGACCGGAGCCCGTCGTCCGAGGCAGTGGGACCGGCCGACCTCTGCTGATCTCCCGCAGAGCCGTCCTCCCCGTGGGAGAGGTCTGCCGGTCAGCGGCTACGGGGAGTCGTCCAGCAGCCGCGGCTCGGGCCGGCGGGCCGGTTCACGGTCCGTCTCCGCGCAGCACGTCCACGTGCACGTGGTCGAGGTGACGCAGGATCTCGTTGCCGGGCTCAGGCGCGTCGTAGTCCCGCCACTGCCCGCGCGCGCTGTGCGCGCTCCAGAACCGGTCGTCGAAGATGACGTACTGGACGTCCAGGTCCTCGGCATGGGCGACCAGCCAGTGGGCCAGCAGCCACCCCTCACGCCGGTTCTCCTCGGTCACCGGGCGGAAGAAGACGTCGACGGCGCGGCCGTCGTAGTGCGTCGACTCCGCTCCGTGCCCCTGGTCGATGCCACCCGGGGCGAACCCGCCCAGGCTCTGCTCGCCGAACACCTCGGTCATCGCCTGGCGAAGCCGCTCGGCGCGCGGTGTCAGGCCGGTGGGGGTCAGCTGCTGTTCCTGCAGGTCGTCCGCGGCCGAACCCCGGCAGGTCAGGCTCGGACCGGCGTCCCCGGGCGGCCCGTCGGCCAGCCGCTGCAGCACCGCCCCGTCGATGCCGGAGGTGTCCGGGGCCTCCGCCCCGCGGGCCGAGAGCGCCACCGCCGTCGTGGCC
>JAPSHS010000114.1 GCA_031179495.1 Kocuria sp. | reverse complement strand
CCGGCGCTCGCGGAGATCGGCTACGACGCGTGCACCACCGCCACGAACCACACCCTCGACGCCGGGGCGGAGGGGCTCGAGCGGACCCTCGGCGTCCTGGACGAGGCCGGGATCGCCACCACCGGCTCGTACCGCACCGCGGAGGAGGCCGCCGAGCCCCTGGTCCTGGACGCGAACGGGGTGCGCGTGGGCCTGGTGACCGGCACCTACGGCCTCAACGGCAACGTCCCGGACGCCCCCTGGCGGGTGGACCTGCTGGACGTGCCGGACATGGTCGAGAAGGCCCGCCGGGCCAGGGCGGAGGGGGCCGAGATCGTGCTCGCGGCGGTGCACGCCGGGGACGAGTACTCCTCCGCGCCCAACCAGCAGCAGCTCGAGGTCACGCACGCGCTGGCCGACAGCGGCGAGTTCGACTTCGTCTACGGCCACCACACGCACTCGGTGCTGCCCCTCGAGAAGCACGGGGACACCTGGATCGTCCACGGCCTGGGCAACAGCCTCTCCGAGCACGCCACGCGGGTGCCGGTCAACAACGAGGGCCTGACGGTCAGCATGACCTTCACCCGCGAGGACGGGCAGTGGGTGGCCGGGGACCCGGTGTGGACCCCGCACATCCTCACCCTCGACCCGATCCGGTGGTGCGCCCTGCCCGCCGAGCAGGGGTGCCGGTCCCCGGAGGAGGACGCGGCGTCCCTGGCCCGCACGGCAGGGACCGTGGGGGCCATGGGGGCCGAGGCCGACGGCGCCCGCCCGTGGCGCACCCTCACCGTCGGCCCCGCCGGTCCGTAGCGCTCAGTCCCGGCCGACGGAGACGAGCACCTGCACCGGGGCGTGGTCGCTCGGGTGGCCCCCGGCGAAGCGTGCAGGATTGATCGCGCTGCGCCGCACCCGGACGTCGGGGCTGGCCAGCACCCAGTCGATGCGGTCGTCGCCCCGGACGGGCTCGCCGTAGTCCGGGAACGTGCCCCACTCCGGGGTGAGCCGCTGCTCCGCGGTCGCCCAGGTGTCGTCCAGCACCCCCGAGCCCACGAGCGCGTCGTACGGCCTGGAGCCGCCCGCTTCCGCGTTGAAGTCCCCGGTGACCACGGTGGGGGTGTGCGGGCGGAAGCTGTGCACGAGCTCCATCACGGCGTCCGCGCTGCGCTCGCGGGCGGCCTCGGAGTCGTGGTCGAAGTGGGTGTTCACGTGCACGAGCTCGCAGCCGGTGCCGCGGTCCAGGAAACGGCCCCAGGTCACGATGCGGGGGACGTCGTTGCCCCAGGTGGTCGAGCCGATGAGCTCCGGGGTGTCGGAGAGCCAGAACTGGTCCCACTCGAGGGCCTCCAGGCGGCGCGCGTCGTAGAAGATCGCGGAGTACTCGCCCTTGCTCCCGCCGGCGCGGCCGTAGCCGAGCATCCCGTAGCCGGCGGGCAGGGCCTGCTCCACCGCCGGCAGCTGGTGGTGGAGGGCCTCCTGCACGCCGAGCAGGGTCGGCTGCTCCAGTCGCAGCAGCCGTGCCAGCCGGGGAGCCCGGTCGGGCCAGTGGTCGGGCTCGCCGGGCCGGCTGTGCTCGTGGTGGAAGCGGATGTTGTAGCTCATCACGTGCAGGGCGCGGCCCGTGGCGGGGCCGATGACCGGCACGTCGGGATCCGGCGCCCCGGCGGTCGTGCTGCGGTCGCGGAGGAGGGGCTCTGCTGACATCACTGCTCCAGGGTGGGAGTGGGTGGGTGCGTCGTCGTCCCATGGTGGACCGGGCGGACCCGCCTCGGCCGGACCGCGGGAGAACCCGCAGTGACCAGGAGATGAAATCGCGCTGTCCGCATCCGTGCCGTCAGGCCGGTCGGCCGCCCGGTCGGCGCCCGGCCCGCTCGTCGCCGACCGCGGCGGGTCGGCGTCGTCGCCCGCGCAGGAGCCTTCCTCGGGGCCGGGTGCTGCTCCTGCGGCACCGGGCGCGAGCAGGACCGCCCCGTCGCCGCTCCCGACGTGGACTGCCGGCTGCTCTCGGACGCCGCTCATGCGGTCATTGTGCCACCTGCCTCCGTCATGGGACGGAGGCAGGCGCGGGCGGGTCTCAGTTGATGGTGCTCAGGCGGATGGTCTCCGGCAGGCCCAGGATCTGCTCGATGACCTCCCGGGTCACGCCGTTGGCGGCGTCCGTGACGAGGTAGCCGGTGTCCCCGCGGGTGGACAGCTGCTGGCGGTCGATGTTGATCCCGTGGTCGCCCAGGACGCTGTTGACGGTCGCGAGCACGCCCGGCACGTTGCGGTGCAGGTGGAGCATGCGGGTGCCGTTGACGGCGTTGTCGAGCTGGACCTGCGGCATGTTCACCGACAGGGTCGTGGAGCCCGCGGTCACGAAGGACGAGAGCTTCCCGGCCACGAACCGGCCGATGTCCACCTGGGCCTCCTGCGTGGACCCGCCGATGTGCGGGGTGAGGATCACGTTGGGCAGGCCCTGCAGCACCGAGCTGAACGGGTCGCCGGCGACCTTGGGCTCGTTCGGGAAGACGTCCACGGACGCCCCGGCGATGTGGCCGCTGACGAGGGCGTCGCGCAGGGCGTTGTAGTCCACCACCATGCCACGGCACAGGTTGAGGAACAGGGACCGGGGGCGCATCCGCTCGAACTGCTCGCGGCCGAAGAGGCTCTCGTTGCCGGCCCGCCCGTCCACGTGCAGCGAGACGGTCTCGACCCGCTCCAGCAGCTCCTCGAGGGTGTCGCAGCGCTGGGCGTTGCCCAGCGGCAGGCGGTCCACGATGTCGTAGTAGTACACGCGCATGCCGAGCGTCTCGGCGAGCACGGACAGCTGGGAGCCGATGTTGCCGTAGCCCACGATGCCGAGGGTCCGGCCGCGGACCTCGTGGGCGCCCTTGGCGGACTTGTCCCACACGCCCTCGTGCATGGCCTTGTTCTTGTCGGTCAGGTGCCGGGCCATCGAGATGATCTCGGCGATCGCCAGCTCCACCACGGACCGGGTGTTGGAGTACGGGGCGTTGAAGCACGCCACGGCGTGCTCCGTGGCGGCCGCCAGGTCGATCTGGTTGGTGCCGATGCAGAACGCGCCCACGGACAGCAGCTGCGGGTGGGCGTCGAACACCTCCCGGGTCACATGGGTCTTCGACCGGATCCCGAGCAGCTCGACGCCGCCGAGGGCGTCGATGAGCTCTCCGGTGTCGAGGGCTCCCTTGCGGGTCTCGACCTCGATGCCCTTCTCGGTGAGGATGCGTTCGGCCTCGGGGTGGACGTTCTCCAGCAGAAGTGCTTTCACAGTGGTCCAGTCTATGGCTCCGGCGCGGAGGACGACGACGCGCTCCGCGACCTCCGCGCCGGGTGTGGTGCCCGTCACCGTACGGTGACGGGCACCCGGGCCTCCTCCGCGGGCGCTCCGGCCGGTGCGGGCTCCTCCGGTGCCGTCCCGTCCGAGCGCTCCAGGGACTGGCCCTCGACGTCGACGTCGGGCAGCACCCGGTCGAGCCAGCGCGGGAGCCACCACGCCCGGTCCCCGAGCAGGTGCATGGCCGCGGGGACCAGGGTCATCCGCACCACGAACGCGTCGACGAGCACTCCGAAGGCGAGCCCGAAGCCGAGGGGGCGGACCATGGCCATGTGGGAGAACACGAAGCCGGTGAACACCGAGATCATGATGATCGCCGCGGCCGTGACCACGGCCCGGCCCGCGTTCAGGCCCTCGCGCACGGCGGCGCGGGCCGGGTGCCCGTGGACGTAGGCCTCCCGCATCCCGGAGACGAGGAACAGCTGGTAGTCCATGGCCAGCCCGAACAGCACACCCACCAGCAGCGTGGGCAGGAAGCTGAGCACGGGTCCCGGGTCGTGGACGCCGAAGACGGCGCCCAGCCAGCCCCACTGGTAGATGGCCACCACCGCGCCGAAGGCCGCGAAGAGCGAGAGCATGAACCCGCCGGTGGCGATCAGCGGGACCAGGATCGAGCGGAACACCAGCACCATCAGCACCAGGGACAGGCCCAGCACCACCGTGAGGTACACGGGCAGCGCGTCGGCGAGCTTCTGGGACACGTCGATGTTGCCGCCGGTCAGCCCGGTGACGCCGATGCTGACGCCGTACTCGTCCTCCAGGGCGGGGGAGAGGGCCCTCAGGTCGTCGACGAGGTCCTCGGTGGACTCTGCCGCCGGGCCGTCGGTGGGGGTGACCTGGAGGACCGCGGTCCGCCGGTCCTCGGAGAGCCCCGCCGGAACGACCGAGACGACGTCCTCGCGGGCCATCAGCTCCTCGCCGACGGCCACCTGCAGATCGGCGGCCCCGGTCCCGTCCGTGCCCTCGGGCAGGTCCGCGACCACCAGCACGGGCCCGTTGGCGCCGGCCCCGAACTCCTCGTCGATGATCCGGTAGGCCTGGTACTGGGTGGAGCCGGCCGGCTCCGAGGAGGCGTCCGGCAGGCCCAGGCGCATCGAGGCGGCCGGCAGGGCGATGAGCGCGAGGGCCGCCACCCCGGCCACCAGGGTCAGGACCGGGTGGAGGGTGGCCACGCCCTCGCGGCGCTCGCCGCGGTGCGCCGGGGTGCGGGCGGACCGCTCCCGGGCCCGGGCCGGGAGCAGCCGCGGACCGGTCAGGGACAGCAGGGCCGGGGTGAGGGTGACGGCGATGAGCACGGCCACGGCCACGCACACCGCCGCCGCGGTGCCCATCATGCCCAGGAACCCGATGCCGGTGACGTTCAGGGCGGCCAGGGCGATGATGACGGTCAGCCCGGCGAAGACCACCGCGTTGCCGGAGGTGCCGGTGGCCAGCCCGATCGACTCGTGCAGCGGCACGCCCCGCAGCAGCTGCTGGCGGTGGCGGTTGAGGATGAACAGCGAGTAGTCGATGCCCACGGC
>JAPSHS010000113.1 GCA_031179495.1 Kocuria sp. | reverse complement strand
GTGCACGTGGGTGTCCACGAGACCCGGCAGCAGGTGCTCGTCGTCGGCCAGCTCCAGGACCTCGCGCCCCGCCAGCCCGGCGCCGAGAGGCTCGACCGCCACGATCCTGCCGTGGCGCACGCCGACCTCGCGCGGTGCGAAGCGGTCGCCGCAGGAGACGTTCCTGCCCCGGAGCACGAGGTCGAACTCGCGCGTGCCGTCGTCGCCGGTGCGCGGGGCGTCCCCGGACCGGCCGTGCTCCCGGTGGTGGTCGGCGATGAGGCGCCGGATCCGGTCCGGGTCGTTGACGTCCCCGCTCACCGCCAGCTCGTGCTCCTGCCCGGCCTCGTGGGCGTCGTGCACGGTCGCCGGCCTGGTCGCCGAGCGGACGGAGTCCTCCTGGGCGATCCCGGCCGGGTCCTCCGGCAGCCGGGACGGAGGCGCGGACGCGTCCGCGGGGACGCCTCCTCGGCCGTGCTCCGGCTGCTGCCGCGGCGTCATGGACGCTTCATCGGGCCGGGGTGCCTGCCCCGGGCGCCGGGCCGGTCAGCGGGGTCTGCGCGGCGCCGAGCAGGCCGGGGAGGTCGTGGGCGAGCCGGGCCCCCACGGACTCCAGCAGCCGTGCGGCCTCCCGCATGCACGTGCGCGGATCCGGCTCGAGCTCGGTCAGGGCGTAGGTCCGCAGGAAGCCGGCCTCGCGCAGGACGCGCGGCTCCAGGGTGGTCCGCCCGCACACCGCCACCGCGGGCACGCCCGCGGTGCGGGCCGTCTCGAGCACCCCCAGGGGGGTCTTCCCGCCGAGGGACTGCTCGTCGAGGCTGCCCTCGCCGGTGACCACGAGGTCCGCGCCGGCGAGCTGCTCGGCCAGGCCCACGAACTCCAGGACCACCTCGACCCCGGGGCGGCGCCGGGCGCCGAGCACGGCGAGCGCGGCGTAGCCCACGCCCCCGGCGGCCCCGGCGCCGGGGGCCTCGGCCGCGTGCAGCGCGGTCTCGCCGAGGGCGTCCGCGAGCCGGTCCCGGAGGACCGTCAGGGCGGCGTCGAGCGCGTGCACCTGCTCGGGGCCCGCGCCCTTCTGGGGGCCGAAGACCGCCGCGGCGCCGTGCTCGCCCAGCAGCGGGTGGTCCACGTCGGCGGCCAGGACGAACTCCGTGCGGCCCAGCCGGGCATCGAGACCGGTGAGGTCCACCCGGTCGAGCCGGTCCAGGGCGGCCCCGCCCCGGCCCAGCTCCTCGCCGGCGGCGTCCAGCAACCGGGCCCCCAGAGCCTGGAGCAGCCCGGCGCCGCCGTCGGTGCAGGCGCTGCCGCCGACGCCGAGGACCACGCGCGCGGCCCCGGCGTCGAGGGCGGCGCGGACGAGCTCGCCCGTGCCGCGGCTGGTCGCGCCGCCGGCGTCGAGCACCGGCTCCCCGTGCTCGTCCACGGGCAGGGCCGCGAGCCCGGAGGCCAGGGCCATCTCCACCACCGCGGTGCGGTCCCGCAGGGCGAACTCCGCCTCGACCGGCTGTCCCACGGGACCCGTCACCGTGACGGGCCACGGGGTGAACCCCGCGCCGAGGGCGGCCTCGAGGGTGCCCTCCCCGCCGTCGGCCACGGGCAGCCGGAGCACCTCGGCCGAGGGATCCACCGAGCGGATCCCGGCCTCGAGGGCCGTGGCCACGTCGGGGGCCTCGAGGGACCCCTTGAACTTGTCCGGTGCGACGACGACGCGCATCTGCGTCCTCCTGTCCTGGTCGGTGCCGGCGCGGTGCCGGCGGATCGGTCGATCGGGGCGAGCGCGGTGGGGTGTCCCCGCCGCGACCGGCCCGCGGGGTCAACGCAGCTTCATCTGCCGGTTGACGTCCTTGTAGAGCAGGTACCGGAACCGGCCCGGACCGCCCGCGTAGCAGGCCTGGGGGCAGAAGGCCCGCAACCACATGAAGTCGCCGGCCTCGACCTCGACCCAGTCCTGGTTGAGCCGGTAGACGGCCTTGCCCTCGAGGACGTACAGACCATGCTCCATCACGTGGGTCTCGGCGAAGGGGATCACCGCGCCGGGCTCGAAGGTCACCACCGTCACGTGCATGTCGTGCCGGACGTCGTCCGGGTCCACGAAGCGCGTGGTCGCCCACTTGCCCTCGGTCCCCGGCATGGGGGTCGGGGCGACCTCCTGCTCGTTGGTGACGAACGGCTCCGGGACCTCGATGCCCTGGACGTACTCGTAGGCCTTGCGGATCCAGTGGAGGCGGGCGGGCTCGTCGCCGGCGTTGCGCACGGTCCACTCGCACTCCGGTGGGAGGAACGCGTAGCCGCCGGGGGCGAGCTCGTGCTCCTCGCCCTCGACGGTCAGGGTGAGGGACCCCTCCATGAGGAAGAGCACGCCCTCCACGCCGGACTCCGTCTCGGGCCGGTCGCTGCCGCCGCCGGGGGCGAGCTCCACGACGTACTGCGAGAAGGTCTCCGCGAAGCCGGACAGGGGCCGGGCGAGCACCCACACCCGGGTGCCGTCCCAGAACGGCAGCCGGCTGGTCACGATGTCCCGCATGGTCCCGCGCGGGATCACCGCGTAGGCCTCCGTGAACATGGCCCGGTCCGTGAGGAGCCGGGTCTGGTCGGGGTGGCCCCCGTGCGGGGCGTAGTAGGTGGGGCGGGTCATCTCAGGTGCCTCCAGGGGTCGGGGCGCGCTCAGGGCGCCCGGGGTGGGCGAGGGCGGCCAGCTGCTGCTCGCCGAGGCCCGCCGCGGCCTCGAGCTCGTCCTCGCCGATCGCGCCGCACAGGACACCGCGGTGCACGAAGCGGGCCAGGGCACGGGCGGTCGCCGGCTCGTCGGCGACGTCGGCGGCCTCGATGCCCGGCACGGAGCGGTTCCGGTACGCCTGCAGCCGGTGCGCGGCCGCGCCGAACGAACGCCGGTAGAAGGCGTAGTTCGCGAGGAACCGGGTCGGCAGCTGGTGCGCGTGCAGGTCCCAGCCCTGGTACAGGGCCCGCTCCAGGGAGCGGCGGACCAGGCGCGCGTGCAGGGCCCAGGCCTCGCGCCGCTGGGCCGGGTCCCCCACGGGCAGGCGGTTGGTGGACCCGTCGGACAGCCGCACGCCGGTGCCGGCCACCGCGACCTGCATGACCTGCTTCGCGTGGTCGGCCACCGGGTGCTCCAGCGACTGGAACTCCGCGGCCACACCGAGCGACGCGGAGTAGTCGTAGGTGCCGTAGTGCAGGGCCGTGACCCGGCCTCCTGCCGTGCGCAGCATCGCCGGGATCGGGCACGTGCCGTCGATCCCCAGGACCATCGGGGCCGTCTCCACCTGGATCTCGAAGCGCAGCCGCCCGTCCGGCAGCCCCAGGCCGTCCTCCAGCGCGCGGC
Source organism: Kocuria sp. (assembly GCA_031179495.1). Classification (GTDB taxonomy): domain Bacteria; phylum Actinomycetota; class Actinomycetes; order Actinomycetales; family Micrococcaceae; genus Kocuria; species Kocuria sabuli. The sequence continues at coordinate 1,548 of JAPSHS010000113.1, read as the reverse complement.
ACGCCTCGACCAGCACCTCGACCTGCGCCACCGTCGAGACCTTCGGCAGGGTCAGGACCAGGCCCGGCGGCAGCCCGTCCTCGGCCACCCCGGCCTCCGCGAGACCCCCGTCGCGCACGAGGGTGCTCACGAACAGGTCCAGCGTCCGCAGGCCCCGGTCCCGGGTCGCGGCCTCGAGGCACTTGAAACGGATCCCGGCGAACGCCGGCGTGGAGGAGCCCGCGCGATGCCGGGCCAGGGCCATCGCGGCGACGGTGCGCGCGGCGCCGACGGCGTCCCGGTCCTCCTCGGCGCCGGGGCGCTCGCCGTAGCCGTCCTCCAGGTCCAGGCGCAGGTCCTCGACCGGCTCCGTGCGCAGCTTGCGCTCCGTGCGGGCCACCACCTCCTTGCGCAGCGGCTCCTCCACCCCGGCCAGCTCGGCCAGGACGGAGAGCCCGCCGGCCGCCTCCGCGGCGGTCAGCGCCGCCTCGCCCCACTCGCGGGCGGTGGCCGGGGTGACGAGGTCCGCGGGGACGTAGCAGGTGTGCAGGGGCTGCCGCGATCCGTCGTCGCCCGGGAACCAGCGCTCCAGGGCCGCGTCGGTGTCCTCCAGCAGCTGCCCGGCGCGGCGGCCGAACGCTGCGGGCAGGCTCGTGGGCGGGCCGCTCACCGGCCCTCGAGGAGGTCGTAGGCGGGCAGGGTGAGGAAGTCGACGTACTCCCCGTCGAGGACGAGGTCGGCGACGAGGTCGGCGGCGGGCGCGAAGTACGCGTCGTAGGACTCCTGGTCGACCTCGGCCCGCAGCACCTCCTGCTGCCGCTGGAGCTCCTCCGCGACGAGCTCGCGGGTCGCGGTGTTCCCGGTGTCCTCGTAGACCACGCCGTTGCGGATCTGCTGCCAGATCTGCGAGCGGGAGATCTCGGCGGTCGCGGCGTCCTCCATGAGGTTGTGGATGGCCACGGCACCGTTGCCGGACAGCCACACGGCGGTGTAGCGGATGGCCACGTAGAGGTTGGCCGCGAGCTCCTGCTGGGTGCTCACCCGGCCGGCGCTGGGGACGTCGAGCAGCTGCTCGGCGCTCACCTGCACCTCCTCGCGCAGCCGGTCCACCTGATTGGGCCGCTCACCGAGCACGTCGTCGAAGACCTCGCGGCAGGTGGCCACCAGGTCCGGGTGGGCCACCCACGAGCCGTCGAAGCCGTCCTCGGCCTCACGGGTCTTGTCCGCGCGGACCTTGGCGAACGCGGCCTCGGTGGCCTCCGGGTCCCGGCGGTTCGGGATCACGGCGGCCATGCCGCCCATCGCGAAGGCCCCGCGACGGTGACAGGTCCGCACGAGCAGCTCGGTGTAGGCCCGCATCAGCGGGGCGGTCATGGTGATGGTGGAGCGGTCCGCCAGCACGAACCGCTCCCCGGCGTCCCGGAAGTACTTGATGATGCTGAACAGGTAGTCCCAGCGCCCCGCGTTGAGCCCGGAGGCGTGCTCGCGCAGCTCGTAGAGGATCTCCTCCATCTGGAACGCCGCCGGGATCGTCTCGATGAGCACGGTCGCCCGGACGGTGCCGTGCTC
>JAPSHS010000112.1 GCA_031179495.1 Kocuria sp. | reverse complement strand
GACGACGACGACGCGACGGCCCGGGGCCGGTGCCCCGGCTGCCGAGGACCCCGCGTGGTGGTTCGCCGCGATCTGGCTGGTCTTCCTCGTGCTGCCGGTGGGCGCGCTCGTGGACTCCGCCGCGGGGCCGCCGCAGCGGATCCTGGCCGGCGCCGCCCTGCTCGCCTTCGCCGTGGTCTACGCCCTGGCCTTCCGCAACCCCCGTCTGCTCCCGCTGCGCGCGGAGCCGGCCAACACCCTGGGCTGGTTCTGTCTGCTCACCGTGCTCGTCCTGCTCACGGTGCCGGCCCTCGGGGTGTGGGCGTTCGCGATGACCCAGTACCTCTCCGCCCTCTGCGCGTTCCGGCTCCCGCTGCGCCAGGCCCTCACCGCCCTCGTGGTGCTCCTGGCGGCCGTGCTCGGCCTGGTCCTGGGCGGACTCCTCCCACCCGGCAACGAGTGGGTGCTCGTCATGTACGGCACGTCCACCGTGATCATCGGCGGCATGCGCCTGCTCGTGCACCGCGACGAGCAGCACCTCGTGCTGGCCTCCGAGCTCGCCCTCGCCCGCGAGCGGGAGGAGGTGGCTCGCGACGTCCACGACATCCTGGGCCACTCCCTGACGGTCATCGCGCTCAAGACGGAGCTCGCCCAGCGGCTCCTGGACCGGGAGCCGGAGCGGGCCCGCGCCGAGCTCGAGGACGTGCTGCGGCTCTCGCGGGAGTCCCTGGCGGGAGTGCGCTCCACGGTGGGCCGGTTGCGCACCCCGGACCTCGCCGAGCAGGTCGAGGCCGCGCGCACGGCGCTGGCGGCCGCAGGGATCGAGGCCGACGTCGCCGGCCGGCCCGACGCCGTGGCGGGACCCCGGCGCGGCGTGCTCGCGTGGGCGCTGCGGGAGGCCGTGACCAACGTCGTGCGGCACAGCGGCGCCTCCCGCTGCACCGTCCGCTGGAGCGCGGACTCGCTGACCGTGGCCGACGACGGGGAGGGCGTCCTGGGCCCCGAGGGCAACGGCCTGCGCGGGCTGCGGGAGCGGGTCACCCGGGCCGGCGGCACGGTGACGGTGCGCGGCGGGGACGGGGGCACCGTGCTGGAGGTGAGGTTCCCGTGAGCGCGCCCATCCGGGTGCTGCTGGCCGACGACCAGCACCTGGTGCGCGGCGCCCTCGCCGCGCTGCTGGAGCTCGAGGACGACCTCGAGGTGGTGGCACAGGTCGCCGCCGGGGACGAGGTCCTCGCCGCCGTGCGGGAGCACCGGCCGGACGTGGCCCTGCTGGACATCGAGATGCCCGGTCTGGACGGCATCGAGGCCACCCGCCGGGTCGTGGCCGCGGGAACGGGCTGCCGCTGCCTGATCGTCACGACCTTCGGTCGCCCGGGCTACCTGCGGCGCGCGGTCGAGGCCGGGGCGAGCGGGTTCGTGGTCAAGGACACCCCGGCGGCCCAGCTCGCGGAGGCCGTGCGCCGGGTGCACGCCGGGCTGCGCGCCGTGGACCCGGCGCTCGCGGAGGAGAGCCTCGTCAGCGGCGCCAACCCGCTCAGCGCCCGGGAGCAGGAGGTGCTGCGGGCCGCGGCGGACGGCGCGAGCGTCAAGCATGTCTCGGGCCTGCTCCACCTGTCCCCCGGCACGGTGCGCAACCACCTCTCGAGCGCGATCGGCAAGACCCGCACCACCAACCGCTCGGAGGCCTGCCGGGTGGCGCGGGAGAACGGCTGGCTGTGAGCGCCGCCCGGGTCAGCGCGTGGGCCGGGCCCCGCGGCCGCCGAGGCGGTGGGAGGTGTCCCCGGCCGCGGTGAGGCGGGCGCGCAGCTCCTTGGGCAGGGAGAACAGGACGTCCTCCTCGGCGGTGACGACCTGCTCGACCTCCCCGTAGCCGTAGTCCGCGAGCAGCCGCAGCACGTCCTGCACGAGCACCTCGGGCACGGAGGCCCCGCTGGTCACCCCGACCGTGGCGACGCCCTCGAACCAGGCCTCGTCCACCTGGTGGGCGAAGTCCACGCGCTCGGCGCGGCGGGCACCGTACTCGAGGGCGACCTCCTTGAGCCGGACGGAGTTGGAGGAGTTGGCGGAGCCCACGACGATCACGAGGTCGGCGTCCGGGGCGATCTTCTTGATCGCGGTCTGCCGGTTGGAGGTCGCGTAGCAGATGTCGTCGCTCGGCGGGTCCTGCAGGGAGGGGAAGCGCTCGCGCAGCCGCTGCACGGTCTCCAGGGTCTCGTCGACGCTGAGGGTGGTCTGGGACAGCCACACGACCTTGTCCGGGTCCCGGACCACCACCTGGTCGACCTCGTCGGGGCTGTTGACCACCTGGATGTGCTCGGGCGCCTCGCCGGAGGTGCCCTCGACCTCCTCGTGGCCCTCGTGGCCGATGAGGAGGATGTCGTAGTCGCTCTTCGCGAAGCGCACGGCCTCGCGGTGCACCTTGGTCACCAGCGGGCACGTGGCGTCGATGGTGCGCAGCTGCCGGTCCTCGGCGGAGCGCACGACCGCCGGGGAGACCCCGTGCGCCGAGAAGATGAGCAGCGAGCCCTCCGGGACCTCGTCGGTCTCCTCGACGAACACGGCGCCCTGCTCCTCGAGGGTGTTCACCACGTACTTGTTGTGCACGATCTCCTTGCGCACGTACACCGGGGCCCCGTAGTGCTCGAGGGCCTTCTCCACCGCGATCACCGCGCGGTCCACGCCGGCGCAGTAGCCGCGGGGGGACGCGAGGAGGACCTTCTTGGGCGCGCCGACGGGAGCGGCGGCGGCCACGTCGGCGGGCGAGCGCCGCTGACGGGGGACGGTGGGCATGGAGAGCGCAACGGTGGTCGGCATGGCCTCCATGCTACGCGGTGGGCCGGACACCGCGCCGTGATCCGCCCGACACCGCGATGGCCCCGACGAGGCCCACGACGCCCGCGGCCCCGGCGATCCAGGCCGCGGTGACCATCTGCTCGCCGAGGGAGCCGGTGAGCAGGACGAGCACCCGGTCGGCGGCGAGCCGCACCACCGGGTCCGGGCCCAGCACGGCGGAGGCCCGCCGGACGCCCTCCTCCACGAGCAGCCACACGAAGCCCAGGCCGGCGAGCGTGCCCAGCCCCAGCACGGCGAGCGTGGCGAAGCGGTGCCGGGTCACCAGCAGCGCGAAGGCCGTCAGCACGGCGGCGGCCCAGGTCAGGGGCACGGCGAGCTCGGTCAGCCGGGTCCCCGCCTCGATCAGGCGCCCGGTGTTCGAGCCGGGGACGGTGATCCGGCCCTCCCGCTCCGCGAGGCCGATGTCCACGTCCAGGGTCCGCTGCACGGCCGCGTCCACCTCCTGGAGGACCGGTCCGATGTCCAGCACGAGGTGCTGCGGCGGCGCGTCCACCGCGCCGTCCACGGGGACGTTGGCCTCGTGCGTCCGGCTGAGCGCCTGGGTCCACGCCCGCTGGTACGCGGGGTCGGAGGTCAGGTCCACCGCGACGTCCGCGGCCCGGCGGACGGCGTTCTCGAGCATCCGGTCGAGGAACCCGACGCCGGTGGCCCGCTCCCCCAGGATCCGGTCGGCCGCCTGTCCCACGGCGGTGCGGGCCAGCTCCTCCTGGAACGGCTGGTCCTCCGCGAGGGTGCCCACCGCCTGGGTGAAGCCGTCCCGGGAGACGAGCGTGTCCTGGGCCCAGTGCAGCGGCACGAGCACCGCCACGAGGGCCGCGGCGGTCAGGCCCAGGACCGTGCCGAGGCCGGTGCGCAGGACGGTGGCGGCCCGTCGTCGGGAACGGTTTCCGGGGGCGGGGGGTGCGGAGGACGTCACGGCACCACTGTAAGCGCGGCGGACCGTGCACGGGTGTCCTCACCGGGTGGTAAGCATGGGACATGACCTACCTCGAGCCCCAGGGGGACGCGCCCCCGGGCGGTGCACGCGAGCTGCCCGCGCGGGCGGACCGGACCACCCCGGAGAACCCCTGGCCGCTGCGGATGCTCTCGGAGAACCTGCACGCCTACATCGCCCGCTGCGCGCCCACCTGGGTCGAGGGGCAGATCATCGAGCTCAACCGGCGCGCCCGTGTCACGTACGTCACCCTGCGCGACGTCGACGCCGAGATCTCCGTGCCCGTGACCCTGTTCGCCAACGAGACCGCCCACCTGGACCGTCCCCTCGAGCAGGGCATGCGGGTGGTCGCCCAGCTCAAGCCGGACTTCTGGGCCAAGACCGGCCGGCTGTCCATGCTGGGCCGCGGCATCCGGCCGGTCGGTCTCGGGGACCTCCTCGAGCGGCTCGAGCTGCTGCGGCGGGCCCTGGCCGAGGAGGGGCTGTTCGACGCCGAGCGCAAGAAGCCGCTGCCGCTGCTGCCCCGCCGGGTCGGCCTGGTCACGGGGCGCAACTCGGACGCCGAGAAGGACGTCGTCCGCAACGCGTCGCTGCGCTGGCCGGCCGTGCACTTCGAGGTGCGGGAGGTCGCGGTGCAGGGCGCCGGCGCGGTGCGCGCGGTGACCCAGGCGCTGCAGGAGCTCGACGGCATGCCCGAGGTGGACGTCATCGTGATCGCCCGCGGGGGCGGGTCCTTCGAGGACCTGCTCGCCTTCAGCGACGAGTCCTTGATCCGCGCCGTGGCCGCCGCGCGGACGCCGGTGGTGAGCGCCATCGGGCACGAGAACGACCAGCCCCTGCTGGACTGGGTGGCGGACCTGCGGGCCTCCACCCCCACGGACGCCGGCAAGCGGATCGTCCCCGACGTCGTCGAGGAGCGCGCCGGGGTGGCGCGGGCCCGGGTGACCCTGGACCGCGCCGTGCGCGCCTTCCTGGACCGGGAGTCCACCGGGCTGGCGGCCGTGCGCTCCCGCCCCGCCCTCGCCCAGCCGGAGGACACGATCCTGCTGCGCGAGGAGGACGTCGACCGGTGGCGCACCCGGGCGCTGGCGGCCGTGGACTCCCGCACGCTCCGGGAGCG
>JAPSHS010000029.1 GCA_031179495.1 Kocuria sp. | reverse complement strand
CCCACGTTGACGACCAGCACGCCGCCGGGCGCCAGCAGCGCGGCGGCCTCGGCGTAGAAGGACGGCTCCGTGAGGTGGCCGGGCGCGTCGCGGCCGGAGAAGACGTCGAGGACCACGAGCTCCGCGGTGCCGGGGGCGACCACGTCCGGCAGGGCCGCACGGGCGTCGTCGACGACGACGCGCACGTCCGCCCCGGCCGGCAGGGGCAGCGCCTCGAGGACGAACGCGGGCAGCTCCCGCTCGAGCTCCACGGCGACCTGTGCGGATCCCGGCCGTGTCGCGGCCACGTACCGGGCCAGGGTCAGGGCCCCCGCGCCCAGGTGCACCGCGGTGACCGGCGCGCCGGGGGCCGCCACGACGTCGGCGACGACGCCGATCCGCCGCAGGTACTCGTAGAAGATCTCCTCCGGGTGGGCGAGATCGACGTGGGACTGCTCGGCCCCGCCGATGGACAGGACGAACCCGCCCTCGGTGAACCCGTCCGGGGTGATCTCGGCGTGCACGCCGGCGTCCTTGAGATATCTGCGCATGAGCCCATTGTCACTGCCCGGCCGGGAATGAACCGGGGCGCGGGAAAGCTCTACGGGTGAACCACTGCTGCGTCCCGAAGGATTTCCGCCCATGACCCCCGATCTCCCCGTGTCCGAGGCCACACCGGCCCCCGCTCCCGCACCCTCCGCCGGTGTCCCGGACACGGCGCCCCCCGCCGCCGTCCCGGACACCGACCACTCCGCCCGCAACCGGCTGGTCATCGGCCTGCTGCTGGTCTCCACGTTCGTGGTGATCCTCAACGAGACGATCATGGGCGTGGCCCTGCCCCGGCTCATGGACGACCTCTCCGTCACGGCGGTCGCGGGCCAGTGGCTCACGACCGCCTACATGCTCACCATGGCCGTGGTCATCCCGGTGACGGGGTTCCTGCTCCAGCGCCTGCACACCCGGCCGGTCTTCCTCATCGCCATGACCCTGTTCAGCCTGGGGACGCTGATCTGCGCGGCGGCCCCCGGCTTCGGGACGCTGCTCGTGGGACGCGTGGTGCAGGCCTGCGGCACCGCCGTCATGATGCCGCTGCTGATGACCACGGTGCTGACCCTCGTGCCGGCGGCCGGGCGCGGCCGGGTCATGGGCAACATCTCCATCGTCATCTCGGTCGCCCCCGCGATCGGGCCCACCATCTCGGGCGTCATCCTCAGCGTGCTGGAGTGGCGGTGGATGTTCATCCTCGTGCTCCCGATCGCGGTGGGCTCCCTGCTGCTGGGCGCCTGGCGGATGCAGAACGTCACCGAGCCACGGCCGGCCCCGCTCGACCTCGTCTCGGTGGTGCTCTCGGCACTGGGCTTCGGCGGGCTGGTCTACGGCCTGAGCACCCTCGGGGAGGGCGGCGAGGCGGCCGTCCCCGCGTGGGTGCCGCTCGTGGTGGGGGCGGCGGCGCTGGCCGTGTTCGTGCGGCGCCAGACGCGGCTGCAGCGCTCGGACCGGGCCCTGCTGGACCTGCGCACGTTCCGGTCGCGGCTGTTCACGATGTCCACGGCGGTGCTGGCCGTCAGCATGATGGCCCTGTTCGGCACGCTGATCGTGCTGCCCATCTACCTGCAGACCGTGCACGGCCTCGATCCCCTGGGCACCGGCCTGCTGCTGCTGCCCGGAGGGCTCGTCATGGGGCTGCTCGCCCCCGTCGTCGGCCGGGTCTACGACCGGTCGGGCCCCACCGTGCTGCTCGTGCCGGGCTCGGTCCTGCTGAGCGCCTCCCTGTGGTTCCTCGCGTCCACCTCGGCGGACACTCCTGTCCCGATGGTGCTGCTCGCCCACGTGGTGCTCAGCACGGGCCTGGCCCTGATGTTCACCCCGCTGTTCACCGCGGGCCTGGGCTCCCTGCCGGCGTCGCTGTACTCGCACGGCTCGGCGATGGTGGGCACCCTGCAGCAGGTGGCGGGGGCCGCGGGCACGGCACTGTTCGTCACCGTGATGACCCTCGGGGCCGCCGGCGCCGCGGCCTCCGGCGCCGGCGGGATGGACGCCACCGCGGCGGGCGTGCAGAGCGCGTTCGTGTGCGGCGGGATCGTCTCCCTGCTGGCCGTCGCCGGGTCGTTCTTCGTGCGCCGTCCCGCGCTCAGTCCTGCACCCGCTCCCGGATCTGCCGGCTGAGCTCCGCGGCGTCCTCGAGGGCCCGCTCGCCGCGGGCCACCTCCGCCAGCAGCTGATCCACCACGGCGGCGTCCTTGAGCGCCCGGACGTTGATCTCGAGGGTGACCAGGGCCGTCGCGACGGCGGCGCGGGCGGCCTCCACGGCGGCGGCCGCGTCGCTGAGCACGTTGGGGTTGCACCAGCCGGTCAGCTCCCGGGCGAGGGCGAGGACCTCCGCGCCCACACCGATCAGCTCCTGCGGGGGCCGTGCCGCGCCCGCGGTGGCCTCCTGCACCGCCCGCGAGCGCTCCGCCTGCTGCTCGTCGGTGTCCTGGGGCAGCCCGAACGCCGCGGAGAGCTTCCCGAACGCCTCCGCGTCCGCGTCGGCGAGCCGCAGGGCCGCCGGGATCAGCTCCTCGGCGCGGGCCGCCGCGCCCGCCGCGTGCTCCGAGTCGGTGGAGTAGCGCGCGGACATCGCCAGCAGGGCCGCGCCCAGCGCCGCCTGCAGGGCCCCGGCGGCGCCGCCGCCGGGGGCGGGGGCGTCCGAGGCCATGCGCTGCACGTAGGTCCTGACGTTCTCCGAGCTGATCACGGTGGTTCCTTCCGGTGGGCGGACCCCGCGCCGGAGCGGCGCGGCGTCCGCACGAGCCTAACCGCACGTGCTGCGTCTCACAGCCCCGCCGGGGCGACGGCACGGCCCGTCAACCGTCCCGAAACGTCCCGGCCACATCGGCGGACGATCCTGGGAACGTCCGACAACCCCCCGCCGACGGTCCCGACCCCGAGGGACGGGACCCCGAGAGGACGTGCCGCCATGACCGCTCCTTCCGCACCGACCACCGACGCGACCACCCCCGGCACGACCGCCGACGGCGCCTGGGTCCGGGACCCGGCCCTGATCCGGGCCGGCGACCGGATCGAGGTCTGGGAGCAGGACACCCTCTGCCACGTGGGCACCGTGGGCCAGTCCGCGCCGCACCTGGGCCTCCTCTGGATCCTGGAGGCCCGGACCGGGTCCCGCCGGCTCGTCCCGGTCCACGGCTACCGCCTGCGCCTGTCCCCGTCCGTCCGCGCCGCCTGAGCCCTCCCCGGCCGGCCTCGTGCCGGTCGACCTCCCTCCGTTCAACCGCTGTTCGCCCGCGCCCGCTACGGTCGGCACTGACAGCGGGACGGACGAGGAGGATCATTGGGACCGAGCAGATCGACGGCTGCGGTGGGACTCGCGGCGCTCCTGGTGGGCGCGGGACTGCCGGCCGCGGCCGGCCAGGGCCACGACCGGGGACACGGCGGGGTCCACCCGCACGGGAGGGGGCACGGCGTGACGGCGGAGGAACCGGTGCGGTTCATGACGTACAACGCGTCGCTCAACCGCGCGGTCGAGGGGGGCCTCCAGCAGGACCTGGCCACACCGGACGACGCCCAGGCCCGGGCGGTGGCCGAGGTGGTCCAGCGGACCGCCCCGGACGTCCTGCTGCTCAACGAGTTCGACCACGACCCGGCGGGCCGCTCGGCGGAGCTGTTCCGCACGAACTACCTGGCGGTCCCGCAGAACGGCCAGGACCCGGTGGACTACCCCTACGTCTACACCGCTCCCGTGAACACGGGGGTGGCCTCGGGGCTGGACCTGAACCAGGACGGGGTCGTGGGCGGGCCCGACGACGCGTGGGGCTTCGGGCTGTTCCCCGGCCAGTACGGGATGGTGCTGTACTCCCAGCACCCCCTCGACGCGGACGGCATCCGCACCTTCCAGGACTTCCGGTGGGCGGACATGCCCGGCAACCGCCTGCCCGGGGACTTCTACACCCCGGAGCAGGCGCAGCGGATGCGGCTGTCCAGCAAGTCCCACTGGGACGTGCCGGTGCGCATCGGGGGCACGACGGTCCACGTGCTGGCGTCCCATCCCACCCCGCCGACGTTCGACGGCCCCGAGGACCGCAACGGCCGGCGCAACGCCGACGAGATCCGGTTCTGGGCCGACTACGTGCGCGGCCCCGCGGCGTCGTCGTACGTCTACGACGACGAGGGGACCCGCGGCGGGCTGCGGCCCGGGGCGCGGTTCGTGGTGATGGGCGACCAGAACGCCGACCCGCACGACGGCGACTCGTGGCCCGGGGCGATCCAGCAGCTCCTGGGGCACCCGCGGGTGCAGGACCCGCTGCCCGTCTCCGCCGGCGGCCCCGAGGCTGCCGCCCGGCAGGGCGGGGCCAACCTGGCGCACCTCTCCGACCCCGCGCACGACACCGCTGACTTCGCCGACGACCCGGCCCCCGGCAACCTGCGCGCCGACTACGTGCTGCCGTCGAAGAACCTGCGGGTGGCCGGCGCCGGGGTGTTCTGGCCCGCCCCCGGCGAGCCCGGCGCGGAGCTGACCGGCGAGCACCCGTTCCCGGCCTCCGACCACCGCCCGGTCTGGGTGGACGTGGTCCCGGGAGGCCGGCGGTGACCGCCCGGCAGGAGCGCGCCGCGGAGCTGCTCGACCGCCTCCTGGCCCTCGTCGACGTGGTGGCCGCCGCCCGCCGGGCCGCCGTGCCGGAGCTCGAGCGGGTGACGCCCCGCCACCGCCGCTCCGCCCTGAACCTCGTGGACTACGTGGCCCTGCGCAGCCAGGACGTCCGGGACCTGCAACGGGAGCTCAGCGACCTCGGCGTGTCGTCGCTCGGGCGGATGGAGGCGGGCGTCATGACCCACCTGACCGCCGTGGTGGAGACCCTGCAGGCGCTCTCGGGCCGCACCGGCGAGGACTTCGCCGCCCCCGACCCCGGGGTCGCCCTCGAGACGCCCGGGCTGCCCGGGGCCGAGGTCCTGCGCCGGAACACCGCCGCGCTGCTGGGCCCGGGCCGGGAGGACCGGCACACCCGCATCATGGTGACCCTGCCCTCGGAGGCCGCCGCGGACCGCCGCCTCGTCGAGTCCATGGTCGGCGCGGGGATGGACGTGGCGCGGATCAACTGCGCGCACGACGGGCCCGAGCAGTGGGCGGCCATGGTGGAGCACGTGCGGGCCGCCGGGCGCGCGGCCGGGCGGGAGGTGCGCGTGGCGATGGACCTCGCCGGGCCGAAGCTGCGGACCGGGCCGATCGAGCCGGGCCCGCAGGTCGAGAAGATCAAGCCGGCCCGGGACAGCCGCGGCCGGGTGACCGACCCCGCCCGCCTGTGGCTGGGCGATGCGGACCCGGCGGTGGACGACGACGCTCCGTCCGTCCCCCTGGCCGACCCCGCCTGGACCGCGGCGCGCGTCCCCGGGGAGAAGCTGCGGCTGAAGGACGCACGCGGCTCCGGGCGGACCCTGCGGGTGCTGGAGGCGACCGGACCCGGTGTGCTGGTCGAGTGCTCCAAGACCGTGTACTTCGCCACGGGGCTGGCCGTCGAGGCGGAGGACGGCACCGAGGGCGTCCTCGGCGAGCTGCCCGCCGTCGAGCAGTTCCTGCGCGTGCACACCGGCGACGTGCTCGTGCTGACCCGGGACATGGCCCCCGCCCCGGTCCGGAGCGAGGGGCCGCACCGGATCGGCTGCTCCCTGCCCGAGGTCTTCACCGACGCCCGGGAGGGCCAGGCCGTGTGGCTCGACGACGGGAAGATCCGGTGCCGGATCACCGCCGTGTCCCCGGACGAGATCGAGCTCGCGGTGCTGCAGGCCGGACCCGGAGGCACCAAGCTCAAGGCGCGGAAGGGCATCAACCTGCCCGAGACCGACCTGCGGATCTCCGCGCTCACCGACGAGGACCGCGCCCACCTGCCGTTCGTGTCCGCCCGCGCGGACGTCGTCAACATGTCCTTCGTCCGCTCGCGCCAGGACGTGACCGACCTGCTGGACGAGCTCGAGGCCGTCGGCCGCCGCGAGCTGGACATCACCCTCAAGGTCGAGACGGTGGGCGGCTTCGAGGCGCTGCCGCTCATGCTCCTGGAGGCCATGCGGTGGCAGGACGTGGGCGTGATGATCGCCCGCGGCGACCTCGCGGTCGAGGCCGGCTTCGAGCGGCTCGCCGAGGTGCAGGAGGAGATCCTGTGGCTGTGCGAGGCCGGGCACGTCCCGGTCGTGTGGGCCACCCAGGTCCTCGAGTCGCTGGCCAAGAAGGGCCTGCCCTCCCGCGCCGAGGTCACGGACGCGGCGATGGGCCAGCGCGCCGAGTGCGTGATGCTCAACAAGGGCCCGTTCGTGGTGGACGCGATCGAGGCCCTCGACGACATCCTGGTGCGGATGGAGGGGCACGCGGACAAGAAGTCGGACATGCTCCGCCGGCTCAACGCCTGGGCGCCGTTCGCGCCGTGACGACCGTGCCACACTGGTGGCATGGCCGCCCGTGACACCGCAGTCCTCCGTTTCCTCGCCGCCCCGACGGACGCCGGGCGCACCGGCACCGTGGACGGCGGGCGCGTGCTCGAGTGGATCGACAAGGCCGCGTACGCGTGCGCCGTCGGCTGGTCGCGGGCGTACTGCGTCACGGCCTACGTCGGCAACATCCACTTCGACCGCCCGGTCAGCGTGGGGGACATGGTCGAGGTCTCCGCGAAGATCGTGCACACCGGCCGCTCCTCGATGCACATCCGGGTGGAGGTGGCCTCCGCGGACCCCCGCGAGCAGGGGGTCACGCTCCGGGACACCTGCCTGATCATCATGGTGGCCGTCGACGGGGACGGCCGCCCCACCCCGGTCCCGCAGTGGGCGCCCGAGACCGAGCACGAGCGCGAGCAGCAGGCGCTGGCGCAGCGGCGGATCGAGCTGCGCAACAGCATCGAGGCGCTGATGGCCGACCAGAAGTACACGGACGAGGGCACGGCCGAGGAGACGGCGCTGCGCTTCCTCGCGGCGCCCACGGACATCAACTGGGGCGGGAAGGTGCACGGCGGGACGGCCATGCGCTGGATCGACGAGGCCGCGTTCGTGTGCGGGTCCCGGTGGGCCGGGCGGCCGGTCATCGCCGTGTACGCGGGCGGGGTCCGCTTCTACCGGCCCATGCACATCGGCCACCTCGTCGAGGTCCGGGCGCGGCTGATCCACACCGCCGCCCGGGGCCTGCACGTCTCCGTCAACTGCTGGTCCGGGGACCCCGCCACGGGCGAGCTGGAGCTGACCACCAACTGCCTGATGGTCATGGTCGCCCTCGACGACGACGGGCGTGCCCTGCCCGCCCGGCAGTGGCACCCGGTCAGCCGAGAGGACCAGGACCTGGACGCCTTCGCCCGCCGGGTGGTCCGCCTGCGCGCCGACTTCTCGGACTCCTTCCAGCGGGTCGACCCCTCGGTCTCCCTGCTGCCCGGGGACTGAGGGCCCCACCGCCTCCGCCGTCGGCGAATCCCCGTGCCTGCTCAGTGTGCTGTGCATATAGTGGGCCGCAGACCACCGTCCCGGCAGCCAAGGAGAACCCTCCCATGGACCTGAATCCCCTGAGCAAGGCGTTCGACGACGAGGGCCGGCCCCAGCCCGCCGTCAACAAGGCCCTGGACACCCTGCTGCGGGTGCAGCGCCCGGTGGTCCTGAGCTTCGTGAAGAAGGAGCGTGCCGACCACCCCGACGACACCCCCGAGCAGCTGGCCAAGCGCCTCGAGAAGATCTACGTCCGGTCGGTGACCATGGGCGGTGGCGCCGTGGGCGCGACCGCCGTGGTCCCCGGCATCGGCACCGTCGCGTCCCTCGGACTGTCCTCCTTCGCGGTGGTCGGCTACCTGGAGGCCACGGCCCTCTACGCCCAGGCGGTCGCCGAGCTGCACGGCGTGCACACCGAGGACCCCGAGAAGACCCGCACCATGGTCATGGCCCTCATGCTCGGCGAGGACGGCCAGCAGGTCATGAACCAGATCCTGGCCAGCGGCACCAAGGGCAAGGGCATGGTCTCGTCCTGGGGCCTGATGATGGGCAAGGACGACTCCAGGACCTTCGACGTCGGCCGCACCGTCCGCAACATGTTCGTCAAGCGCTTCATCGCCAAGCAGACCGGCGCCCTGTTCGGCCGCGCCCTGCCGTTCGGGGTCGGCGCGGTCGTCGGCGGCGGCGCGAACATGGCCATGGCCAAGCAGGTCATCGCGGCGACCCACGAGGCGTTCGGTCCCCTGCCCGACAGCTTCCCCGCCGAGCTCAAGATCCAGGAGCGGGCCCCGAAGTTCGCCGGTGCCGACGGTGAGAAGGACGGGAGGGCCACCACGGCCCGCGGCGAGATCACCGGGGAGGACTCCTCCGCCGGGTAGCACCCGCAGGCCTGTCCCGCAGGCCCCGCGACGACGGCGCCCCGCCTCCCGGCGGGGCGCCGTCGTCGTTCACGGCCCCGGGGCCACGGGTTGGCCCGGCGTTCTCCGGCGGTTCTCCTCCGCCTCCTAGCCTCGGGGGCGAGCGAGGCCGCCGCCGCCCCGCCGTGAGCCGAGGGAGCGCCGTGCGACCGATCGTCTACGCCCACCGGGGGTCCAGCGCGGCCTACCCCGAGCACACGCGGGCCGCCTACGTCCAGGCGCTGCTGGACGGTGCGGACGGCGTGGAGTGCGACGTCCACCTGACCCGCGACGGCCACCTCGTCCTCCACCACGACGCCCAGCTGGGACGCACCAGCGAGGGCCGCGGGCCCGTCTCCGCCCGCACGCTGGCCGAGCTCCGCCGCCTCGACTGGGTGTCCTGGAAGGGTGTGCCGATCCCGCCGAGCCACGGGCCCGCCGACCGCCAGCTGCTGACCCTGCCCGAGCTCCTGGACCTGCTGCGCGACGCCGGCCGGCCCGTGGGCCTGGCCGTGGAGACCAAGCACCCCAGCCCGTACGGCCACCGCCTCGAGGAGGAGGTCCTGAGCGTGCTGATGCGGGAGGGGTGGGACCCCGAGACGGGCCGGCTGGGCCGGATCACGGTCTCGCTCATGAGCTTCCACCCCGACGCCGTCCGTCACCTCCTCGAGACGGTTCCCGCCCGGCACGTGTGCCAGCTGGTGGAGACCACCACCCGCCGCACCGTCCGGGACAGCCTCCGCGTGGGCCGCACGGCCGCCGCGCTCCTGCACGCCGGGATGCGGTTCGTGGTGCCCCCGGCGCTGCCCGTGATCACGGCCGGCCTCGTGGACATCGTGGGGCCCGGCCTGGACTTCGTCCGGGCCCGCCCCGACCTGGTGCGGCAGTGGGCGGCCGAGGGACGCGTGCTGCGGGTCTGGACGGTCGACACGGCGCGGGACGTGGACCTGTGCCGCGCACTGGGCGTCCAGCAGCTGACGTCGAACCGCCCGGCCGACGTGCTGCGCCGGCTGGACGCCGGACCCGCCGGCGCCCCCGCCGGTGTCCTGGACGCTCTCCCGGGCGGTGCGCCGGCACGGAACCGGATCGCCGCACCGCCCCGGCTGGTGACGGCCGACATGCGCTGAGCACCGGCCGCGTCCCTCGCCCGGGGGCACCGGCGCGCGTATGCTCATCAGCACCTGTCCGGCGTCCTCCGAGGTCTCCGAGGCCTTCTCCCCACGCCGGCACCAGACCCGCCAGGAGACGGCCATGTCCATCCCGACCCCACCCGGCGCCCCGGGCGCGGGCACCGTCCGCACCCCCGCCGCGGACCTGCAGGTGGAGGCCTGCCGGCTCGCCGAGCGCGTCCGCCGCGAGGTCTCCTGCGCCGTCGCGCCGGAACGCATCGACTCGGAGCTGTCCCTGCTGAACCGGTTCGCCGAGCACGAGGACGTCGACGTGGTCGTCGGTCCCGTCCTGGCGGAGCTCCTCGCCGCGGCGCTGCGCACCGCCCGCCTCACCAGCGGGCTCGTGGACCCCACCACCGGCGGCGCGGCCTGGCGGGCCCAGGACGGGCTCCCCGCCCGTCCGGCACCCGGGATCGGCCACCTGGACCTGGACCTGCCGGTGCGACGGCTGCGCATGCGGCGCGGCACGGTCCTGGACCTCACCGAGGTCGCCGACGCCTGGGCGGCGGACCGCACGGTCCGGCTCTTCGCCGAGGCGTTCCCCGGCCACGCGCTCGTGGTCCCGGCCGGCGGAGTGCTCGCCGTGGCCGGTCCTCCCGCCGCGGTCGCCGCCCTCGCCGCGGCCGCGGGCCGGACGGGCCCCGGACCGGACGCCGCGCTGGCCCCCGGCGCCTGGGCCGGTCTGGTGACGGCGGGCCGCCGCGGTCTGGCCGTGCTGCCCCGGCCCGGGAGCGCCCTGGTCGACCCGGCCACCGGTGCCGCCGCCCGGAGCCCGTGGGACCGGGTGGCCGTGGCCGCCGGCAGCGCGGTGGAGGCGCAGGCCTACGCCCGCGCCTCCCACGTGCTCGGCTGGGACGCGCCCGGGTGGGTCGCGGCGTGCGGGGCGGACGCCGAGTTCACCGGCACCCGCCCCGGCACCGTCCTCCGGCGCCGCCTGCGCACCCCGGGCTGGCCGCAGCCGGGGGCACGCGCCGCCGCCTGAACGGCGTCCGGAACCCCGCGGCGACCCCCGCGCGCAGGACCGTGCGCCGACTGCTCCCGGGGCGGCTTCCCGAGGTCCACCAGGCCTGCGCAGCCGTTCACGAAAAGTAACACGGCAGAATTTTCTCCTGCGTGCCCGTCCCGTCCGGCCGGGCCCGTCGCTGCGTGCCCCCGGTCCCGCTGCGGGGCACGTCCCTGCGGCCCGGAGCGGGACCAGGAGCTCCGAGGCCTGTGATTGCAGTCGAGAACGTCTCGTCGATCGAGACACCGGGGTGTGATCCTGCACACGTCCGGCTCCCGCCGCGCTCGGCCCCGCCGCGCGGGCGCCCGGTGACGGCTCTGCGATAACGCATCGATAACGCCGGCATCACGCAGGCGTGAGGAGGACATAACAGCGCTCTCAGTAGAACGGACCTGCCGGTAACACCGGTGTCCGCGCATCGAAAGGAGTTCGAGATGACCTCAGCGCCACAACGCTCACACCGCCGCGACGGGGGGTCGCCGGCAGAGCGAGTGCTGTGGGACGAGGCTGCGGTGCAGGGGGGCTCCGCCGGGGCACGGCCGCGGACGAGTTCCTCCGTTCAGGGGGGCCGGGGCTCGAGCACCAGGCCGAGCCGGCTCCACCAGTTCTTCGAGCGCAGCTGCGATCTCACGCCCCACGCCGAGGCGCTGCACGCCGACGGCAGGTCCTACACCTACGCGGAGCTGGACGCGCTGGCCAACCGGATGGCCCACCTGATCGCCGGCTACGGCCTGTCCGCGGGAGACCGCGTGGGCATCGTCCTCCAGCGCTCCACCATGCTGTACGCGTCGCTGCTGGCGGTCCTCAAGACGGGAGCCGCGTTCGTCCCGATCGACCCGAACCTGCCCGCCGACCGCGTGCAGTTCATCGCCGAGGACTCCGACCTGTCCCTCATCCTCACCTCGGCCGAGCTCGTGCCCCTGGTCGAGGACGCACCCGCGGACGTCGTGGACGTCGGACGGATCGGCGCTCAGCTCGACGAGGCGCCCGCCCACCGTCCGGAGGTGCGCCACGAGGGCGACCCCACGTGCTACATCATCTACACCTCGGGCTCGACCGGCCGCCCCAAGGGCGTGGAGGTCGCGCACTCGAGCATCTGCAACTTCATCGAGATCGTGCCCGAGGTCTACGACGTCCGCCCGGAGGACCGGGTCTACCAGGGCATGACCATCGCCTTCGACTTCTCCATCGAGGAGATCTGGCCCACCTGGGCCGTCGGCGCCACCCTCGTGGCCGGCCCCACGGACGACGCCCGCCTGGGCGAGGGCCTGGTCGCGTTCCTGCAGCGCATGGAGATCTCCGTGCTCTACTGCGTGCCGACCGTCCTGGCCACCCTGGAGCACGACCTGCCCCGCATCCGGAGCATCCTCGTGGGCGGTGAGGCGTGCCCCGCGGAGCTCGTGGAGCGGTGGTCCACGCCCGAGCGCCGGATGCTCAACACCTACGGCCCCACCGAGGGCACCGTCACCGCCACGTGGGGAGAGCTGACCCCCGGGCGGCCCGTGACCATCGGCAAGCCCCTGCCCACCTACGAGGTGCGCATCCTCGACGAGACGATGAACGAGCTCCCCGAGGGGGAGCCGGGCGAGATCTGCATCGCCGGGCCGGGCGTGGCCCGCGGCTACGTCAACCTGCCCCACGTCACCGAGGAGCGTTTCCGGCCGCACCCGGACGGTCCCCGGGCCGGACGGATCTACCGCACCGGGGACCTGGGCCGGATCCTGCCCGACGGCGAGATCGAGTACCTCGGCCGCGCCGACAGCGAGGTGAAGATCCGCGGCCACCGCGCGGACCTGCAGGAGATCGAGAACGTGCTCCGGCGCGACGACGCGGTGGCGGACGCCGCCGTGAAGCTCGTCTCCGGCGGCGACGACGTCGCCGCGTTCCTCACCCTGCGCGGGGAGGTCCGCGACGAGCGGGCCCTCTTCGAGCTGCTGCACGACTCGGTGGTCGCGGCCCTGCCGCCGTACATGGTCCCGTCCTTCTACGAGGTCCTGCCCGCCATGCCGATGATGGTGAGCGGCAAGGTGGACCGGAAGAACCTGCCCGAGCCCAGCACGCCCCGTTTCGTGACGACGGTGGGCCTGGTCCCGCCGCAGACCGAGACGGAGTGGCAGCTCACGGAGGTCTGGTCCAGGGTCTTCCGGATCCCCGTCGACCAGCTCTCCTCGGAGGCGGACTTCTTCATGGAGCTCGGCGGGCACTCGCTGCTCGCCGCCACCGTCACGTCCGAGCTGCGCCGGGAGCTGACCGGCCAGGACATCTCGATCGCGGACATCTACACCTACCCGACCGTCCGGGACCTGGCACGGCACCTCGACGCCGCCCCGGCCGCCGTCCCCGCGGTGGCCACGCCGGACGACCGGCCCTCCGCCCTGCACCACACCGGCGGCCGGGTGGCCCTGTGCGGTCTCGCCCAGCTGACGACCATGGTGCTCGCCGCCATGGTCGTCGGGTCCCCGCTCGCGGCGGTCCTGTACTCCTCCGGCGGGGAGTTCAGCTACCCGCTCATGTGGGACCTGCTGCTCGTGGGCCTGCTCGTCTCCGTGCTCGCGCGCTTCTTCCTCCCGTTCCTGGGCTCCCGGGTGCTGGGCCGGTTCGTCCGGCCGGGGCACCATCCGCTCTGGGGGAGGCAGTACTACCTGCTCTGGTGCATCGACGGCCTGACCCGGCTCTCCCCGCTCAGCCTCCTCACCGGCACCCCGATGGCCGCCGTCTACCTGCGCCTGCTCGGGGCCAGGGTCGGGGCGGACGCCCACGTGGGCACCGCGGCCGTGGGCCTGCCCTCCCTGGTGAGCATCGGCTCCCGCGCCAGCATCGGCTACGGGTCCTCCGTGCAGACCGCGCAGGTCGAGGAGGGCTGGGTGACCATCGCCCCGGTGCGGATCGGCGACGACGCGTTCGTGGGCGCCAACGCCATGCTGCAGCCCGGTTCCCGGGTCGAGGACGGCGCCCGGCTGGCGGAGCAGTCCCTGGCCTCCCGCAACCAGACGATCCCGGCCGGCGAGCGCTGGCTCGGTTCCCCGTCCCGGCCCGCCGACGGCGACGACGAGCTGCTCGAGCGGATGGAGCGACGCCCGCTGCCCAGCGGCCGCTGGCCCGCCCCGCTCGCGGCCGGGCTGCTCATGGGCTGGATGGTCCTCGAGCTGCTGCCCTTCGTCCTGGTCCTCCCCTCCTTCCTGCTGATCTGGGTCGCCGCCCTGGAGTTCGGCGTCCCGGTGGGCCTGGCGCTCACCCCGGCGGTCGGCATCGTCTACGTCCTCACGGTCTGCGCCGTGGTCGCGGTCGGCCGGAAGATCGTCCTGCGCCGGACCCCCACGGGCATCCACCCCGTGCGCAGCGGGCTGGGCGTGCGCAAGTGGATGGCCGACCAGCTCCTCTCCACCAGCCTGGAGAGCACCAACGCCCTGTACGCCACGATGTACACCGTGCCCTGGCTGCGCGCCCTGGGCGCCAAGGTCGGCCCGCGTTCCGAGGTCTCCACGGTCGGCCACATCGACCCGGACCTCCTGACCCTCGGCGAGGGGAGCTTCGTCGCGGACATGGCCAGCGTGGGCAGCGCCGTCTACCACCACGGGCACCTGCACATGGAGCGCACCGTGGTCGGCGACCGCTCGTTCGTGGGCAACGCGGCGTTCGTGCCCTCCGGCACCCGGATGGGCGAGGGCTCACTCGTGGGCGTGGCGTCCGTGCCTCCGGCCGACGTGCCGGACGGCACGTCCTGGCTGGGCTCGCCGGCCATGTTCCTGCCCCGGCGGCAGGACAGCGGCAACTACGACGAGAGCCTCACCTACCGGCCGTCCCGGGGGAAGGTGGCCGCCCGGCTGATCATCGAGGCACTGCGCATCACGGTGCCCCCGGCGCTGATCGGCCTGATCGGCTACCTCGGGCTGCTGGCCTCGGTGAGCCTGGTGCCCCGGGTGAGCCTGCTCGGCTTCGTCGCGGTGCTGCCGCTGATCGCCCTCGTCACGGGGTTCACCGTGGTGCTCGCCGTCGTCGTCCTCAAGTGGGCGATCGTGGGCCGGTACCGGCAGCGGATCGAGCCCCTGTGGGACAACTTCGTGCGGCGCAGCGAGTTCGTCACCGGTGTCTACGAGTCCGCCGCGGTCCCCGCGCTCATCGGCGGACTGGTGGGGACCCCGCTGATCGGCCCGGTCCTGCGCCTGTTCGGGGCGCAGATCGGCCGGCGGACCTACATCGGGACGACCTACCTGACGGAGTTCGACCTGGTGCACATCGGCGACGACGCCGCCGTCTCGACGGATGTGTCCCTGCAGACGCACCTGTTCGAGGACCGGGTGATGAAGATGTCCTACGTCGAGATCCTCGAGGGGGCCAGTGTCGGGGCGCGCTCGATCGTGCTCTACGACACGACGGTCGGCGCCGGCGCCTCCGTCGACGGGCTGTCCCTGGTGATGAAGGGCGAGCAGCTGCTGCCCGAGACGACCTGGCGGGGCATCCCGGTGCGCTCCGCCTCGGCCGCCCTCACCGCGGGACGCTGACCGGGCCATGGACCGCACAGAGGTGTCCCCGCGACCCGGCGTCGGGCCGCGGGGACACCGTGCCCGCCCGGGGGCGAGCGCGTCAGGCGCTGCGCATGTACCCCATGAGCTGGGTGATCTGGGGGGAGGGCGGTGCGCCGAGCTCGTCGGCCATCGTGCTGCAGAAGCTGCGGAAGGTCTGCAGGGCCGGAGCGTTGTTGCCGAGCCCGAGGTCCGCCTCGATGGACACGCGCACCGCGCTCTCCCGCAGGGGGTCCAGGGCCCGGACGTTGTCGGCCAGCAGGTGGGCGCGGTAGAAGTCCCCGTGCTCCAGGGAGAGCCGGGCGAGGTGCTCCACGGCGTTGACGTACAGCGTGCGCAGCCGGTCCTGCTCGGCCATCACCCAGCCGTCGTACCAGCCGGGCAGCAGCTGCGCGCCGGCGGGGTCGAGGAACCACGGGTCCTCCGTCGCGGGCGCGGTCGCAGCGGCGGACTCGTGCAGGGACCGGCGCAGCTCGTGCAGGTCGACCGTGACCGGCTCCGCCAGGGCGATGTTGTTGCCGCGGGTCCCGACGGCCCCGGGGACCTGGCGGGAGAGGTTGAAGACGGTGGTGCGCAGACTGCCCATGGCGCGCTCGGCCGTCCGGTCGGGCCACAGCAGCTCGCCGAGGAAGCGGCGCGGCTTCGGCCCGAGGACGGCCAGGGCGGCCAGCAGCCGTTGCTGGCGGTGGCCGAGGGCCAGCACCGAGCCGTCGAGCTCGACCTCGACGTTGCCCAGCAGCCGCAGCGTGACCGAGTGTTCCCCATCCATTGTCATGATCCCCCAGTCTCATGAACTCTGTACCCCGATGCGCCCCGACCGGTCTTCCCCCGAAGACCGTGGGCCGGGCGCTTTCCCTCCGCTCCCGCAGCGCTGGATCCGGTGCCGTGGGTAGGGAAGGGTCAAGCACTGATGATCCCGGCAGACGCGCCGTGAGTCAAAAGTGAACGGCTGGATGACGTCGAAAGCAAACGAATCCCGAGGGGCCGGGAACGCGTCCGGCCTCGAGCATTGCGCACCGTCCGAGACAGTGGTACAAGGCTGATTCCCGCGGCCGGCAGCACCGGCCCGGGGCACGAGCTCAGGAGTTCTTCCGATGACCGACCATCGACCCGTCACGGGGGTCCGCACGGATCCCCTCGGAAACATCGTCGCCCTGTGCAATCCCGCCGAGGTGTGGTCCCCGCGGTCCATCACCCGGATCATCCGGGACATCGAGAGCGGGGTGCACGACTACTACGTCCCCGGCACGTCCGGCCGGCTCAGCGTCCGCGTCGTGTCGGCGGGGTGCGAGAAGCGCCTGTGGGCCGCCCCGGAGGACACGGCCTGCAACAACCTGCACGACCTGCCCTCCGTCTGATCCCGTCGCCCGGGGAGGGCGTCCGGGAGCGGGGTGCCCGGTCCGTGCGCCCGGGAGGCCCGCACCGCACGGTCCGGTCCGTGCGGTGCGGGTCCGTGCGGCGCGGGCTCAGAGGAAGCGCACGAGCTCGGCCGCGATGCCCGTGTAGGTGGCGGGGGTCAGCCCGGAGAGCCGCCGCTCGGCCTCCGGGGAGAGACCCAGCCCCGCCACGAACTCCTGGAGCCGTGCCGCGTCCACCCGCCGCCCGCGGGTCAGCTCCTTGAGCCGCTCGTAGGGGTTGTCCATGCCCTCGACGCCGGCGATCGCCTCGGCGCGCATGACCATCTGGATCGCCTCCGCGAGGACCTCCCAGTTCTCGTCGAGGTCGGCGGCGAGGACGTCCTCCGCCACGTCCAGGCGGGCCAGGCCCTTGCTCACGTTGGAGACGGCGAGCAGGGAGTGCCCGAAGGCCACGCCGATGTTGCGCTGGGACGAGGAGTCCGTGAGGTCGCGCTGCCAGCGGGACGTCACGAGCGTGGCGCCCAGGGCGTCGAGCAGGGCGTTGGAGAGCTCCAGGTTCGCCTCGGCGTTCTCGAAGCGGATGGGGTTGACCTTGTGCGGCATGGTGGAGGAGCCCGTGGCCCCCTCCACCGGGATCTGCTGGAAGTAGCCGATCGAGATGTAGGACCAGACGTCCGTGCAGAAGTTGTGCAGGACCCGGTTGAACCGGGCGAGGTCGGCGTAGAGCTCCGCCTGCCAGTCGTGGGACTCGATCTGGGTGGTCAGCGGGTTCCAGCCGAGGCCCAGGCCCTCCACGAAACGGCGCGAGACCTCCGTCCAGTCCGCGCCGGGCACGGAGGCGTAGTGCGCCGCGTAGGTGCCGGTGGCGCCGTTGATCTTGCCGAGGTACTCGGTGCGCTCGATCCGGTCGAGCTGGCGGCCCAGGCGGTGGGCGACCACCGCCATCTCCTTGCCCAGGGTCGTGGGCGTGGCGGGCTGGCCGTGGGTGCGGGAGAGCATCGGCGTGCTCGCGGCGGACCCGGCGAGGGCGGCGACGTCGGCCACGAGCGCCCGGGCGGCGGGCAGCCACACGTCGGTCGTGGCGTCCTTGATGCCCAGGGCCCAGGCGAGGTTGTTGATGTCCTCGGAGGTGCAGCCGAAGTGCACGAGCGGCACGAGGTGCTCGAGGCCCAGGGCGGGCAGGCGGCGCCCGATGTAGTACTCCACGGCCTTGACGTCGTGGACCGTCACGGCCTCGATCTCCGCGAGCTCGGCGACCGCGTCCGTGTCGAAGTCCGTGACGATCCGGCGCAGCCCGGCGACCTGCTCGTCGGCCAGCGGCGCCAGGCCCGGCAGCACCGAGCGCTCGGCGAGGTGGATGAACCACTCGACCTCCACGTGCACGCGGTTGCGGTTGAGGGCGGCCTCGGAGAGGTGGTCGACGAGAGGGGCGGCGACCGGCTGGTAGCGGCCGTCGAGCGGACCCAGCGCGACGGCCGGGACGGCGGCCGCGAGCGAGGCACGACCGGAGGACAGGATGCGATCGGTGTTGGGCATGGGCACATTCTCCCACGGCGGCCGCAGTCCCTCCGGCGCCCGGTTTGTCGCCCGCCGCCAAGAAAACCGCGGCCGGGTTGTAGCTTTTCCGACCGGGCAGTACGGAGTCGGCCGGACGGGCGTCACGCACCGGGGGAACCCCGGGGGAGCGGGGATAGCATGACCTCCATGAGTACCAGCGACGCTACCCGCACCCTGGCCGGAGACACCCCGGCCCCGGGCGCGACCACCGCCACCACCCCGGCGGTCCTGCCGCGCCCCGCCCTCTCCCGGCTTCCCCGCTACGTGGCCGGCAAACCGCCGCACGTGGTGGACGGGCTGCCCTCCTACAAGCTGTCCTCCAACGAGAACCCGTTCGGGCCCGTACCGGCCGTCCGCGAGGTCCTCGCCGACTGGGACGCCGTGCACCGCTACCCCGAGACCACCTCCGCGCAGCTGCGGGAGGTGCTCGGCGAGTTCCTCGGGGTGCCCGCGGAGGACGTCGTCACCGGCGCCGGCAGCCTCGGCGCCCTCAACCAGCTGCTCGGCGCCTTCGTGGGCACCGGCGAGGACGGCACCCCGGACGAGGTGGTCCACGCGTGGCGCTCCTTCGAGGCCTACCCCATCAGCATCGGGCTCTCCGGGGGCCTGGGCGTCCCGGTCCCCAACCGCCGCGACGGCTCGCACGACCTCGAGGCCATGGC
>JAPSHS010000111.1 GCA_031179495.1 Kocuria sp. | reverse complement strand
GCCTTCTGCTTGGCCGGGCCCACCCCGGGCAGCTCGTCGAGGACGGAGACGGTCATGGCGGAGGAGCGCTTCTTGCGGTGGAAGGTGATCGCGAAGCGGTGGGCCTCGTCGCGGATCCGCTGGAGCAGGAACAGGCCCTGGCTCGCCCGCGGCAGGATCACCGGGAACTCGTCGTCCGGGACCCAGACCTCCTCCAGCCGCTTGGCGAGGCCGACGACGTGGACGTCGTCGATGCCGAGGTCCGCCAGCGCCCGGGCCGCAGCGGCCACCTGCGGGGGCCCTCCGTCGACCACCACGAGGCTGGGCGGGTACGCGAACCGGGCCCGCTCCGGGGCCTCGCCCCGGGCCTCGACCTGCCCGGTGCGGGGCCCGGCGGCCCCCCGCTCGGCCTGCTCCTCGAGGTGGCGGCGGAAGCGCCGGGAGATGACGTCGTACATCGAGGCGGTGTCGTCCCGGGCCGCGTCCCCGGTGATGGAGAACTTGCGGTAGTCCGCCTTCCGCGGCAGCCCGTCCTCGAAGACGACCATGGACGCCACGACGTTGGTGCCCTGCACGTGGGAGATGTCGTAGCACTCGATGCGCATCAGCGGCACCGGGATGCCGAGGGCCTCCTGCAGCTCCTGCAGGGACGCCGAGCGGGTCGTGATGTCCCCGGCGCGCCGGGACTTGTGCAGCTTCAGCGCCTGCCGGGCGTTCTCCCGCACCGTCTCCATCAGGTGGGCCTTCTCCCCCCGCTGCGGGACGGCGATGGAGACCCGGGAGCCGCGCAGCCCGGAGAGCCACTCCTCGAGCCGGTCGGTGCTGTCGGCCGGCTCGGACAGCAGGACCGTGCGCGGTATGGCGTCCTCGCGGTAGGCGAGCTCGGCGGAGGGCCGGTGCTTGGACCCGCGCGGCTCGGGCGGCGCGGCGGCCCCGGCGACGGCGGCGCTCTCGGCGGCCGTCTCGCCGTAGACCTGCTCCAGCAGCTGTTCGAGCAGCCGCCCGCCGTCGGCCTCCTCGACCTTCTCGGTGACCCATCCGCGCTGGCCGCGGATGCGCCCGCCGCGCACGTGGAAGACCTGGACCGCGGCCTCCAGCTCGTCCTCGGCGAGGGCGAAGAAGTCCGCGTCCGTGCTGTCGGAGAGCACCACGGCGTTGCGCTCGAAGGCCTTCTCCAGCGCCGCGATGTCGTCGCGGCGCGCGGCGGCGGTCTCGAAGTCCATCTCCGCGGCGGCCTCCTGCATCTGCCGCTGCAGCTCCTTGATGAACGGGGTGGCGTGCCCGGCCATGAACCGGCACAGGTCCTCGGCGAGGGCGTGGTGGTCCTCCTCCGAGATCCGCCCGACGCACGGGGCGGAGCACTTGTCGATGTAGCCGAGCAGGCACGGCCGCCCGGACTGCTCGGCACGCCGGTACACGCCCTTGGAGCACGTGCGGACCGGGAAGACCCGCAGCAGGGCGTCGAGCGTCTCCCGGATCGCCCACGCCTGGGAGTACGGGCCGAAGTAGCGGTTGCCCTTCTTCTTCTCGCCGCGCACCACCTGGGCACGAGGGACCGCCTCGGACATCGTCACGGCGAGGTAGGGGTAGGACTTGTCGTCCCGGTAGGCGATGTTGAAGCGGGGCTTGAACTCCTTGATCCACGTGTACTCGAGCTGCAGGGACTCCAGCTCGCTGCCCACCACGGTCCACTCCACACCGGCGGCGGTGGTGACCATGGCGCGGGTCTTGGGGCTCAGGGCGTGCGGGGGCGCGAAGTAGGAGCTCAGCCGGTTGCGCAGGTTCTTGGCCTTGCCCACGTAGATCACGCGCCCGTACTCGTCCCGGAAGCGGTAGACGCCCGGGTCGGTCGGGATGTCCTGACGGGCGGGGCGGTAGCTCTCCGGATCGGCCACGGTCCGGTCCTCCCTCAGCGGCCCGTGGGGGCGGGCGCGGTGTACCGGGCCAGCAGCTCGCCGAGCTCGTCGGCGTCCCCGGCCACGGCGGCGAAGCCCGTCCCCAGCTCGCCCTCGGAGGCGAAGCCCCACGCCACGCCCAGGCAGTCGATCCCGTGGGCGGCCGCGCCCTCGGCGTCGTAGCGGCGGTCACCGATCATCACCGTGCGCGCCGGGTCCGGGGACCGCACGCCGAGCCGGCGCAGCGCCTCGGCGATGATCGCGGGCTTGTCGTGCACCTGCTGCGCGCCCGCCGCCGGGGCCGGCGCGACGAGGTCGTCGGCGGCCCCCGAGACGGTCTCGAACCACCGGCCGAGACCGAACCTCTCGACGGCCAGCTCGGCCGTGGGCTCGGGCTTCTGCGTGGCCACGGCCATCCGCACGCCGGCGGCGTGCAGGCTCGCCAGCAGCTCCTCCACCCCGGGGTAGACCCGGGTCTGCGCCAGGCCCTCGGTGCGGTACCGGGCCCGGTAGGCGGCGACCACGCGCGGGATCTCCTGCTCCGGGACGTCGGTGAACGCCCGCAGGGACCACCCCACGGGCGGGCCCACGAAGCGGCGCAGGTCCTCGGGCACGGCGTGCCCGTTCTCGGCCAGCGCCCGGGCGATGCCCCCGGTGATGGCCCCTGCCGGGTCCAGGAGGGTGCCGTCGAGGTCCCAGAGCACCACGGGCGCGGTCACCGGGCGGCTCCCGCGGGACGGGGGCGCTCGCCGAGCACCTCGGCGAGGAACCGGCCGGTGTAGCTGTTCGTGTTGCGGGCCACCTGCTCGGGGGTGCCCTCGGCGATCACCCGGCCGCCTCCGGAGCCGCCGTCGGGACCGAGGTCCACGATCCAGTCGGCGGACTTGATGACGTCCAGGTTGTGCTCGATGGTCATCACGGTGTTGCCCTTCTCCACGAGGCCCTGGAGCACGAGCAGCAGCTTGCGGATGTCCTCGAAGTGCAGACCGGTGGTGGGCTCGTCCAGCACGTAGATGGAGCGGCCGTTGGAGCGCTTCTGCAGCTCCGCGGCCAGCTTCACACGCTGGGCCTCGCCGCCGGAGAGGGTGGTGGCGGGCTGGCCCAGGCGGACGTAGCCGAGGCCGACGTCCACGAGGGTGTTCAGGTGCCGGGCGATCGGGCCGAAGGCCTTGAAGAACTCCGCGGCCTCCTCGATGGGCATCTCCAGCACCTCGGCGATGGTCTTGCCCTTGTAGTGCACCTCGAGGGTCTCGCGGTTGTACCGGGCGCCCTTGCACACCTCGCACGGGACGTAGACGTCGGGCAGGAAGTTCATCTCGATCTTGATCGTCCCGTCGCCGGAGCACGCCTCGCAGCGCCCGCCCTTGACGTTGAAGGAGAACCGCCCGGCCTGGTAGCCGCGGACCTTGGCCTCGGGGGTCTCGGCGAAGAGCTTGCGGATGTGGTCGAACACGCCGGTGTAGGTGGCCGCGTTGGAGCGCGGGGTCCGGCCGATGGGGCTCTGGTCCACGTGCACGACCTTGTCGAGCTGGTCCACGCCGTCGATCCGCTTGTGCCGGCCCGGGACCTGCTTGGCCCCGTTGAGCTTGTTGGCCAGCGACGTGTACAGGATGTCGTTGACCAGCGTGGACTTCCCCGACCCGGAAACCCCGGTGACCGCGGTGAGCACGCCCAGCGGGAACGAGACGTCGATGCCGCGCAGGTTGTTCTCGCGCGCGCCCACGACCTTGAGCATGCGCCCGCGGTCGATCGTGCGCCGCTGCGCGGGCACGGCGATCGCCCTGCGCCCGGAGAGGTAGTCGGCGGTGACGGACTCCTCGTTGGCGAGCAGCTCCTCGTAGGTCCCGGAGTGCACCACGCGCCCGCCGTGCTCGCCGGCACCGGGTCCGACGTCGACGATCCAGTCGGCCTCCCGGATGGTGTCCTCGTCGTGCTCGACGACGATCAGGGTGTTGCCCATGTCCCGCAGCTTGGTGAGGGTCTCGATGAGCCGGCGGTTGTCCCGCTGGTGCAGGCCGATGGACGGCTCGTCGAGGACGTAGAGCACGCCCACGAGCCCGGCGCCGATCTGCGTGGCCAGGCGGATGCGCTGGGCCTCGCCGCCGGAGAGCGTCGCGGCGGCGCGCTCGAGGTTGAGGTAGTCCAGGCCCACGTCCACGAGGAACGTCAGGCGGGCCTGGATCTCCTTGAGCACCTGCTCGCCGATCCTCGTTTCGCGGGTGCTCAGCTCGAGGTCGCGGAAGAACTCGTGGGCCTCGCGCATGGGCATGCGGGTGGTCTCGGCGATGTTGCGGCCGCCGACGGTCACGGCGAGCATGGTCGGGTTCAGCCGCGCGCCGTCGCAGGCGGGGCACGCCACCTGGCGCATGTACTGCTCGTAGCGGTCCTTGGCGTTGTCGGACTCGGTCTCGGCGTGCTTGCGCTTGATGTAGCCGATCACGCCCTCGAAGCCCTGGGTGTAGCGGCGCTCCCGGCCGAAGCGGTTCCGGTAGGCCACGGTGACCTGGTAGTCCTTGCCCTCGAGGATCGCCTTGCGCGCCTTGGCGGGCAGCTTGCCCCAGGGGGTGACGAGGTCGAAGCCGAGCTCCTGGCCGAGCCCGGCGAGCAGGCGGTTCCAGTACTCGCTGGTCGCCTTGCCCAGCGACCACGGCGCGATGGCGCCCTCCACCAGGGAGAGGTCGGGGTTGGGGACCACGAGGTCCTCGTCGACCTCGAGGCGCGAGCCGATGCCGTCGCACTCCGGGCACGCCCCGAAGGGCGCGTTGAAGGAGAACGAGCGGGGCTCGATCTCGTCGGCCTGCAGAGGGTGCTCGTTGGGGCAGGCGAGGTTCTCGGAGAAGGGCCGGCGCAGCTCCAGCGGGTGGGCGATCTCCTCGTCGGAGCGGGGCACGAGCTCGACGACGACGCGCCCCTCGGCGAGGCCCAGCGCCGTCTCGACGGAGTCGGTCAGGCGCTGGCGGATGCCCTCCTTGACGACGAGCCGGTCCACGACCACCTCGATGGTGTGCTTGTACTGCTTCTTGAGCTTGGGCGGGT
>JAPSHS010000110.1 GCA_031179495.1 Kocuria sp. | reverse complement strand
CTGTCGACGCCGCCGGTGCCGAGGCGTAGCGTTCTGGACATGGACTCCCGGGTGCGGCGATCGGCCTCCACCACCCGCGACCCGGCCGAGGGCATCGCGGTGAGAGGATGACCCCCGCCACGCCGATCCACCTGCACTTCGCGACCACCGATCCCGAGGTGGCCAACGAGGCGCTCCAGCAGGTCTACACGCGTGCGCGGATGGGCACGGTCGACGACAGGGCGTCCTTCCTGTACAGCCACGACGTGGGGGGCGACTCCGATCTCCACCTGGGCCGGCTCACCTTCCGCGGCAGCATCGCGGGACGCATGGTGCTCGACGGGATCTACTCCGTCGTGCTGCCGCGCGCCGGCGGCGTCAACTGGCGGATCGACGGGCGGACGGGCACCGGCATGGGCCCGTTCCTGGTCCAGCCGGGCCAGGAGTACTACGGCGAGGTGGACCACCTGTCGGTCGACTCGGTGAACCTCGGTCTCGAGACCCTGCGACGGACGGCCCGGGACGCCTACGGCGACGAGGACCTCGAGATCTCCTTCCACGACCCGCATCCGGTCTCCCCTGCCCGGGAACGGTACTGGCGGGGCACCTACGAGTTCGTCGAGCAGGTCCTGGCCGACCCCGCCGTCGCCTCCGTCCCGCTGCTGCGCGCGGACCTGCTGCGGCGGATGTCGGTGGCGACCCTGGAGGCGTTCTCCCTCCTGCAGGAACCGCCGACCCGTCCCGTCTCGGCCGCCGAGCAGCAGACGGCCTACCGGGGCGCCGTGGAGTACATGCGCGCGGAACTGGCGTCCCCGATCACCGTGGAGGACGTCGCCCGTCACGTGGAACTGGGCACGGTGGACCTGACCCGGGCCTTCCGCTCGCACACGGGGACGACGCCGGGCGCCTACCTCCGCGACCTGCGCCTCACGGCCGCCCACGAGGACCTGCTGCAGGGGGACCCCGGCGCGGGGGACACGGTGCGGGCCATCGCCCTCCGCTGGGGCATGGCCCATTCCGGCGACTTCGCACGTCACCACCGGCAGGCCTACGGCGAGAACCCCGGGGACACCCTGCGCCGATAGGGCGCGCCCTCCCTGTCGGTGCCCCTCCGCGGCCCGGGGCAGCCCCGGATCCTCGGACCGGTACCTACAGCAGGGGCCAGGGGACCCGGCGACCCGTGGTGTCGACCGGCAGGACCGGGCGCTCCAGCAGCCGGCGCACCCGTTGCTGCAGCGCGAGGACCTCCGGGGACGTGAGCAGGCCCGCCAGCTGCTCGGGAACGGCGTCTGCCAGCGGTGCGACGGCGTCCAGCAGGTCCTCGGGAACGGGGTCCCCGCCGAAGTCCCAGACGACCGTCCGCAGCTTGTACCCGGCGGCGAAGCACAGGCCGTGGTCGATCCCCCACACCCGGCCGTCGACCCCGTGCAGCACGTGCCCGCCCTTGCGGTCGGCGTTGTTGGCCACGACGTCGAAGAGCGCGATCCGGCGCAGTGCGTCGTGGCTCTCGGGGACCTCGTCGTACAGGGTGAAGTAGTGCGCCAGCGGGTCGTGCTGGACGAACAGCTGCAGGGAACCGACCCCGAACGGCCCGTCCTCGCGCACGACGGTCGGCGGGACGAGACCCCAGCCCAGGGCCTCGCTGAGCAGGTACGCGGCCTGCTCCCGCCGGTGCAGGCCCGGGGCGAAGTCGATCAGCGGCCGCTCGCCCTCGCGGGGCTTGTAGACGGCCCAGACGGAGCGGTCCTCGTGGCAGACCTCGACGAGCAGCGCGGAGTTGCTGCTGCCCCGGATCATCCCGAGCAGCTCCATCCGCCCCTCCGCGAGCAGCGCGAGCTCGCTCACCGGAACCTGCTCACGAGGGCCTCAGGCCGGTCAGCGGCTCGTCGGTGGAGTTGACCGTGAGCACGACCGGCGCCTGTCCCGGCGGGTACGAGATCGCGGAGACCGAGCACGGGCTGACCACGATCCGCTGGAAGAGGTCCAGGTGCGTCCCGAGGGCGTGCGCGAGGGCCGCCTTGATGGGATCGGCGTGCGAGAAGCACACCACCACCCCGCCCTCGTGCTGCGCGCGCGCCCTGTCGACAGCGCCCACCATCCGGGCCTGCATCTCGGGGAAGCTCTCGCCGCCGGGGAAGCGGAAGGTGGACGGCGCCCGCTGGACGGTCGACCAGGCCTTGAGCCGGGAGAGCCGGGCGAGCTCCGCGCCCGTCCAGTCCCCGAAGTCGCACTCGAGCAGACCGTGGTCCACGACGGCCGCCCGGCCGGTCCGCGCCTCCGTGGGCTCCGCCGTCTCGCGGGTGCGCTCGAGGGGGGACGTGAGGACCGCGTCGACGGGCACCCCCGCGAGCCGCTGCGCGACCCGATCGGCCTGCGACCGGCCGCGCTCGGACAGGTGCAGCCCGGGCGCCCGCCCCGGCAGGACCTTGCCGGTGGTGGGCGTCTCGCCGTGCCGCACGAGGAGGACGAGCGTGCTCCGGGACCTCTTCCGCGTTGCCATGATGTACCAGCGTACCGACGGAGACCGCCGTGACCAGAGGCTCGGCCGCCGACGGTTCCACCTCCCCCTTGACGCCCGGGTTAATGTGGCGCTGTGACTGATCGGAACGATCGACCCGACATCCGTACCCTCGGCGAGCTGCGCGCGGCGGGGCACGCCCCCAGGTCGTTGCGCCAGGAGATCCGCGAGAACCTCCTGAGAACCCTGGCCGAGGGCGGTGACCCCTGGCCGGGGCTGCACGGGCTCGGGCGCACGGTCCTGCCCCAGATGGAACGGGCGCTGCTGGCCGGCCACGACGTGGTCCTGCTCGGCGAGCGCGGACAGGGCAAGACGCGCCTGCTGCGCACCCTCGCCGGGCTGCTCGACGAGTGGTCCCCCGCCATCGAGGGCTCGGAGCTCAACGAGCACCCCGAGGAGCCCCTCACGGAGGAGTCCAGGCGGCGCGTCCTGCTCGAGGGCGACGAGCTGCCCGTCGTGTGGCGGCACCGCTCGGAGCGCTACGTGGAGAAGCTCGCCACCCCGGACACGTCCGTGGCGGACCTCATCGGCGACGTCGACCCGATGCGCGTCGCCGAGGGCCGGCGGCTCGGGGACCCGGAGACGATCCACTACGGGCTCGTGCCGCGCTCCCACCGCGGGATCGTGGCGGTCAACGAGCTGCCCGACCTCGCCGAGCGGATCCAGGTGGCCATGCTCAACGTGATGGAGGAGCGCGACATCCAGATCCGCGGGTACGTCCTGCGGCTGCCGCTGGACGTGCTCGTGATGGCCACGGCCAACCCGGAGGACTACACGAACCGCGGCCGGATCATCACCCCGCTCAAGGACCGGTTCGGCGCCGAGATCCGCACCCACTACCCGCTCGAGCTCGAGGACGAGATCGCCGTCATCCGTCAGGAGGCCGACCTGGTCGCGGAGGTCCCCGAGACGATCCTCGAGATCCTGGCCCGCTTCACCCGCCTGCTGCGGGACTCCTCCGCCGTCGACCAGCGCTCGGGGGTCTCGGCACGGTTCGCCATCGCGGGCGCGGAGACGGTCGCGGCGGCGGCCCTGCGGCGGGCCACGGTCCGCGGCGAGGCCGACGCCGTCGCCCGGATGGTCGACGTCGAGACGGCCACCGACGTCCTGGGCGGCAAGATCGAGTTCGAGTCCGGCGAGGAGGGCCGCGAGCGCGCGGTCCTCGACCACCTGCTCCGCCGGGCGACCGCCGAGACCGTGCGGGGCCGCTTCCGCGGCCTGGACCTCGGCCCGGTGGTGGAGGCCTTCGACGGCCGCACCACGGTCTCCACCGGCGACGACGTCTCGGCCCAGGACTTCCTCGCCGGGCTCCCCGAGCTGCCGGAGCCCGACGGGGCCGGCGCCGTCTACGACGAGATCGCCGCCCGGCTCGGGGCCACGACCGCGGGACAGCGCGCCAGTGCCATCGAACTCGCCCTCGAAGGGCTCTTCCTGGCCCAGAAGATCTCCAAGGACTCCGACGAGGGCGGCACCGTCTACGGCTGACCGCTCGCCGCTCCAGCGCCACGACACGTAAGGGGGCGTCATGCCCGCACACCACCGGTCATCGCGGTACGGCAGGTACACCGGGGGGCCCGATCCGCTGGCCCCGCCCGTGGACCTCTCCGAGGCGCTGGCGGCCGTCTCCGAGGACGTCATGGCGGGGTACTCGCCCGAGGAGGCGATGCGGGAGTTCCTCCGCCGGGGCGGACGCGGGCGGGAGGGCCTCGACGACCTGTCCCGGCGCGTGCACCGGCGGCGGCGCGACCTGCTGAAGCAGCACCGCCTGGGCGGCACCCTCGACGAGGCGAAGCAGCTGCTGGAGAAGGCCCTGCGCCTGGAGCGGGAGCAGTTCCTGCGCGACGCCCGGATGGACCCGACGGACCGCTCCTTCCGCGAGCTCCAGCTGGACGGGCTGCCCCGCTCCACGGCTGCCGCCGTCAGCGAGCTCGCCTCCTACGACTGGCAGTCCGACTCCGCGCGGGAGGCCTACGAGCAGATCAAGGACCTGCTCGGCCGCGAGATCCTGGACCAGCGCTTCGCGGGCATGAAGCAGGCCCTCGAGAACGCCACCGACGCCGACCGCGAGGCCGTGGCCGAGATGCTGCGCGACCTCAACGCGCTGCTGGAGAAGCACGGGCGCGGCGAGGACACCGATCAGGACTTCCAGGACTTCATGGCGAAGCACGGCCGGCACTTCCCGGAGAACCCGCAGTCGGTCGACGAGCTGGTCGACGCCCTCGCCCAGCGCTCCGCGGCGGCCCAGCGGATGCTGAACTCCATGACCCCCGAGCAGCGCCAGGAGCTGATGCAGCTCTCGGCCCAGGCGTTCGGCTCCCCCGACCTCATGGCGCAGCTGGGCCAGCTCGACGCGAACCTCCAGGCGCTGCGCCCCGGCGAGGACTGGAGCGGGTCGGAGCGCTTCCAGGGCGAGGAGGGGCTCGGCCTCGG
>JAPSHS010000028.1 GCA_031179495.1 Kocuria sp. | reverse complement strand
GCGCCGTGATCGCGTCCCTGGCCGACACCCTCATGCCGGAGGCCTACGAGAACGGCGGCCCGGCGGTGGCGCTGAGCACCACGGCGGGCTTCGCGCTGTCCTTCGCGCTGTCGCTGGCCTGACCCCGCCCGGTCGCCCGCACCGGTGCCGCACCCCGTGCCCCGCATCCGCGATCGCACTCGCCGTGGCAGGGCCGGGGCGTGCGGGCCGATGAGGAGCGCGTGGCCGTGCTGATCGACGCCTCCGGCGGCGCGGACGGCTGGACGCACCCGGAGCACCGTGGGCCGCGGGGGCAGGACGCGGGGAGGCCGTCGGGGCGGACCCGCGGGGGTCACCGACCTGGCTCCCGCAACATTCGGTGCGACAGCCGCCGGACGGTGGAACCCCGTGGGCGGTCGCCCTGAGCACCGGGGCCGTCCGTGGCCCGTCATCCCGGTGCGGGCCCGTCCGACCTGCGTCGACGTCGGACTCCCGGCCGGACGGCTGTCGAGGGCCCCCGCGGGGACCGGCGCATCCGGTGCCGCGCGGGCCGGGCGTGCTGGACAGCGCAGCTCGCCGGTGCTGAACTGACTGGTATCAGCACCCTGGCCGGACCGAACCCGTGGGGACCCCCTCCCGGGGGGAGCACCTGGGGGCGACCGAGGAGGAGCGTCCGATGGACACCTGGATCTGGATCGTGCTGGCGATCGCCGTGCTCGCGATCGTCGTCGTTATCGCCCTGGCCGCGACCCGGAAGAAGAAGGAGCACCGCGCCGCGGTGCAGCGGGAGAACCGGCAGCGCGCCGCCGAGCTCCGTTCCCGCAGCGAGGAGGAGGAGCTGGTGGCCCGCGAGCGGAAGGCGGACGCCGACGAGGCCCGGGCCGAGGCCGAAAGGGCTCGCATCGAGGCCGACCGGCTCGAGCACGACGCCCAGCGGCGAGCCGAGGAGGCCGAGCGGGTGCGCCAGGAGGCGGAGACCCATCGCCGGGAGGCCGGGGCCCTCGACCCCGACGGGGACGGCGCCGGTGCCGACGGCACCACCGGCGATCGCACCGGACGGGTCGGCGAGGACGGCGACGGCGGCACGGACGACGGGCGCGACGAGGGGGATACCCGGCCCGCCGACGACGCCCGGTCCGACCACGCCCGGGGACCCGAGGACCGGCCCCGCGTCTGAACTCCCCACGCAGCAGGCACCCGGGCCGGCGCCGGGGCGTCAGCGGGTCGACCAGGTCTTCCGCCGGCCGCGCCGTGCCCGGCATGTGCTGCCGGGCTGCGACCGGCAGTGGCGGGTGCGGGATGCTGCGGCCGGGGCAGCCGGCGCGCGGGCGGGCGTGCTAGACGGCCGGCGGGTCGTCCAGGTCGCGCGCCGAGAAGGTGTCGCACTGATCGATGTCGCCGCTGCGGTACCCGGCGTAGAACCACAGCTGCCGCTGGCGGGAGGTGCCGTGCGTGAACGCCTCCGGGTTCACCCGGCCCTGCGTGGTGGCCTGGATGCGGTCGTCGCCGATGACCTCGGCCGCGTCGAGGGCCTGCTCGAGCTGCTCGGGCGTGATCTCCTCCAGGTCGACCACCCCCGAGGTGTCGCCGGAGGCGCCGCCCGCCCAGAGCCCGGCGAGGCAGTCGGCCTGCAGCTCGACCCGCACGGCCCCGGACTCGGGCCCCCGCGGGTCCTGCTGGGCGTAGCCCAGGGTGCCGATCTGGTACTGGATGTGGTGGCCGAACTCGTGGGCGAGCACGTACTCCTCGGCCAGCGGCCCGCCCTCCGCGCCGAACTGGGACTGCAGCTCGTCGAAGAACCCGACGTCGAGCCACACGGTCCGATCGGCGGGGCAGTAGAAGGGGCCCACCGCCGCCGACGCGGTCCCGCAGGCCGTCGAGTCCCGGCCCCGGTACAGCTCCAGGCCGGGCAGCACGTAGCGCTCCCCGGTGGCCTGCGGCAGGTAGGCCTCCCAGAACCGGTCGAGGCTCTGGGCGGTCGCGATCATCCGGCAGTCGCTGTAGCGGTTGGCGTCCGCGCCGGTCTCGCAGTGCGCGAACTCCTCCTGGCCGGAGGCGGAGCCCCCGGTGTCCTGGCCGCCGCCGGTGAGGGCGTCGATGCCGTCCTGGCCGAAGAACAGGCCGACGACCAGCAGCAGCAGCGTGCCGCCGATCCCGCCGCCCACGGCGACGCCACGGCCGCCACCGCCGCCGACCCG
The DNA here is from genome assembly GCA_031179495.1 of Kocuria sp. Taxonomy (GTDB): domain Bacteria; phylum Actinomycetota; class Actinomycetes; order Actinomycetales; family Micrococcaceae; genus Kocuria; species Kocuria sabuli. Next base: position 16,562 of record JAPSHS010000028.1, on the reverse strand, counting down.
CCCGGGGTCCAGCTGGGAGTCGTTGCTGAATGTCATGGGGAAAGCATAAGGGCACTGATGGTCGTGCGGCGGCACTCAGTCGAAGCCGCGGGCCGCCAGGGCCTGGCCGGTGCGCTGGGCGTAGGCCACCGTGGAGATCACGGCGGGCGTGACCAGCAGCACCGGGTTCGGTCGCAGGCCGCGGGCGCGCACGGCGTCCCGCAGCTCGCCCACGGCGCCGACGACGAACGGGATCGAGCGCAGCATCAGGGAGATCGCCAGGCCGATCCGCTCGGGGTCCGCGCCGACGAGCCGCACCGGGGCGCACAGCCGGACGACGCCGTCGAGCAGCTCGGCCAGGGGCGTGGTGTGCATCAGCACGCGGGTCAGCACGAGGAACACCGCGATGGTGCCCACGACGTCGGCCGCCTGTCCCGGCCCGGCGGTGAGCACGTGGTAGACGGTCAGGAGCAGCAGCACGGGCAGTGCGGGCGCCAGGCCGCGCCACCACTCGCGGGCACCGACCCCGGCCGCCGTGCCTGCCGCCAGGAGCACGGCGGCCAGCACGGCCGGCACCGGCCACGCCGGGGCGAGGACCACGGCCACGGTCACGACGACGATGCCCGCGCCCTTGCCCCACAGCGGCGCCCGGTGCAGCAGACTCCCGCCGGGGGAGTAGCTGCCGAACAGGTCCGGGCCCCGGCTCACGGAGCGCGCTCCTGCGGGAAGCCGTCCGCGCACCAGCGCTCGTAGGCGGGCAGGACCTGACCGGGCCGGCCGTCCGCCACCACTCGTCCCTCGTGCAGGACCAGGACGCGGGGCGCCGTCGCCGCGAGCCCGAGGTCGTGCGTGGCGATCAGCAGCTGGTGGGGGAGCCCGTCGAGCAGCCCGGTCAGCCGTCCCCGGTTGCGCAGGTCGAGCAGGGTCGTGGGCTCGTCGAGCACGAGGACGTCCGGCCCCACGGCCAGCACGGCCGCGAAGGCCGCGAGCTGGCGCTCCCCGCCGGAGAGGTCGTAGATGCTGTGCTCGGCGCGGTGGGCGATCCCGACGCGCTCGAGCAGCTGCAGCGCCGCCGTCCGCCGTCGGGCCCGGGGGACGCCGGCCCCGCGCAGGGACAGCTCGACGTCCTCCACGGGGGTGGGCATCACCAGCTGGGACAGCGGGTCCGTGAAGACGAAGCCCACCCGCCGGCGGGCGGCCCGCACGTCCCGGGCCACGTCCGTGCCGTGCACGGTGACGGTGCCCGAGGAGGGGCGGGCGAGCCCGTTGAACAGGCGCAGGAACGTGGACTTGCCGGACCCGTTGAGTCCCACGACGGCGATCCGCCGCTCGCCCAGGGTGAGGTCGATCCCGTCCAGCAGGGTCAGCTCACCGGAGGCGGTGGGGGCCGTGACGGTGACGCCCGAGCAGACGAGGGCCGGGATGCCGGGCACGGGTCAGCGCGTGCCCGCGATCCGGGGGAACGCCTTGTGCACGCCCACGGCGATGACCGCGGCGAGCACGCACTTCACGAGGTCGCCGGGCCAGAAGACGAGATCGGCCAGGAAGGCGTCCTGGAACGGCAGCCGGGCGTTGAGCACCAGGCCGAGGATCCCGCCGATCCGGATCACGACGAAGCCGGCGAGGGTCGCGAGCAGCAGCCGCAGCGTGTAGGTGCCCGTGCGCTCGTAGCGGGCGTTCGTCGCGCCGCCGTCGTTGGCCCGGCGGGCCGGGATCAGCCACTGCGCCACGTAGCCCGCGGCGGCCGCCGCGAACGGGAAGGCCAGGACGTAGCCGGCGGAGGGACCGGCGAGCACGCCCAGGCCGCCGCGGAAGCCGGCGAAGACGGGCACGCCGATCAGCCCGACCAGCACGTAGAGCCCCACCGCCAGCAGACCGCGGGTCCCGCCCAGGACCAGGCCCGTGAGGAACACGGCGAGGGTCTGCAGGGTCAGCGGCACTCCCGCCGCGCCCAGCGGGATGCCGGGCAGGACGGAGAGGGCGGCGGTGAGGGCCGCGAACACGGCGATGTTCGCGAGGTCCTCGGCGGTGACGGAGCGGTGGCGTTCGGCGTTGGTCATGGCTCCCAGACTAGGGCTTGCGGGTGCCGGCGTCGTCCTGCCGGTCGGCGTCGCGCTCCGTCGCCCCGAAGCGGCCGCCCAGGGCCTGCTGGTAGCGCATCCGCTGGTACTTCCAGCGCTCGGCCATCGTGGCCTTGGACTCGACCCGGTCCTTGGGGTTCACCGGGTCCGCCCCCAGCACGGGGTCGTCGCCGACCTGGTAGCGGGTGGACCAGACCTGGATCACGGCCCACGCGACGGCGGTGTACGGCACGGCCAGGATGGCGCCGAAGATGCCGCCGACCAGGGTGCCGACGGTCAGGGCGAGCAGCACCATGAGCGCGTGCAGGCTGAGGGTGCGGCCCATGATGATCGGCTGCAGGATGTTGCCCTCGATCTGGTTGACCACGACGATCACGACCACCACGAGCAGGGCGGTGAACGGCCCGTTGGTGACCAGAGCGACCAGGACGGCGACGATGCCCGCGATCGTGGCCCCGACCACGGGGATGAAGGCCGTGACGAACACGAGAACGGCGAGGGGGAGGGCGAGGGGAACGCTCAGGAAGAGCAGCGCCGCCCCGATGAACACCGCGTCGATGAGCGCGACGAAAGCCGTGCCCCGCACGTAGCCGCCGAGCACCTGGGCGCTGCGGTCCACGGACTCGGCCAGCTTGGCCCGGCGCTCGCCGCGGAACCAGCGCAGCGTGAAGTTCCACATCTTCTCGCCGTCCTTGAGGCAGAAGAAGAGCACCACGATCATCAGGACGACCCCGGTCACGAACTCGGTGGCGGCGCCCAGACCGCTGATCGCCCCGCCCGCGAAGGAGCCGCTGGTGACGAAGTCCCCGGCCTGCTGGACGGCCGAGTCGATCGCGGCCGTGTCGACGGGCAGCGGCCCGGACTGCACGAGGCGCTGCAGCTCGTTCCAGCCCTCCTGCGCCGAGGCGGTGAGCGTGTCCCACTCGTTGCGCACCGCCAGCACGATGCCGGTGAGCACGCCGCCCACCAGGGCCAGGATCCCGAGGAAGGCCGCGAGGGTCGCGAGAAGGTTGGACCAGCCCTTGCGCTCGAGCCACTTCACGGCGGGTCCCACGGCGGAGGCGAGGATGAGCGCCACGAGCACGGCGATCAGCACGACCTTCACCTGGAGCAGGACCCAGAGCACCCCGACCACCACGGAGGCGACCAGCAGCGTCTGGGCGGCCCGGGAGCCGGCCCGGCCGAGCGAGTCCGCCCACGGCCCGACGGCGGGGGCCAGCGCCCGGGTGGTCTCCTCGAGGCCGGCGGGCTCGACGCCGGGGCCCATGGCGGGGACCGCGGTGGTGCCGGGGTCGGCCGTGCCGCCGAGGACGCTCTCGGCGTGCAGCGGGGCGGCCGACGAGCCCCCGCCGGGGCTGCGGGGTGGTTGTTCCGGGCGGGACGACGTGGCCATGCGGGGCTCCTCGGGGAAGGCGGCGGGCGGGGGTGGAGTCGTGCGACGACGACGGCGCTGGCCCCAACCATAAGGCGGCTGTCGGAAGGGTGTCCACCGGCCGGAGCCGCCCCGGAGCCGGTGCCGTGCCGGTCAGGACCGGCCGTCGACCTCGAACACGGCGGTGAGGACGTGCCGGCGGCGGGCCGCGACGTCGTGCATGAGCGCCGGCGCGTCGTCGAAGCCCACGACGTCGGTGATCAGGTGCTCCCGGAACTCCCCGGGGTGGGCGTCCAGCAGCCGGATCGTCTCCGCGGAGAGCCGGGCGCGGTCCCAGGTGTGCGCCAGCCCGCGGGGCACCCGCCCGATCTGCGCGCACCGCAGGCTCAGCCCGTTGTGGTGGAACTCCTCGCCCAGCCGCACCGCGTCGGCGCCCTCGGTGTAGAACGCCAGATCGATGACGCTGCCCTGGGGCCGGGCGGCCCGCAGCGCCGCGTGCAGCGCTCCGGCCTTGCCGCGGCACTGGAACACGACGTCCGCCCCGTGCTCCCCCGGGCCGTGCCGCCAGCGGGCCTTGAGCACCCGTCCCGGGTCGTCCTCGAGGTCCAGGGGGAGGAAGCCCAGGCGTTCCGCGACCGCCCGCCGGCGCGGGTCGGCGTCGGCCACGGCCACCTCGCGGGCGCCGAGGGAGCGGGCGAACAGGGCGGTGACCAGGCCCACCGGGCCGGCCCCGGTGACCAGGACGAGCCGTCCGGCCACGCCGTCGCCGAGCCCGCTCACCGGCCCGGTGTCCGCGGCCGCGTGGAGCAGGCCGTTGGCGCAGATGGGGCCGAAGTGGGCCACGAACACCCCCAGCAGCGGGTCGAGCCCGGCGGGCAGCGGCACGAGGTGCTCGGTCAGCGGGTCGGCCACGTGGGCGGTGGCGTGGCCGTAGGCCGCGGCGAGGAGGTCGCCGGCCCGGTGAGCGGGGCTGCGGGACTCCGCCACCCGGGCGACCTCCATGTAGCCCAGCCGGCGCACGGGGTAGCCCTGCTCGGGGACGCCGCGGCGGAACAGGCCCAGCTCGGTGTCGTGCCGGGAGTGCAGCCCGGGGTGGTCCCCCTTGACGAAGGCCAGCTCCGTGCCCGCCGACAGACCGGTGACCAGCGTCTCCAGGAGCAGCCCGCCCTCCGGGACCGCCGGCAGCTGCTCCTCGGCGATCTCGACCCGGCCCCGGGCGGGGACCACGAGGTTCCGCCGCGCGCTCATCCCACGTCCTCCGGCTCGGCGTCCGCCAGCACGACGGGCCGGCCCGTCCGGGCGGACCGGGCGATGGCGCAGGCGAGCCGGTGCGTGCGCAGCGCCTCGCCGTAGGGCGCGCGGGTGGACCCGCGCTCGCCGCGCACGGCTTCGAGGAACTCCCGGTCCACCGTGACCTTTGGGTCCTCCGCCGGGGCGTGCTCGGTGCGCTCGGCCGGCCAGAAGGCCGTGAGGCGTCCGTCCTCGGCCAGCTCCAGGACCAGTCCGCGGCTGACGGTGTGCAGCGCGGCGCGGTGCTTGACGGCCAGCGCGGAGGTCGCCGCGAGGGTCGCGACGGACCCGGAGCGGAAGCGCACGGTGGCGGCGGTGGCGTCGTCGACGTCGTCCTCGGCCGGAGCGGTGCCGTCCGGGGTGCCGCGGACCCCGGCGGCGTAGACCTCGACCGCCTCGCCCAGCAGGAAGCGGGCCATGTCGAGCACGTGCGTGAGCTGCTCGACGACCTGCCCGCCCGAGCGGTCCGTCCGGCCCCACCAGGGCGCCGGCGGGCGCTTGTCGAGCCAGTAGCCGTTGGCCAGCAGCGGCGGGGCCTCCGCGAGCAGGTCCCGGGCCAGCACGGCGGTGTCGAGGCAGCGCCAGTGGTAGCCCGTGCCCGTGACGACCCCGGTCTCCTCGACCCGCCGCCCGATCTGCTCGGCGACGTCCAGGCCGAGCCCCACGGGCTTCTCCACGAACAGCGCCTTGCCGCGCTCCAGCGCGGCGAGCTCGGCGGGGCCGTGGGCGAACGGGGGCACGCAGACGTAGACGGCGTCGGCCTCGGCCGCGTCGAGGGCCCGGGCCGGGTCGGTGAAGGCCGGGACGTCGAGCTCGGCGGCGAGGGCCTCGGCCGCGGGCCGGTGGGCGTCGGTCACGCTGACCACGCGGGACCCGCCCAGCCCGTGCAGCACGTGGAGGTGGCGCCGGGCCACGGAGCCGGCCCCGACGAGGGCGATCCTGAGTGTCATGCGGGGTTCTCCTCCAGCAGTCGGTGGTACAGGTCCAGGTAGCGCCGGGCCATGCCGGCCGGGGTCCACTGCTCGGCGGCCGCCCGGCAGGCCTCCGGGTCCAGGGTCTCCAGCTCGTGCAGGTGCCGGACGAGCTCGTCCTCCTCCGCGGCCAGGAAGCCGGTCCGCCCGTGCTCGACGAGCGAGGGCAGCACCCCGCGGGGCGTCCCGACCACGGGCACGCCCCGGGCCAGGGCCTCGACGACGCCGGTGGCCCCGGGCTCGGCCCAGCGGACGGGGCTCAGCAGGGCCCGCGACGAGCGCAGCAGCCGTTCCTTGCGCTCACCGGCCACCCCGCCCACCCAGGTCACCGACGTGCCGTCGACCAGGGGCCGCACCTCGTCGAGCCAGTAGCGGACGTCTGGGTGGGCGTGCAGGGCCTCGTCGCCCTCGGCGAGCCGGCGCTCGAGCTCCTCCGGGTCGTCGATGCCGGCGACGGGGCCGGCCAGGACGAGCGGGACCCCGGCCCGGCGGCACACGCGGGCGGCCACGTCCTGGGCCTTGTCGGCGGTGATCCGCGCCAGCACCAGGACGTGCTCGCCCGGCGCCGCCTCGACCCCGAGCGGCGGGGGCGCGGCCAGCGGGACGACGCCCAGGGTCTGCCGCCGGAGGTTGGCCGGCGCCCGGTCGAGCTGAGAGGCGGAGACGGCGGCGAAGCGCACGCGCCCGCGGCCGTCGAAGGCGGAGTAGAACTCGGGGTGCTTGCGCAGGTCCCAGTGGAGGGTCTGCAGGGTCGGCGGGGCGGCCGTGCCCATGGCGCCCAGCACGGACGGGCCCACGACCTCGAGGTGGTCGTGCACCAGGTCCCACCGCCCGCCGTCCCGCAGGGCGTCCACCAGGCCCTGCATGTGGGCGTGGGCGATGCCCGAGACCTGGTTGTAGGGCATCGCGATGGAACGGAACGCCGGATCCGGCAGCACCCGCAGGTGCTCGTCCGCCTCCAGGGTGCTGGGCCCCACGGTGGCCAGCGTGACGTGGACCCCAGCCCGCCGGAGCTCCGGCACGAGGGTGGCGAGCACCGTCTCGATCCCGCCGTAGCCGGCCGGGGGCACGGGCAGCCAGGGGCCCGCGTTGACGAGCACCCGCAGCGCGCTCATGCGACGCGGCCGGCCGGCTGGGCCCGGTACTCGGGGACCTGCGCCATGGGCGGGCGCTCGAGGACGCTGATGTCGTGGGTCTCGGAGAGGAACCGTCCCCCCTGGCGCAGGAACTGCGTCAGCTGCCCGCCGCCGGCCACCGGGGGCTCGCAGCGCAGGCGGGCCTGGACCGTCAGCTGGATCTGGGCGGCCATCCGCGCCAGGGCGGCGTCGGAGGAGTTGCGGTGCGAGCGCGCGCCCAGGTCCACCTGGGCCATGGCGTCCAGGCCCACGAGCTCGAGGACGTCGATCAGCATCGCGATCTCCACCCCGTACCCGGAGACGAAGGGCACGCGTTCCAGCAGGGGCCGGCGCCCGGCGTACTCCCCGGCCAGCGGCTGGACGAGACCGGCCAGCCGGGGCCAGAACAGGTTGAGCAGCGGCCGCGCCACGAGCTCGGTGACCCGCCCGCCCCCGGCGGGCAGGATCGTGGCGCCGTCGTGCAGGGGGCGGTCGTAGCAGCTCTTGACGAACTGGACCCCCGGTTCGGTGAGCAGCGGCCCCAGCAGTCCCACCGCGAACTGCGTGTCGAACTCCCGCAGGTCCGCGTCGACGAAGGCCAGCACGTCGCCGCTGGTCACGGCCAGGGACTTCCACAGCGCCTCGCCCTTGCCGGGGACGTTGCCGTGGGCCGGCAGGATCTCGGCCTGCCGGTGGACCCGGGCCCCCGCCGCCGCGGCGACCGCGCCCGTGCCGTCCGTCGAGTCGGAGTCGATGACGACCAGCTCGTCGATCAGGGGGACGTCCTCCATGAGCTCGCGCCGCAGCGCGGTGACGATCTGGCCCACGGTCGCGGCCTCGTCGCGGGCGGGCAGCACCACGCTGACCCTGGTCCCGCGCTTCCGCTGCAGGAGCTGCTCGGGGGACCACTGCGTGCCGTGGTAGCTGCGGGTGGCGAACCACTCCTGGACGTCCTGGTGCATGGCGCTCGCTTCCGACGGTTCTGGGCACTCGCGGAACGGATGCTGGTCCGAGCCGGACACTACAGAGCGATGTCCCCGCGCGGAAGACACGGAACGGGGGCACCGGGCGAATGTTTCGTGCGGTGCGTCGCGCTCGCCGGGCGCGGGGCACCTGGCCGGGGCGCCGGGCCTGCGCCATCATGGGAACGAGCCGGGTCCCGCCCGGAGCTCCGTGACGAGAGGTGCCGATGAACCAGCCGAGGACGACTCCGGGTCAGGACCGACGGCGCCTGGTGCTGTGGCGTCACGGGAGGACCTCCTGGAACGTCCAGGACCGGGCCCAGGGGCAGGCCGACATCCCCCTCGACCCCGTTGGCCGGGGCCAGGCCCGGCGGGCCGCGCCCGCCCTCGCCTCGTTCGACCCCGTGTTCATCTGGTCCAGCGACCTGGACCGGGCACGCTCCACGGCCCGCGAGCTGGCCGCCCTGACCGGTCTCGAGGTGCGCCTCGACGCCCGCCTGCGCGAGTACCACGTGGGCATCCGCCAGGGGACCACCTTCGCGGAGTTCCGCGAGAGCCACCCCGAGATCTACGAGCGGTTCTTCACCGAGGAGGACTACCGGGTGCCCGGCGCCGAGCTCCCCTCCGAGGTCGACGAGCGGATGGCGGCCGTGCTCCACGACGCCGCGGCCGCGCTGGAGGAGGGCCGCACCGGCGTGCTCGTCGGCCACGGCGCGGCCCTGCGCAGCGGGGTCCTGGCCTTCCTGGGGGTCCCGCCCCGGCTGCGCGACATGTTCGCCGGGATGGCCAACTGCGCGTGGACCGTGCTGCAGGAGCACCCGCACCGCGGCTGGCAGGTCGCGGACTACAACGCCCGCACCCTGCCGGGCGAGTCGTCGGCGCTCGCCGACGAGATGCCCGTCCACCACGTGAGCAAGAACGCGGACCCGGCCGGCTGAACGGGGTGCCGCCGGAGGAGGGGGACCGGTAGGATGGATTGGTTGCCCGTCCGGGCGCATCCTGCCGCCCCGCAGTCCCTGCCGAAAGGTCTCCTCCGTGATCACTGTCCAGAACCTCGAACTGCGTGCCGGTGCCCGGCTGCTCATGGACGAGGTCAACTTCCGGGTGGACAAGGGGGACAAGATCGGTCTCGTCGGCCGCAACGGCGCCGGCAAGACGACGATGACCAAGGTCCTCGCGGGGGAGACCCTGCCCGCGGGCGGGTCGGTCACGCGCACCGGGGCGATCGGCTACCTCCCCCAGGACCCCAAGGTCGAGGACATGGAGCAGCTCGCCCGGGACCGGATCCTCTCCGCCCGCAACCTCGCGGGCGTCGTCGCCCGGCTGCGCGCGGCCGAGCAGGACATGGCCTCGGAGGACGAGGCGGTGCGGAACAAGGCCATGCGCAGCTACGACCGGCTCGAGTCGGAGTTCCTCGCCGGCGGCGGCTACGCGGCGGAGTCCGAGGCCGCCACGATCACGTCCAACCTGGACCTGCCGGAGCGCATCCTCGGCCAGCCGCTGCGCACCCTCTCCGGCGGTCAGCGCCGCCGCGTGGAGCTGGCCCGCATCCTGTTCTCCGACGCCGACATCATGCTCCTCGACGAGCCCACCAACCACCTGGACGCCGACTCCGTGGTGTGGCTGCGGGACTTCCTGAAGAACTTCCAGGGCGGGCTGCTGGTGATCTCCCACGACGTGGAGCTGATGGAGATGGTGGTCAACAAGGTCCTGTACCTGGACGCCAACCGCTGCGTCATCGACCTCTACAACATGGGCTGGAAGAACTACCTGCTCCAGCGCGAGCAGGACGCGCACCGCCGCAAGCGCGAGTACGCCAACGCGGAGAAGAAGGCCACCGCGCTGATGGACCAGGCCAACAAGATGCGCGCCAAGGCCAGCAAGGCCGTGGCCGCCCAGCAGATGATCAAGCGCGCCGAGCGGCTCATGAACGGGCTCGAGGGCGAGCGCCAGGCGGACAAGGTCGCGAACATCCGCTTCCCGAAGCCCGCCGACTGCGGCAAGACGCCCCTCACGGCGCGGGACCTGTCCAAGTCCTACGGCTCGCTCGAGATCTTCAACGACGTGGACCTGGCCATCGACCGGGGCTCCCGGGTGGTCATCCTCGGCTTCAACGGCGCCGGCAAGACCACGCTGCTGCGGATGCTGGCGGGCGAGGCCGAGCCGGACACCGGTGAGGTGGTCCCCGGGCACGGGCTCAAGCTGGGCTACTTCGCCCAGGAGCACGACACCCTGGACCCCGACCGGACGGTGCTGGAGAACATGCGCTCCGCCGCCCCCGACCTCGCCGACACGGAGGTCCGCAACGTCCTGGGCTCGTTCCTCTTCCAGGGCGACGACGTCTCCAAGCCCGCCGGGGTGCTCTCCGGCGGTGAGAAGACCCGCCTGGCGCTGGCGACGCTCGTGGCCTCCTCGGCCAACGTGCTGCTGCTCGACGAGCCCACCAACAACCTGGATCCGGCCTCCCGCCGCGAGATCCTCAACGCGCTGCGCACCTACGAGGGCGCGGTCGTGCTCGTCTCCCACGACGAGGGCGCCGTGGAGGCCCTGGACCCCGAGCGCGTGGTGATCCTCCCCGACGGCACCGAGGACCTCTGGAGCCAGGAGTACCAGGACCTCATCTCCCTGGCCTGAGCAGGAGGCCGCAGGCCGCGCCGATCCCGGCGCCACCGACCCCGGAAGGGGGGCCCGTGGGCAACTCCCTCCCGGACCTGTGCCGGCACGACCTGCAGCACGTGCAGGAGCGCGTGCTGCAGTGGTCGCTGCCCGAGCAGGTCGACCTCATGGAGCGGCTCCCGCCCCGCGACCGCGCCGTGGTGTTCCGGCTCCTGCCGCGCTCGGTCGCGTTCGACGCCTTCGGCCGCCTCGACGCCTCGCTGCAGGGCGAGCTGCTCCCGGCGCTGCGCGCGGACGAGGTGCAGGGCCTCGTCGCCGAGCTCGACCCGGACGACCGGGTCCGCCTCCTCGACGAGCTGCCGGCGCCGGTGGTCCGTGCCCGGGCTCTGACGGGGCGGCCGGGAGGCGGCACCGCCGGCTACCGGCCGTGGTGCTCGAGCCGGCCGCCGTCCTCGAGGGCGTCCAGCAGGGCGTCCTCCTCGTCCTCCCACGTCGGCCGGTGGCGCCGGCGCTGCGGCTTCGGGCGCATCAGGGACTTCAGGTGGGCCGGCATGTCGTCGGCCATCTCCATCTGCCGGATGACGAGCTCCTCGTCGCCCTCGCCCACGTAGTGGCCGTCCTCGTCGTAGAACCGGGAGAGGCGGCGCTCCATCTCCGCGGCGTACTGGCGGTCCCACTCGTCGTTGCGGGCCTGCTGCCGGGCGGCGTAGCCGTAGGCCACGAAGAACAGGGCGGCGAACGCGTACCACTGCAGGGAGTAGGACAGGTGCGGCCCGGAGTCGATCTCGGGCTCGGGCGCGGGCGCGGGGGACGCGGACGGGGCCGGGTCCTCGGCGAAGACCTCGGCGTAGGCGGCCGTGCCGATCGGCCGGTCCCAGCGCTCCTGCAGCTCCTCCAGCTCGATCGTGGCGATCTGGCCCTCCGGGGCCCCGCGGTCCACGACCGGCTCCCCGGGCCGCAGCCGCGCGGTGACGGTCACCTCGCCGGTGGGCGGCTCCGGGATCTCGTCCGGCATCCCGTTGGCCGCCGAGCCCGTGGGGACCCAGCCGCGGTCCAGGACGACGACGTCCCCGCCCACCGTGCGGAACGGGACGAGCACCTCGTAGCCGACCCGCCCGTTCTGGGGCCGGTTGCGGACGAGGACCTGGTCCTCCGGCAGGTACTCGCCGGTCAGCTCCACCGGGTGCCAGGTGAGCCGCTCGTCGTGGGCGTCGAACTGCGCACTCGCCTCGTCCCCGGTCAGGGGCTCGGCCCGGTAGTTCTGCGTGACCTTGGTGTTCTCCCCGACCAGGTGGTCGTTGCGGTCCATCTGCCAGCCGCCCAGGTACAGGGAGAGCGCCGCGGCGGCGCACGCGAGCAGGAACCAGCCGAGCCACTTGCCGCTGAGCAGGAAGCGGTAGTCGCTCACGGCCGGTCCTCCCCGGCGGGGCCGGCATGGCCGAGCGGGACGGTGTCCTTCCAGAAGCCGCGGGCGCCGAGGAACTGCTCGAGGTCCTCGCGGTGCTCGGGGCACGCCAGCCAGATCTTGCGCCGCTCGGGGGCGTGGACGCGCGGATTGTTCCAGCGGATCTGCCACGCGGCGTCAGCGCGGCAGCCCCGGCGGGAGCACTGCGGGGTGTCGGGCCCGGCCGGCGGAGCGTCGGATCCGGGGGACAGCGATCCGAGCAGGTCGAACTCCACGGCGGTCGTGCTCCTCAGGGTCTGCGGTCGAGGTCCCGGGACGGCCCGCGGCGGGCTCAGGCCGCGCCGCGGCGCCGGGAGGTGTCGTCCTCGACAGTAGCGGAGGAAGCCGGGTCCCCGCTGGGAGCGGCCGTGCTGCCGGCCCCGGTCCTGCCGGTCCGGGAGGCGTCTGCGTCGTCGTCGGCGTGGCCGGCGACGAACTCGCCCTCCAGCACGAAGCCGATCGCGAGCGGCTCCGCCGGCCGAGCCGGCTCGGGCGCGGCGGCCAGCGCCGGAGCGGACGGCGGCTCGTGGTAGTGGCTGGTCCGCGTGGAGCGGTCGTTGCTGTTCGCCAGCAGCACCGCCATCCACGGCAGGACGGCCACACCCAGGATCGCGACGCCGCGGACCCAGATGTTGTCCACCGCGACGAACACGAGCAGGCACAGGATCCGCAGGCCCATCTGGATGCTGTAGACCTTCATCCGGTGGCTCATGTCCTGCGTGTGCGGCCCGGCCGTGGCGGTGATCGAGTGGACGTCGTCCTGACCGGCGGTCTCGCCGGTCGTCAGATAGCGGTTGCTCATGGTCCTCCCAACAGACACTTCATTCTGTCACCGGGGTCCGACATCGGGCGGACCGCTCCGGGGGCTGCCGGGCGGTCGCCCCGCCCGACCGGTAGGATCGGAGAAATCTTCCTCGGGACCCGCCTCCGGCGCGGACGGCGGTGCCCGGTGACCTCCGACCGAAAGGCCCCACACCCCATGGCAGACGAGCAGCGCAGCCCCGCCCCCCGCACCGTCCTCGTGACCGGCGGCAACCGCGGGATCGGGCGGGCCATCGCGCAGGCGTTCCGGGACGGCGGTGACAACGTGGCCGTCACCTACCGCTCCGGCGAGGCCCCCGAGGGCTTCTTCGCGGTGCAGGCCGACGTGACCGACGCGGCGTCGATCGACGCCGCGTACAAGGCGGTCGAGGCCGAGTTCGGCCCCGTCGAGGTCGTCGTCGCCAACGCCGGGATCACCCGCGACACCCTGCTGCTGCGGATGAAGGAGCAGGACTTCCAGGACGTCGTGGACACCAACCTCACGGGTGCCTTCCGCGTGGTCCAGCGCGCCGCCAAGGGCTTCATGCGGCTCAAGCGGGGCCGCGTGGTGCTCATCTCCTCGGTGGTGGGCCTCTACGGCTCGCCCGGCCAGGTCAACTACGCCGCGTCCAAGGCCGGGCTGGTCGGCATGGCCCGCTCGATCACCCGCGAGCTGGGCGGGCGCAACGTCACCGCCAACGTCGTGGCCCCCGGTTTCATCAACACCGAGATGACCGCGGCGCTGCCCGAGGAGACCCAGCAGAACTACCGCGCCTCCATCCCCGCGGGCCGCTTCGCCGAGCCGGAGGAGGTGGCCGCCGTCGTGCGCTGGATCGCGTCCGACGAGGCCAAGTACATCTCGGGCGCCGTCATCCCCGTGGACGGCGGCCTGGGCATGGGCCACTGAGCCCCGCCGCACCCGTTCCCCGCACGTTCCACCGAAGGAGCACCATGAGTTCACTTGCAGGCAAGACCGCCGTCGTCACCGGGTCCTCGCGCGGCGTGGGCGCCGACACCGCCAAGCTGCTCGCCGCCGAGGGCGCCAACGTCGTCGTCAACTACCGGCAGAAGGCCCCCCGCGCCAACAAGGTCGTCAAGGAGATCGAGGAGGCCGGCGGCCACGCGATCGCGGTGCAGGCCGACATGACGGTCCCCGAGGACGTCCGCAACCTCTTCGCCCGGGCCGTGGAGGCCTTCGGCGGCGTGGACGTGCTGGTGCTCAACGCCTCCGGCGGCATGGAGACGGACCTCGGCGAGGACTACGCCCTCAAGCTCAACCGGGACGCCCAGGACGACACCCTCACCGCGGCGCTCGAGCACCTGCCCGAGGGCGGGCGCGTGGTGTTCGTGACCAGCCACCAGGCGCACTTCATCAACGACGTCGAGACCATGCCGGAGTACGTGGAGGTCGCGAAGTCCAAGCGCGCCGGCGAGGACACCCTCACCGCCCGCGTCCCGGAGCTGACCGGCAGGGGCATCACGTTCGTGGTGGTCTCCGGGGACATGATCGAGGGCACGGTCACCGCGACCCTGCTCAACCGGGCCCGGCCCGGCGCGCTCGAGCAGCGCCGCGAGGCCGCCGGCAAGCTCTACTCCGTGCACGAGTTCGCCGAGGAGATCGCCCGCATGGTCACCGCCGACGTCCCCACCGGGCACGTCGAGCTCGTGGGCGGCGCGGACGACTTCCTGGCCCAGGCCGGGCAGAAGTAGCCCGGTCGGGGCCCTTCCGGCCCCCGACGAGGTCGGCGCGGTGCCGCCCGGGACGCCCGGGCGGCACCGCGCCGTCCTCGTCCCGGGGACCGGTGCGCTGTCCGAGGCGGGTGGGATGCTCCTGCCATCGCCGATCGGAGGGCCGGGCGCAGGACGGGGCCGGCCGGGGACGGGGGCGGGGACGCCCCGGAACGGAGCCACGCCATGACAGGTCCACTCATCGAGGTCGACGGCCTGACCAAGACCTACCGCTCCCGCTCGCGCACGGTCCACGCCCTGGCGGGTCTCGACCTGTCCGTGCCGGAGGGGATCGTCAAGGGCCTGCTGGGCCCGAACGGGGCGGGCAAGACCACCGTGGTCAAGGTGCTCACCACCCTCATCACCCCGGACGCGGGGACGGCGCGGATCGGCGGGGTCGACGTGGTCGCCGAGCCCGCCCGGATCCGGCGGATGATCGGGGCCTCGGGCCAGTACGCCGCGGTCGACGAGAACCTCACCGGCACCGAGAACCTGCGGATGGTCGGCCGGCTCTACCACCTGGGCGGGGCGGCCGCCCGCCGCCGGGCCGCCGAGCTGCTGGAGCTGTTCGACCTCGAGGAGGCGGGGGACCGGCCCGTGAAGGGCTACTCGGGCGGCATGCGGCGCCGGCTGGACCTCGCCGGGGCGCTGGTCATCCGGCCCCGCGTCCTGTTCCTGGACGAACCGACCACCGGCCTGGACCCGCGCAGCCGCATCGGCCTGTGGGACGTGATCCGCTCCCTCGTCCAGGACGGCACCACGGTGCTGCTCACCACCCAGTACCTGGAGGAGGCGGACCAGCTGGCCGACGAGATCTCCGTGATCGACGACGGCAGCGTCATCGCGGCGGGCACGCCCGACGAGCTCAAGGCGCAGCTCGGCGGGCACCGCGTCGTCGTCGTGCTGCAGGACGGGGCCGACGCCGCGCGGGCCGCCGAGGTGCTCGCCCGTCACGGGGAGAGCGCCCCCACGCTCGACGAGCAGGGGCGCGAGCTCCAGGTCGCGGTCCAGCAGGGCCCGTCGGCGCTCCAGCGCATCCTCGCGGGCCTGGACGCCCGGGGAGTGGCCCTGCACGACGCCGGCATGCGCCGCCCCACCCTCGACGACGTCTTCCTCTCGCTCACCGGGCACACGACCGCGCCGGCCGCCGGCACGGACGACCGGGCTCCCCACGGCGCCGCCACCCCGACCGGCGGAGGGCGGCACCGATGAGCACCCGCACCCTGCCCGGGGCGACGAGCCCCGGCGTCACCGTCGGCAGCTGGGCCGCCGACGGCTGGACGATCACCCAGCGCAACCTCATCAAGCTGCGCCGCTCCCCGGACATGCTCGTCTTCGCCGTGCTCCAGCCCGTCATGTTCGTCCTGCTGTTCAGCCAGGTCTACGCCGGGTCGATCCGGGTCGAGGGGACCGACTACACCCAGTACCTGATGGCCGGGATCTTCGGGCAGACTGTGCTCTTCGGCTCCACGTTCTCCGGGGCCGGGATGGCGCAGGACCTCAAGGAGGGCATCGTCGACCGGTTCCGGACCCTGCCGATGAGCCCGTCGGCGGTCCTGATCGGGCGCACCAACAGCGACCTGGTGCTCAACGCCGTGTCCATGGTCATCATGATCGGCACGGGGTTCGTGGTCGGCTGGCGGTTCACCGCGTCGTTCGGGTCGTTCCTCGCCGGGATCGCCCTGCTGCTGCTGTTCAGCTACGCGTTCAGCTGGGTCATGGCGCTCGTGGGCATGAGCGTGCGCAGCCCGGAGACCGTCAACAACGCCTCGTTCGTCATCCTGTTCCCGCTGACGTTCATCTCCAACGCCTTCGTGCAGTCCCAGAACCTCCCGGGCCCGCTGGAGACCTTCGCCGACTGGAACCCCGTCTCCGCGCTCGTGCAGGGCGCCCGCCAGCTGTTCGGCAACACCGGGTCCGCTCCCGTGCCGGACGCGTGGCCCATGCAGCACCCGGTCCTGACCGTGCTGGCCGGCAGCCTGGTGCTGCTCGTGGTCTTCGTGCCGCTGTGCCTGCGCAAGTTCGCCACGGTCAGCTCGCGGTGACCGCGACGCCGCGTGCGGTGCCCGTGCGAGCCCGGTGGGCCGTCGAGCACCTGGCCCTGCGGCCGGGCTGCCGCGTGCTCGAGGTCGGCTGCGGGTCCGGGGCGGCGGCGCAGCTCGTGTGCGAGCGGGCCGGCGACACGACGATGCTCGCGATCGAC
>JAPSHS010000109.1 GCA_031179495.1 Kocuria sp. | reverse complement strand
CGCCGCCGCCCGCGCCGTCCGGGTCGGAGAGCCCGATGGGGATCCAGTGCTCGGCGGTCTCGGCGAACGGGTAGTGGTGGGCCACGGAGGGCGCGTCCCCCTCCCCGGCGCGGCAGACGGTGAGCCGGAAGGTCCCGCGCAGCGAGCCCTCCATCGCGGTGAGCGCCACCTCGCCGTCGCCCATGGCCATGTGCGGATCGCCGACGTAGAACAGGGCGCCGTCGGCCCGCACGGGCAGGTAGAACGTGGAGCCCACGCCCAGGTGACGGATGTCGATGTTGCCGCCGCCGAGGGTGGGCGGGATCGAGTTCAGCAGGTCGTCCGTGGGCCCGGCACTCTGCTGGTGGGCGACGCCCATCATGCCCATGAACGGCCGCAGCGGGAAGCGGACCCGTCCCCCGCCCATCACGCCGTGGCCCCTCTCGACCGGGGTGAAGACGGAGACGTTGCCGTAGGACTCCGGGTCGCCGGTGGGGCGGCCGTCCGCGCCGGCCGGGGGCATGACCTCGTCGAGGGTGATCCCCGCCGCCGGCCCGCCCGCGGTCAGCGGCAGGGCCCCCTTGCCGTGGCGGCTGGAGACCACCCCGTACGGCACCCGCAGATCGGCGCGGAGGGTCTCGATCTTCAGGACGTCCCCGGGCCGCGCCTCCTCCACGAAGACGGGTCCGGTGACCACGTGCGGGCCGTCCCGGTCGAAGTCGCGCTCGGTGCGGTCGTAGTCGCGGGCGATCTCGACCGCGTCGTCGAGGACCCGGGAGCGGGGGACGCCCTGCCCCGCGAAGAACTCCACGGGGTCCCGGCCCTGGTCCTCCAGGATCCCCTCGTGGGAGACGGCGTCGATGGTGACCGTCTGCCCGGAGCGCATGCGCAGCGAGGGCTCCGCGTCCACGGACGGGACGTAGCCCCACAGGACGCTGTCCACCTCGGAGGGCAGGTAGTGGTCACCGGGGACGGGACCGCGTCCGGGCTGGAGGACCGTGCCGTGGAAACCGGGGCGCCCGCCCTTCGAGGAGTGCTGCGCGCCGGCGGCTGACGCGGCGGCCGCGGCCGCCCCGGCGCCGGTGGTGGTGACGGCGCCGGCGGCGGCCACTCCGGCCGCGGCCCGGAAGAAGGTGCGCCGCCCGAGCCCCCGCTGGAGTTCGTCGGCGGCTCGTCGTGCGAGGTGCTCACGCATGGGTTTCTCCCGAGGTCAGAAGGTCGTTCGTGGAACGACTACGACCCTAGGGAGACGGTGTTACCGGTTCGGCGCCTCCGTGTTTCCGCGCCGTGACGGCGCCGGCGGGACCGCGGCGCGCACCGGGCGCCGAAGATGGGGAGCAGAGGAGGTGGACAGGTCACCGGGCGCCCCGGCCGTGGTGCTCCCGCCGGCGGCAGACAGTCCGACCTCGTTGTCGGAACCGCGCACGGACGCCCGCGTGACCTGCGCCATCCACAGTATGGGCAACGGGGCCCCGGCATCACCTGGATGCGAAATATGACGCTTGCAAGCGCACACGCGGCGGGGCGGCCGCGCGCTCCGGCGGTTCAGCGGAAGTCGGCCTTGCGGATCCGCCCGTGCGCGCCGACCGTGCCGTCCCCGAGGCGGGTGACGGCGAACTCGGCGGTGGCCGAGAGGTAGGCGTGGGCGATGGGGCGGTCCAGGCCGCGGTCCTGCTCCAGGAACTCGACGCCGGCGCTCACCGCCCGGTGCATGGCGGCGGTCAGGCAGAAGACCCGCTCGTCGTCGGCCGCGGCCTCCGCGGGCTCCTCGGCTCCCGCGGTGGCGGAGTGCCCGACGACGATCCAGTGCTCGTCGGTCTCGGCGAACGGGTGCCGGTGCGCCACGGACGGCAGGTCCCGCGCGCCGGACGGGCACACGGTGAGCCGGAACGAGCCGTCCCGGGACTGCCCGTCCGCGCCCAGGGCGCGGCAGAGCTCGAGGGGGCAGAAGACGGTGCCCTGCGTGCGGACCGGCAGGTACGCGGTGCAGCCGGGTCCGAGCGGGGCGCTCGCGTCCGCCGGATCCACCACCTCGACCCGGAGCACGTCCCCGGGCCGGGCGGCGGCGAGGAACGCACGGCCCGTCACGAGGTGCGGACCGGTGCCCTCGAGGGGCGGGGCGCTGTCGAGCCGCTCCTCCCGTCCGACCGGGGACACCTCGGTGGCCGACGGCGCGTCGAGGACGGCCGTGCCGGGCTCCGGGCGCCGGAATCCCGGGACCCCCGCACCGGAGGACGGATGGGCGGCGCGCGCCGCGGCGGCGCGAGCCCTCGCCTGCTCCTCGGGGTCGGGAGGTGTCACGGCGGTGCCGCCCACCACCCGGAGAACCGGCCGCCGGGCGTGCGGCAGCGACGGCGCGGGGCCTGGTCCGGCGTGCTCGGTCATGCGTGCTCCTCGGGGGCGGGGCGAGCGGTACTGCACCGACTGTAGGGAAGCCGTGTTACTGCACCGGGCACTCAACGTTTCGGGAACGTGACGGTGCCCATAACGAGACGAAGCATGCCACGGGCCCCGGCACAAGCCCCATAAATGACAATTGCGACGAAGATGCTTCCGTGACGCCCCGGCGACCTCCCGGTCCGACGGGACGGAAGCCCACCGTGCCGCAGCGCTGCCGGGGCGCCACGGAGAAGCCGCACGTCGGGCCGGCACCCCGCCCACGGCGTCCCCCGGGACGCCGGAATTCTCCTTCCACAAGCGAGAGGAGCGGGAACGCACCAGCATTCCCGCTCCTCGATGCCCCGCCGTGAGCGCGCCCGGACCCTGCACCGGAACCAGCGGCCGGTGCCACGCCCGGCGCAGGGTCCGAGGGGTCCTACCGGCTCTGGTCGCCGACGGTGATGGCGATCTTGCCGCGCACGTGTCCCTCGATGCTGCTGCGGAAGGCGTCGGCCGCCTGCTCCAGCGGGAAGGTCCCGGCGAGAACGGGCTTCACGCTCCCGGCCTCCACGAGTTCGGTGAGCGCCAGCAGATCGGCAGGGTTCGGGCGGACGAAGATGTAGCGGCCGCCCTGGCCCTTCACCTCGACGTCGGCCACGGAGGCCACCCGACCGGGGGTCCTCAGGTGCTCGAGGGAGGCCACCCAGTCGTCGCCTCCGACGAAGTCGACGACGGCATCGAGGCCCTCGGGCGCCGCCCCGGCGATGCGCTCGGCGAGTCCCTCGCCGTAGGTCAGCGGTTCGGCGCCGAGCGAGCGCAGGAAGTCGTGGTTCTTCTCGGACGCGGTGGCCAGTACGCGGGCTCCCCACGCCGTGGCGATCTGGATGGCGTAGGTGCCCACACCGCCGGCCCCGTTGTGCACGAGGACGGTCTCGCCCTCGGCCACCCCGACCGCCTCCAGCGACTGGTAGGCCGTGAGTCCCACGAGCGGGATGGTGGCCGCTTCGGCCCAGGACACATTGCGCGGTTTCCGGGCGAGAGCCCGCACCGGAGCGGCGACCCGCTCGGCGAAGGTGCCGAGCCCCACCGTGTCCATGCGGACGTAGCCGATCACCTCGTCACCGGCCTGGAACTCGGTCACCGACGGACCCGGCTCCACGACGACGCCGGCCACGTCCCACCCCGGGATGACCGGGAAGCAGGTGGGCAGGACGGCGTCGAGGTAGCCGGCGGTGATCTTCCAGTCGACCGGGTTGACCGAGGATGCCCGCACGTCGACGAGCACGGCGTCCGGGCCCACCTTCGGATCGGGCTGCTCGCCGCACTGGAGAACGTCGGGATCACCGTACTGCTCGTAGAAAACTGCCTTCATCGTGCTCCTTCTCAGGGTCGTGCGCCCCGGAGGCCGGGGCTGGTCGTCTTCCGGTGACGGCAACCGGCACCTCCCGGTGCGTATTCCGCACGGGAGCGTGTCGCTGCTATCAGGACGCATGCCGTCGGCGTCCCGGAGGAGGCACCGGCGCCGACGACCCGGAGTCCGTGCGCACGGACGAGGGCACCGACGAGGTCCCCCACTGATCCCGGGCCGGCACCCGACCGGGCACTCCGCGTTCCGCCGGGCCGGCCACGGCGGCCACCGGCCCGGGCGGACCGACGAAGATCACACTCCGCAGGCCTGGGAGACCGGGAGGAGCCCGCGTAGCATCGGGAGTTCCCCCACTCCTTCACGGGCTCGATGACGCGCTCGTCGCCCGACCTGCCGCCCTCCGGAAGGATCCGCCGTGTCCGCACCACGCACCGCCCTGCTCCAGGTGGTCGACGCCCCCGGTCCCGCCGGCACCCGTCTCGCCCTCTTCGCCCTGGCCATGGGCGGCTTCGGCGTCGGCACCACCGAGTTCGCCTCGATGGGCCTGCTGCCCTTCATCGCCGAGGACCTCGGCGCCTCGATCCCCGCGGTGGGCCAGTCCATCTCGCTCTACGCCCTGGGCGTGGTGGTCGGCGCGCCGCTGATCACGGCGCTCGCCGCCAAGGTGGAGCGCAAGACCCTGCTGCTCGCGCTGATGCTCACGTTCGTCGTGGGCAACGGGCTCTCGGCGGCCGCCCCCTCCCTCGACTGGCTGTTCGTGGCCCGGTTCCTCTCGGGGCTGCCCCACGGGGCCTACTTCGGGGTGGCCGCCGTCGTGGCCTCCTCGCTGGTGGCGCGCGACCGGCGGGGCACCGCGGTGGCCCGCGTGATGCTGGGGCTGACGATCGCCAACATCGTGGGCGTGCCGTTCGCGGCGGCCCTCGGCGGAGCCCTCGGCTGGCGCTCCGCCTATCTCCTGGTGGTGCTCCTGGGCGCCCTGACCATCGCGGCGCTGGCCCTGTGGGTCCCGCGCACGCGCAACGAGGGCATGGCCTCCCCGGCCCAGGAGATCCGCGCCCTGGCCCGTCCGCAGGTGGCGCTGACCCTGCTGGCCGGCTCCGTGGGCTTCGGCGGGATGTTCGCGGTCTACACCTACATCTCCCCCACCCTCACCGAGCTCTCCGGGCTGGACATCGCCACCGTGCCGTGGGTGCTCGCCGTGTTCGGCGTGGGCATGACCGTGGGCTCGCTGCTGGCCGGCCCGCTCGT
>JAPSHS010000108.1 GCA_031179495.1 Kocuria sp. | reverse complement strand
TACGGCAGGGACGACTTCCGCACCCTCCAGGTCTACGGCAGGACAGCCGGGTCCGGGGTGATGGCGGTGAGGAGATCGCTTCTGAGCCGGGCGAGGTCCACGGCCTGACCCTCGGACAGGCCGTGCTCACGGACCCAGTTCCGGGCCAGGAGCCGAAGACGGTCGTGGCCCCGGCCGGTGTCGACGTGGGTCGCCCCGACCCGTGCCTGCTGGTGGTGCTCCGGGCCGATGAAGGAGATGACAGCCACCGGGCTGGAGGCCAGGCCCACCACACCGTGGACGGCCGCGACGGTGCGCCCGTGGAAGTGGTCCCCGGGGCACAGGTCCCACGCACGCTGGCTGGTCGCCGGTCCCACGGGCGCGGTCGAGCCGTCTCGGGTCCCCCGCGGCACCGCCTCCCCGGCCTGCCGTGGACGCTGCTGCACTGATGCCGTCCGCATCATGCCGAGTCTCCTTCGTCGGTGCCCCGGGATCCGCCCCGCCATCGACGGGACCACCGGCTCTCCGGGCTGCTTCCGTGGTCCCGCAGCGCTGCGACCTGCGGGTACCGGTCGTTCATCAAGGGTTCGGAGCGGACCGGTCCGTGGACGGGTGTGCCCACCGGGAATCCGGCCCTGACCGGACCCTGCCGGGGAACACGCGGGCGGCTCCGGCCACGGGCCGGTCCCCCGGGGGCGGTCCCAGGGGCCGTGCCGCACCGGGTCCGCATCTCGGAGATCGCAGCGGCAGGAAAGAACAGGAACATCGCCGGGGGACCCGTCCGTGCGTGCCACCGCGACGAACACCAGGGGCAGGAAGGTCCAGCAGCACGAAACGCCGCCTCGCCGCGAGGATCCCGGGTCGTCGCCCGCCGGCGGTCCCCGAAAGGACACAGCCATGAATCTCCGACGGACAATGCTCCGCGTCGCCGTGGTGGCGGCTGCGGCCTCTCTCACCGGGTGCGGTGCCGGGAGCGGACCCTCCGGGTCCGTGCCGGCCTCCCCCTCCACGAGCGCTGCCTCCACCGCCCCGTCCTCCGCCCCGGCGGCGCCGGCCACCTCCGCCCCGGCGGCCACTTCTTCGGAGCCGGCAGCCGTGGAGGAGGCCGTGATCACGATCAGGGAGTTCCAGTACGAGCTCCCCGCCTCGGTCGCACCCGGGGCCACGGTCACGGTGGTCAACGAGGACGCCGCCCCGCACACCGTCACCGCCGGGAGCGAGGGGGACTTCGACGCCGTCGCCGCAGGCGGGGAGACGATCACCTTCACCGCCCCCGAGGAACCGGGCGAGTACCCGGTCATCTGCACCTATCACCCGCAGATGTCCGCGACCCTGGTCGTCCGGTGAGCCGGGCCGGCGGGCGCACCCGCGCAGGCGCCGACGTGCAGCACGGGGCCCTGGCGCCGGTGCTGCGGGGGCTGGTCGCGGTCGCGCTGGTGGTCACCGCCGTCGTCCACCTGCAGCTGGCCCCCGGGTACCAGCAGGTGCCCCACGACGGGATCGGGCAGGGCACCCTGTTCCAGGTGCAGGCCGTGGCTTCTCTCGCCGCGGCCCTCTACGTCCTGGTGCGGGGCACCCGGTCCGCCTTCCTGGTCGCCGCGGTCACGGCGCTGGCGGCACTGGCCGCGGTGGTCACCACCTCGTACGTGCCGCTGCCGGCGATCGGCCCGCTCCCATCGATGTACGAACCGGTCTGGTACCCCGCCAAGACGCTCTCGGCCGTGGCCGAGGCCATGGCCGCAGTCCTGGCTGTCGTGGGTCGTGCTGCCCACCGCCGCTGAGCCTCCCGAGGAGCGATCCCGGACGGGCCGGCCACCGCCCGGGTCACGGAACCGGGGCGGACGGCGGCCGAGCGGGCCACCGCGGGCAGCGGGGACCGGCACGCACGGCGGGCTGTGGCATCGTAGGCGCTGAGCGCTGGTGGTGCGACCCGGAGGATCGCCGGCCGCTGATGGTCGATCCGGTGGTCAGGAGGGTTCCGTGATGATGGAGGCACTGTCGAATCCACTGGAGACACTGTCGCTGGAACAGCTGCGGCGGCGCACCAGCATGAAGTGGCGGGCCCACCCCGAGGACGTGCTTCCGCTGTGGGTCGCGGAGATGGACGTCTCCTTGGCTCCGGCGGTGGCCCGGGCCCTGCACGAGGCCATCGACCTCGGTGACACCGGATATCCGGCGGGCACCGACTACGCCGAGGCGCTGAGCGCCTTCGCCGGGCGGCGATGGCAGTGGGACGGGATCGCGGTGGAGCGCACCGCCGTCGTCCCGGACGTCATGCTGGGGGCGGTCGAGCTGCTGCGCCTGCTGACCGATCCGGGGGACGCGGTCGTGGTGAACTGCCCGGTCTACGCCCCGTTCTACGCCTTCGTCTCCCACGACGCCCGCCGTGTCCTGGAGGCGCCCCTGGGCGATGACCTGCGGATCGATCTGGACGTCCTGGAGACGACGTTCCGGCGCGCGCGGGCGCGCGGGGGCAAGGTCGCCTACCTGCTGAGCAATCCCCACAACCCCACCGGGACCGTGCACACCCGTCAGGAACTGTCCGCGGTGGCCGAGCTGGCCCGCCGGCACGGGGTGCGGGTGGTCGCCGACGAGATCCACGCGCCCCTGGTGCTGCCCGGGGCCCGGTTCACCCCGTACCTCAGCGTGCCCGGTGCCGAGGACGCGTTCGCGCTGATGTCGGCCTCCAAGGGGTGGAACCTCGCCGGGCTCAAGGCCGCCCTGGCCGTCGCCGGTCCGGAGGCCGCCGTGGACCTGCGGCGCATGCCCGAGGAGGTCGGTCACGGACCCAGTCACCTGGGGATCATCGCCCACACCGCTGCCTTCGCCGAAGGGGAGGCGTGGCTGGACGCGCTGCTCGCGGGCCTGGACGCCAACCGGGCACTGCTCGGTCGCCTGCTGGCGCAGCACCTGCCGGACGTGCGGTACACCCCGCCGCAGGGCACGTACCTGGCGTGGCTGGACTGCCGCCCGCTGGGCCTGGAGTCGGGCGACCGCCCCGAGGGGCTCGCCGTCGTCTCGGACATGGCCGCCACCGCCCGGATGTTCCTCGACCGCTCCCGGGTCGCCCTGAGCTCCGGGCACGTCTTCGGCACCGGCGGCGCCGGACACGTGCGCCTGAACTTCGCCACCTCCCAGGACGTCCTCACCGAGGCGCTGACCCGCATGGGACAGGCAGTGCGGGCTCCGTCCTAGCTCCCACCGGTGCCGCACGCGCGGGCCGGGGAGCGTGCACGCCACAGGGCGAGCTCTCCGGCCCGTCGACCTCGCACCAGGCCGGCGGACTCGGCGCGTCCGCGACGGTGCTGCGTGGGGACCGCGGCGGCGCGGCCGTGGCCACCGAGCCCGCCAGCGGTCAGGGCCGAGCGGGGATCAGCAGCCCCGCGGCGCCGGCGACCGAGAGCAGCGCACGGATGTGGTTGGCCCGGGCCCAGGAGCGCTGGTAGCCCCGCCATCGGAGGGCGCCGTCTGCGGCCAGACGGTTGTTGAGGGGGACGTTGACGGCCATGGTCGAGGCCCATCCGGCCAGGTACGCCGCTGATCCGGCGACCCGGAGCAGCGAGTGGATGCGCGGGTCGAGCAATGCGTCGACCGCGGTGGCCCCGCAGGCTGCGGCCGTGCCGAAGAAGAGGACCATGAACGGGGCTCGCACGGCCGCGTCGTTGACGGCGACCATGGTGGCGGTCGCCTCCTCCACCGGCCGGCGGCGCAGGGCCGGGAGCACCACGGCGGAGAAGGCGACGTAGAACCCGCCGACCAGTCCCGATCCCACCCCGGCGGCCACCGGCAGCCACCCCGTCACGGCCCGACCGGCTGGGTGGCGGGGGCGGTCCAGGTCCCGGTGGCGGCGGTACGGGTGGCGCGGTCGGTGAAGTCGGTGGGCTCCCGGTCCAGGGCCCGGGCCCAGGTGCTGGAGTCATGCCGGTCGAGGGGCACCGCGGCCCGACGGGAGCCGATGCGCACCGGCACTCCCCGGGCGGTGGGACGGCGGGCCGGACGGGCGCCGGTGCGCCCGGTGCCGCCGGTGACGAGGACGGGGCCAGGAACAGGAGTCGTGGTCATGCCTCCAGCCTGACCTCTCCTTGCTGGACGGTGAATGACTCATCGTCTCGTGCGCATCTCCTGCCGTCTAGGGTGAGGGTGTGGATCCTCTGTCGCAGTTCCTCACCGGTCCCCGGGCCCGAGCCGCCTTCGTCCTGCGCGTGGTGATGGACCCGCCCTTCGCCATCGAGGTGCGCGACGAGGCGGCCCTGACCGTGATCGTCCCCGTGCGCGGACAGGCCTGGGTCGTCCCCGACCACGCCGCCCCGCACCTCCTGGGCCCGGGACGGGCCGCCACCGTCCGCGGCCCGGGGCCCTACCGGGTCGCCGACACCGCCGACCGGGCGCCCACCGTGGTGATCGGCCCCGGCCAGTCCTGCCGCACCCCGGACGGGGAGGACCTGGGGGCCACCATGGCCCACGGGGTGCGGACCTGGGGCAACAGCGCCGGGGGAGGAACGGTGATGCTGATCGGCACCTACCAGTCCGAGGCGGCCGTCGGCGCTCTGGTCACCTCGGCTCTCCCGCCCGTGGCCGTGTTCGCCGAGCAGGAGACCGACCCGGCACTGCGGGGGTTGCTGGAGCGCGAGCTCACCACCGCGGGCCCGGGACAGCAGATCGCCCTGGACCGGATCCTGGACCTCCTGCTGCTGGATCTCGTGCGGGCCTGGGCGCGCCGCTCCGCGACGAGCCTCCCGAGCTGGCTGGCCGGCACCGGTGACCCCGTGGTCGCCCGGGCTCTGGCCCTGCTCCACGAGCAGCCGGCCGGCCCGTGGACCGTGGCCGAGCTGGCCCGGCGGGTCCACGTCTCCCGAGCCACCCTGGCCGCTCGTTTCCGCGCTGCCGTCGGGCAGCCCCCGATGGCCTACCTCACCACCTGGCGTCTGGCCCTGGCCGCCGACCGGCTGGCGGACAGCACCGCCACCACCGCGACCATCGCCGCCGAGGTCGGCTACAGCA
>JAPSHS010000107.1 GCA_031179495.1 Kocuria sp. | reverse complement strand
GGCGACGCGCGGGTCAGGGTGATGCGGGGGTGGGCGGCCAGGTCCAGGGCGGCACGGCGCAGGGTGTCCTCCCGGTCGCCGAGGTTGGCGCCGAGGGCGAGGACGGCCAGGGTGCCCATGTCAGCGCTCCCGGTAGATCGTCACGGACACGTCGGAGAAGGTCACCTCGATGGGCGCCTTGGGCTTGTGCACCGTGACCTCCACCGCCTCGAGGGGGAAGCGTTCGAGCAGCCGCCGGGCGATCCGGTCGGCGAGCGTCTCGATCAGGTTCACGCTGGGGCCGATCACGATGTCCCGCACCTCCTCGGCGACCTCGCCGTAGTGGGCGGTCAGCGCGACGTCGTCCGTGGCCCCCGCCTCGGAGAGGTCGAGGTACATGGCGAGGTCCACGAAGAACGGCTGCCCGCTGCGCTTCTCCTGGTCGAAGACCCCGTGGTAGCCCACGGCGCCGACGCCCAGCAGGTTGATCCGGTCGCGGCGGTCCGGGACCCGGGCGGCGGCCACCGGCACGTGCTGGCGGCCGGCACGGTCCCCGGCGCGGGTGCGCGCCGGGTCGGACTCCTCGCGCGGCACCCGGGTCACCGGGGCCCTCCCCCGGCGGTGCGGGCGGCGCCACCTGCACCGGGGCGCAGGAGGGCCGGCCCGGTGCCGCGCCACGCGTGCGCGGCGGCCACCGCGTCCGCGCTCGAGCGGACGTCGTGCACCCGCACGGCCCACGCGCCCGCATGGGCCGAGAGCGCGCTGATCGCGGCGGTCGCGGCGTCCCGCCCGGCCGCCGGGCGGGCCGTGCCGTCCTGCTCCAGCAGGGTGCCGAGGAAGCGCTTGCGCGAGGCGCCCACCAGGACCCGGTGTCCCGTGGCGACGAAGCGCGGCAGCGCGCGCAGCAGCTCCCAGTTCTGGGCGCCGCGCTTGGCGAAGCCCAGCCCCGGGTCCAGCACGATCCGCTCGGGGGCCAGGCCGGCGGCGACGAAGCGGTCCCGCAGCGACTCCAGCTCGGCCAGGACGTCGTCGACGACGTCGTCGTAGACGGCCAGCCCGTCCATGGTCTCCGGGGTGCCCCGGGTGTGCGTGAGCACGTACGGGGCCTGCCGCTCGGCCACGAGCTCGACCATCTCCGGGCTGACGGCGAGCCCCGAGACGTCGTTGACGAGGTGCGCCCCGGCGTCCAGCGCGGCCGCGGCCGTGGCGGCGTGGAGGGTGTCCACGCTGAGCACCGCGCCCGCCGCGGCGAGGGCCTCCACCACGGGCAGGATCCGGCGCTGCTCCTCGTCCGCCGTGATCCGCTCGGAGCCCGGCCGGGTGGACTCCCCGCCGACGTCCACGACGTCCGCGCCCTCGGCCGTCAGCCGCAGCCCGTGGGCGATCGCGGCCTCGTGCCCGGCGTGCTGCCCGCCGTCGCTGAAGGAGTCCGGGGTGACGTTGAGGACGCCCATGACCAGTGTCCGGCCGGTGGGCAGCTCCTCGAAGGAGTCCCGGCGGCCGGGCCGCCGGCCGTGCTCGGCGCGGGATGTCGTCTCCACCGGCTCAGCGCCCCAGGATGAGGCTCATGGCCTCGGCGCGGGTGGCGGTCTCGCGCAGCTGGCCGCGCACGGCGGAGGTCACGGTCAGCGCGCCCGGCTTGCGCACCCCGCGCATGGACATGCACAGGTGCTCGCACTCGATCACCACGATCACGCCGGCGGGGCGGAGGTGATCCATGATCGCCTCGACGATCTGGGTGGTGAGCCGCTCCTGCACCTGCGGGCGGCGGGCGTAGAGGTCCACCAGCCGCGCGAGCTTGCTCAGCCCCGTGACCATCCCGTCGTGGCCGGGGATGTAGCCCACGTGCGCGTGGCCGTGGAACGGCACGAGGTGGTGCTCGCAGGTGGAGTAGAAGGGGATGTCCTTGACGAGGACCATCTCGGAGTGGCCGATGTCGAAGGTCGTCCCGAGCACCTCGGCGGGGTCCTGGTGCAGGCCCGCGAACATCTCCGCGTACGCCCGGGCGACCCGCCCCGGGGTGCCCTGCAGGCCGTCCCGGTCGGGGTCCTCCCCGATGGCGAGCAGCAGCTCCCGCACGGCCGCGGCCACCCGGGGCTGGTCCACCTCGCCCGCCCCGGCCACGGACCCCGGGGCGGGGTCCGGGTACGGCGGCTCGAACGCCTCCGCGGACAGGTGGTGCATGTTCGTGCTGGCCTCGTGGGGCAACGCGCCCTCCTTCGGGATCTGCCGGGTCTGCCGGACACGACGGGGGTCGGCGGACGCGACCTGCTGTCGCTCCATCCTAGGCGGCTCAGTCGGCCGTGGTCTCCGAGGAGGTCGCCGTGGCGCTCGAGGATCCCGCCCCCTCTTCCTGCGGCACCGCGTGCCCGCGCTCGGGAACCTCCAGGGGGTGCTCCGGCTTGGCGGCCGCCGCCTGGTCCTGGGGCGCCAGCGTCGCGGGGTCCTGGGCGTGGATCCGCCGGGCCTCCTCGCGCTCGGCCTGGGTGACGACCGGCGGGTCCTCGGAGAGGGGGCGCGTGTCCTTGGACAGCCACACGGGCCGCAGCTCCCGCTGGCGGATGTCGTGGAAGATGTCCGCGATCTGCGCCTCGTGGAGCGTCTCCTTCTCGAGCAGCTCGAGGGCGAGCCGGTCGAGGACGGGACGGTTGTCCATCAGGATCTCGTGGGCCTCGTCGTGGGCCTGCTCGAGCAGGGCGCGCACCTCCTCGTCCACGATGGCGGCGGTGCGCTCGGAGTACTCCCGTCCGCTGCCGGCGGCGTCGCGGCCGAGGAAGGGCTCGGAGCTGTCCCCGCCCAGCTTGACGGAGCCCACGCGGGCGCTCATCCCGTACTGGGTGACCATCTTGCGGGCGATGTCGGTGGCCTTCTGGATGTCGTTGGACGCGCCGGTCGACGGGTCCCGGAACACGATCTCCTCCGCGGCCCGCCCGCCCATGGCGTAGGCCATCTGGTCGAGCAGCTCGTTGCGGGTGGTCGAGTACTTGTCGTCCAGGGGCATCACCATGGTGTAGCCGAGGGCGCGGCCGCGGGGCAGGATCGTGATCTTGGTGACCGGGTCCGTGTTGCGCAGGGCCGCGGCCACGAGCGCGTGCCCGCCCTCGTGGTAGGCGGTGACCTTGCGCTCCAGCTCCTTCATGATCCGGCTGCGCTTCTGCGGCCCGGCGATGACCCGGTCGATCGCCTCGTCCACGGCGCGGTCGTCGATCAGCTGCGCGTGGGACCGCGCGGTCAGCAGGGCCGCCTCGTTCATCACGTTGGCGAGTTCCGCGCCCGTGAAGCCCGGGGTGCGCTTGGCCACGGCGGCGAGGTCCACGTTGTCCGCGAGCGGCTTGCCCTGGGAGTGCACCCGGAGGATCTGCAGGCGGCCCTTCATGTCGGGGGCCTCCACGCCGATCTGCCGGTCGAAGCGACCCGGGCGCAGCAGGGCCGGGTCGAGGACGTCCGGGCGGTTGGTGGCGGCGATCAGGATGACGTTGGTCGTGGCGTCGAAGCCGTCCATCTCGACGAGCAGCTGGTTGAGGGTCTGCTCGCGCTCGTCGTTGCCGCCGCCCATGCCGGCGCCGCGCTGGCGGCCCACGGCGTCGATCTCGTCCACGAAGATGATCGCGGGGGCGTTGTCCTTCGCCTGCTGGAACAGGTCGCGCACGCGGGAGGCGCCCACGCCCACGAACATCTCCACGAAGTCGGAGCCGGAGATGGAGAAGAAGGGCACGCCGGCCTCGCCGGCCACCGCCCGCGCGAGCAGGGTCTTGCCGGTGCCGGGCGGGCCGTAGAGCAGCACGCCCTTGGGCACCTTCGCGCCGAGGGCGGTGAAGCGCTCGCGCTCCACCAGGAACTGCTTGATCTCGTCGAGCTCCTGGACGGCCTCGTCGGCGCCGGCCACGTCGACGAAGGTCACCGTGGGGTTGTCCTTGTCGAACATCTTGGCCCGCGAGCGCCCGAAGCGCATGACCTGGGAGCCGCCGCCCTGCATGCGGGAGAGCACGAACCAGAAGATGGCCAGGATGATCAGGAACGGCAGGAGGAAGCCGAGCAGGCTGGTGAACCAGTTGGACTCGACGGGCTGGTCCGTGAAGCCCTCGAGGTCGGCCGCGTTCATCGCCTCGACGACCTCGTCACCGCGCGGGGTGACGTAGTAGAACTCGACGCTGCGCCCGAGGTCGCGGCCGTCGAGGCTGAGGTCCTCCTCGAGCTGGAGCTCGACCTTCTGCTGGCCGTCGTAGATCTTGGCCTCGGAGACCTGCCCCTCCCGGAGCAGCTGCAGGCCCACGTTGGTGTCCACGCGGTTGCCGGCCCCGGTCGTGAGCGAGCCCACGACGGGGAAGAGGACCAGGACGGCCAGCAGGACCCAGAACCAGGGTCCCCTGAAGAAGTTGTTGGGTTTTTTCGCCGTGGCCAAGCCGCTGATCCTCCCGTGGATGGTTGTCCGGCCCCCTCGGACCGGGGCCCGCCCAGGGCCGGGGGTCCAGGGGACGCAGATCTACAATGTACAACCCGCACGGCGGGACGTCCCCGGATCGTGCCCGGAGTTCCCTGTCAGCGGACACCACCCCGGGAACCGGGCGGGCACCGGGTGCCCGCCGGGCACCCGGCTCACTCGTAGACGTGCGGGGCGAGCGTGGCGATGCAGTCGAGGTTGCGGTACTTCTCGTCGTAGTCCAGCCCGTAGCCCACGACGAACTCGTTGGGGATGTCCCAGCCCACGTACTTGACGTCGATGGGGGTCTTCGCGGCCTCCGGCTTGCGCAGCAGCGCGCAGACCTCCACGGAGGCCGCGTGGCGGGACTCCAGGTTCGCCCGCAGCCAGGACAGGGTCAGACCGGAGTCGATGATGTCCTCGACGATCAGCACGTCGCGCCCGGAGAGGTCGGTGTCGAGGTCCTTGAGGATGCGGACCACCCCGGAGGACTTGGTCCCCGAGCCGTAGGAGGACACGGCCATCCAGTCCATGGGGTACTGGCCCTGGAGCGCCCGGCACAGGTCGGCCATGACCATCACCGCGCCCTTGAGCACGCCCACGAGCAGGACGTCCCGGCCC
>JAPSHS010000027.1 GCA_031179495.1 Kocuria sp. | reverse complement strand
CACAGGAGGTCCGCTGGTGGCCACGACGTCGCCCTCCACGAGCGGGTACCGGGCCAGCCCGGCCAGGCCGTAGAGCGGGGTGAACCGCGCGATGTCGAGCATCACGCCGGTGAGCGGCACGAAGAGGTTGCCGAAGAAGCTGAGCACCACGAGCATGCCGGACGCCGCCCCCACCGCGGACTCGGAGCGGAACAGCAACCCGGCGGCCAGGCCGTAGAGGGCGAACATCGCTGACCCGGCCACCACGATCGCGGCGGTGGCGGGCCAGCGCCAGCCCCCCAGCTCGGCACCCGTCAGGGCGCCCACGGCGTAGACCACGAGGACGGGCAGGACGGCCATGGCCAGGGCCACGGCCACCTTGGCCAGCACGTACCCGTGCCGCGGCGCGGGCGTCAGCCCGATCTGCCGGCCCCAGCCGCGGGCCTGCTCCACGGCGGCGGAGCCGGCGATCGAGGTGGTCGCGGTGACCGCCCCGTACACCGCCATGGAGATCATGTTGTAGCCGCCGGCGTTGCCGTGGCCCACGGGCAGGTCGGAGAAGTCCCCCAGCGCCGTGAACATCACGTACAGCACGGCGGGCAGGACCACGACGAAGAAGGTGTTCTCGACCATGCGCACGTTGCGGCGCAGGTCGTGGGCGGCGTAGGCGATGCTCATGGGGCTGCTCCTCCAGGGGTGGGACGGGTCTCGCGGGCCCGGTCAGTCGGCGGTGAGGCCGAGGAAGGCCTCCTCGAGGCCGGCGTGGCTGATCTCGAGCTCGCTCGCACCCGTCGTCGCGAGCAGGTGCCGGGCGATGGCGTCCGTGTCGGGGCCCGTCAGCCGCAGGCGCCCGCCGACGGGCTCGAGCGGGGTCGCTCCCGGGACGACGACGGGCTCGGGGCCCGCCCAGCGGAAGCTGACCACCCGGTGGCCGGCCAGGGCCTGGACGTCCGCGGTCGCGGCGTCCGCGACCACCCGCCCACCCTTGAGCACCACGGTGCGCGCGGCGAACTCCTCGGCCTCGTCCAGGTAGTGGGTCGCGAACACGACCGTCCGGCCGCGTTCCGCCTCGGCGTGCATGGCGGCCCAGAACTCCCGCCTGGCGCTGACGTCCATCCCCGCGGTCGGCTCGTCCAGGACCAGCAGGTCCGGCTCGGGCAGCAGGGCCAGCGCGAAGCGCAGCCGCTGCTGCTCGCCGCCCGAGCACTTGGAGACCTTGCGCCGGGCGAACCCGGCGGCCCCCGCCCGCTCCAGGGCCTCGGCCACGGGAAGGGGGTCCCGGTGCAGGGTCGCGACCATGGCGACCGTCTCCCGCACGGAGAGGTCGTCGAGCAGCCCCCCGGTCTGGAGCACCGCGCCGATCCGCCCGGCCCGGACGCTCTCCCGCGGTGGGGCGCCCAGGGTGCGCACGGTGCCCTCGTCGGGATCGGTGAAGCCCAGCACCATGTCGAGGAGAGTGGTCTTCCCGGCACCGTTGGGCCCGAGCAGCGCGACGACCTCGCCGCGCTCGACGCGCAGGCTCACGCCGTCCACGGCCCGTACGCGGTGCTCGCCGCGCCCGAAGCCCTTCCGGGCGCCGGTCACGTCGACGGCGGGGGAGCCGGTGGCGCTCGCGGGCGGCGCGGATGTGGTGGCCGGAACGGATCTCATGCCCCGACTCTGCTCCACCCGGCGCCGTGCCGGAAGCCCCGGTTGTCATGACACGCCCATGACATCCGTCACGGGCCCGGGAGCGCGCACGGCGTGCCGGTCCGGCGGCCGGTAGGATGGTCTCCCGTGGCTCTTACTATCGGAATCGTCGGACTGCCCAACGTCGGCAAGTCCACCCTGTTCAACGCGCTGACCCGCAACACCGTCCTGGCGGCGAACTACCCGTTCGCGACCATCGAGCCGAACATCGGCGTGGTCAACCTGCCGGACCCGCGGCTGGACCGGCTCGCGGAGATCCACGGCTCCGAGCGGATCCTGCCGGCCACGGTGTCCTTCGTGGACATCGCCGGGATCGTGAAGGGCGCCTCCGAGGGGGAGGGCCTGGGCAACCAGTTCCTGGCCAACATCCGCGAGGCGCAGGCCATCGCCCAGGTCGTGCGCGCCTTCGACGACCCGGACGTGATCCACGTCGACGGCAAGATCGACCCGGCCTCCGACATGGAGACCATCAACACCGAGCTGATCCTTGCGGACCTGCAGACCCTCGAGAACGCGATCCCGCGCCTGGAGAAGCAGGTCAAGATCAAGAAGGCCGACCCCGCCAAGCTCGCCGCGATGCAGCAGGCGCAGGCGGTCCTGGAGCGCGGGGACACCGTCTTCGCCGTCGCCGGGGAGGAGAAGCTCGACGTCGACCAGCTGCGCGACCTGAGCCTGCTCACCGCGAAGCCCTTCATCTACGTCTTCAACGCCGACGACGGCGTGCTGGCCGACCCCGCCCGGCAGCAGGAGCTGCGGGACCTCGTGGCACCCGCCGACGCCGTGTTCCTCGACGCGAAGCTCGAGGCCGAGCTCGTGGAGCTCGACGAGGAGGAGGCGAGGGAGATGCTGGAGATGTCCGGGCAGGACGAGGCCGGACTCGACAAGCTGGCCCGCACGGGTTTCTCCACCCTCGGGCTGCAGACCTACCTCACCGCCGGGCCCAAGGAGTCCCGCGCCTGGACCGTGCCCGTGGGGGCCACCGCCCCGCAGGCCGCCGGCGTGATCCACACCGACTTCGAGCGCGGCTTCATCAAGGCCGAGATCGTCTCCTTCGAGGACCTCGACGCCGCCGGGTCCATGGCCGAGGCCAAGGCCGCCGGCAAGGTCCGGATCGAGGGCAAGGACTACGTCATGCGCGACGGCGACGTGGTGGAGTTCCGCTTCAACGTGTAGCCGGCTCCGTCGGACGCGGCACGGTCCGCGCCGTCCGCCCGGACTCCGCAGAATGATCGGAGGCGGAATCCGGGAGCCCCTGCACAGCCGCTCCGGTGCGGTCCTCCGCCCTGGGCCACAGGTGACTGCAGGTGTTCAGCGTGACCGGCACCGAGGGGCGCCCCGGTGCCCTCTGCGCGATCATCACATCGCACCCGGCAGCGACGAGGCCGGAGACGGAGAGGTGCCGCCGGCCGTGCCCCGCACGGCGCAGGAACTCGACCTCGGTCAGCTGGAGGGCGGCGGACTCCGCGAGCCGGAGGCCGCCGAGGGCGGCGCAGGTCGAGCTACCGCTGAGGAACATCGTAAGTTGGCTGTCGGGTAACAGACATTCGCATCTATGGTGGAACTGTCGCCTCCTGATCCCCGGTGACATGGAAGGCGTTCCCCCGGCGCCGCCGACGAGAGCGCCCCGCCATCTCCCTGGCGGAGGCGCTCTCGTCATGCCCGGAGGCGGACGACCGATCCGGCCGCCGGCGCGGAGTACCCGTCGCCCCGGGAAAAGCGCGCCCCGTGCAGCGTAGTGGCAGGCGCATGACCGGGCACGGGCGCGTCGTTCACGTGACCGTCCATGCCGACCGTCACCCCTGCATCAGCACCCGGAGCACCACGACGACGAAGGCCAGAGCCACCAGCGCGCCGGCACAGGGCAGGAAGCGCCGCATGACGTCCTGGTAGAGCTCCGGCGTCTCACCATCGTCTCGGGAACCGGGCGTGCTGGCATAGGCCTGCTGCGCCATCAGGTTGGTGAGCCGCGGGATTCCAACGATGGCGAGCAACCAGATCACACCCAGGGCGAAGAACCCGATGACCATGAGCTGGAAGCCACGGTGGAGATCATGGATGGGGATGAGCAGTGCCAGCAGCGGGAACCCGAGGGACAGCACCGTGGGCGTCCACCCGGCGACCAGCTCGACGCTCCGGACGGTCTGCTCGTGCGGGTCCTCCTCGAGGCGGCGGGCCAGGGCGCGGCGGCCGTACATCAAGGTCCCGGAGATCGCGATGAGCACGCCGAAGCCGACGAGGAGAACGAGGAACTGTGAGTCCTGCATGCGGGTCCGTCCTTCACGGTGTTCGAGGGTGGTGCGGGGTCGGGGTGGAGCCGGTCAGCTCACCTCTTTTGCAGTCGTCCGGACCAGGACCGGTCCCGCCTGCGTCGTGACCGGAGCAGGAGCGCGGTGAAGAGGGCCACCGCGGCGGTGAAGAACCAGTAGAAGCCCGGAAGCGGTCCGCCCTCCAGGACGACGAGGACCGTGAGGGCCACCCAGCAACCCCACACGATCACTGCGGAGGACCGGTTCATGGCGTTCTCCGGGCGGAAGCTGACGTCCGACGGGCGATCCTTGACGGCATCGGGATGGGCGCGCTCCGTGGCAGCGCCCGTGAGGCAGCGGGCGGAGTCGATGAGGTGCGCGTTGCGTTCTTCCGCCCACTGCGGGATCCAGGAGTGCATCCCGGCGTACCACCCCAGGTTGTCCCGGCTCTGCGCTCGCAGGGTGGAGCCGGCCCCCGTGCTGATCGCCGTCACGGTCAGGGTGGAGGGGAAGGCGCGCCGGCCCCTCACGGACTCGATCCCGGTGAATCGGAACGTGAAGTCCGATCCGACCTCGACGACGGCCTCTCGCTTCTGGTGCCGGACCGTGGCCCCTTCCGCCCGGAAGTGCTCCGTGATCCGCTCCAGGGCCTGGTCGGCCGGCAGGCCGGACTCCCACTCGTCCTCGAGGTCGAACCGTTGATGGCGGGGCGCGTGGCGGGCCCACGAGCCGAACAGGAGAGTGGCGACGAGCAGCACTCCGAGCCACAGCACCGTCACCCGGAAGGGGAGGTCCGTCTGCCGCAGGACGAAGAACGGCACGAGGAACAGGGCCGTCCCCACTGCTACCAGGACCTTCGACGTTCCCTGCTTCTCGCTCATCGACGCGCCCCTCATCAGAGTGACGGGCCGCTGCGCGTCACCTCCCCTCTTCCTACGGGAGAGAATTTGCACCTGCAAGACGCGCAAGCGGGGACAGGAGACATGACGTCCACGGTGTGAACGGCTCTCCCCGGATCCCTCAGACGGGTCCCGAGCTCTTCGTGGAGCGCCGAGGCGTGAGCGCGCCGGACGGTCCGCGCCGGCCCGCAGCTCATTCGGACCCGGGCCGCCTGCGGCTCTGCTTGGTCTCGGAGCGCCGGCGTTTTCCCTCGAGCCGTCGTCGCCGCGAGCCGTTCGTCGGTCGGGTCGGCCGCCGGACGGGAGCCGGGACCAGGGACTCGCGGAGGAGGGCGGCAAGACGCTGTCTCGCCGCGGTCCGGTTGCGCCGCTGCGAACGGTGCTCCGCGGCGCTGACGGTGAGCACCGTGCCCGAGAGTCTGCCGGAGAGCCGGTCGAGGACGAGCGCGCGCTGGGTCTCGCTCAGCGCGGTCGTCGTGCCCAGGTCGAGGGAGAGCTGCACCCGTGAGTCGGCGGTGTTGACGCCCTGGCCACCGGGCCCCGAGGCGTGGGAGAACTGCTCGACCAGCTCTCCCGCCGGCACCCTGAGGCCGCGGGGCGCGCCGGGGCCCGGGGGCACGTGCAGATCGTCCACCCGATGATTGTCCCGCAACCGCGGCGCGGTCGCCGCCACCTGCCGGTTCGCCCCCGGTTCACCGGGCGTTCACCCGCTCCGGATACGGTCGACCGGTCCGCCCCCCAGGACAGGTGCCCGGATCCCCCCGGCCGGGTACGAGAACGCCCCGTCTGCCGCTCCGCAGGCGGGGCGCTCCCGTGCTCGCCGTCCGGTGGCCGTGGCCCGGCCCGTGGGGTCGGCCGTCGTCCGTGCGGCCTCGATGTGCATGTCCGCCCGCCAGCGCGTATGGTGGACCAGTCGCCGCGGGGTGGAGCAGTTCGGTAGCTCGCTGGGCTCATAACCCAGAGGTCGCAAGTTCAAATCTTGCCCCCGCAACTCCAGAAGGACCCCGGACCGCATCGGTCCGGGGTCCTTCGCGCTGTGCGGGTCCGGCGCAGCTGCAGCTGACGCTCAGGCCGCGGAGACCTGCTCCGGGCCGCCGTCCCGGTGCCCGGAGAGGGCCGCGCCGGGCAGGATCCGCAGATCCGTCAGGTCGGCACCGTCGAGCAGCGGGAGGATCTCGGTCGCCAGCAGGGCCAGTGCCCAGCCGTAGGCTCCGGCGCAGCTCGCCGCCACGACGTCCATCCGCAGCGAGATGCCCTGCGCCCCGCTGCACCGGGCCAGCACGCCGACCCGGCCGAGCGCGGCGACCGTGCCGGGGTCGACCCGCCCGTCCGTCCGGGCCGTCGCCTCCGCGATCCACCGGATCCCCCGGTTCGGTTCTCCCGGGTGGTTCCCCACCCGCACGACGTCGTCCATCGCTGTCCCCCCTGCTCGTTCCCCCGGCTCCGCCCCCGGACCCCTGGTCGCACCCGTCCACGACGATGCCGCGGCCAGCCCCGACCGCACCACCATGGTGGGTGCCCGGCGGGGCGTGCCGCCAGCATCCGGGCCCGCGGGTGCGCTTTCCGGACCGCCGGTGCCGGTTCAGGCACGCAGGGTCGTGCCCGGGTTCTGCCCATGCCGCTCCCGGTAGGCGGCGGCGAAGCGTCCGCGGTGCGCGAAGCCCCACCGGGCCATCACCGTCTCCACGGTGACGCCGGTGGCCGGGTCGGCGGCCAGCAGCGCCCGGTGCGCCGCGTCCAGGCGGGCGTCCCGCAGCCGGCCCATCGGCGTGGTGCCCAGTTCCCGGCGGAACGCCGTCTGGAGTCCCCGAGGGCTCATCCGGGCCGCCGCCGCGATCTCCGCCAGGCCGATGTCCTCGTCCAGGTGCACGTCGATGAACGCCACGGCGCGCCGCACTCCGGACGTCCCGGCCGAGGACCCGCCGGCGTCCGTCCGGGAGCGCTCGAGGAAGGATCCGGGAAAGGTCTGCAGCAGCGAGGTCGTCAGGAACCGCACGGCCTCGCCGCGGATCAGGGGTGCCCGCATGAGCTCCTCGTGGGGCAGGAGGTCCCTTCCCAGGTGTCCCACCGTGGCCGTCCAGTACCGGGCCATGGCAGAGCTGACGGGGCGGTCGCCGGTGAACTCCAGCCGGAACCTCTCGTCCGCCAGCAGCCGCCGGGCGTGGGCCTCCACCGCCGAGCGGTCGAGGGAGACCGTCACCAGGTCGAGGTCCTCCCACCGGCTCGAGAACGGGCGCCCGGGGAACAGGAAGGGGCCCCGGCGGGCGAAGCGGTCTCCGCGGCTGGTGGCCGTCAGCACCCCGTTCCGCACGTGGCCCACCCGGACGACTCCGGTGCCGTCCGTGCTGCCGGCGGCGGAGGAGCCGCCCAGCCGCAGGTGCTCGTGCCGCAGCGGCCCGGTGCCGGCCGAGGCCAGCGCCATGCGGAACTCCCCGCCGTGGCTCCGGCGCACCTCCCGGACCGCGAACACCCTGTCGAGCACGGCCAGGCCCTCGACCGGGTCCCGGGTGGTGAACGCGGTTCGATGCATCTGCTCCATGTCCGCAGGCTACGCGGCCCGCGGCAGCCCACGGCCGACTGTGACGGAGCGTTGAGCGGACCGTGCCGAGCAGGCCCCCGAAGTGGCCCCGGGCCTAGGGCTGGGGCTCAGCGGCACCTTGCCCGGAATCGAGGTACTCCTCGATGTCCACGAGCACGGCCGGACCCGCCTGGGTCACCTGCAGGGCCACGGCCAGGCTCGCCACGTCGTGCTCGTCCAGCGGCTGATCGGGCAGGTCCACGGTGTAGCGGGCCTCGCCGTCGACCACCACGGGGGTGATGTGCGCGGCGCCGGTGGTGAGGTCGACCACGGTCGCGGGGGCGGTCGCCTCGCTGACGTCGGAGGCGTCGTCGGGGGCGTCGCCGGGGGGTGCGGGGCAGGTCATGGCATTCGTCCTGTCGTCGGAGGTGCTGTCAGGCTACGTGCTCTCCCGGCCGGAGGACCGGATCCGCCCGGATCGGGCGCCGTGGCGCACCCGGACCGGTGCGCCGCCCCCGCGCGCACCGGCGGACTTCAGCGCAGCGCGCGCTTGATGTCCGCGCGCTCCTTCTCGAGCTTGCGCACCCGGTGGCCCAGGCGGAAGAGCCGGACCGAGCCGACGAGGCCCATGATGAGGGCGCCGGCCACCGCCGCGAGCAGCATCGCGACGCCGAGGGGGAGGCTGAAGCTCCAGCCGAAGTAGCGGAAGTCCGCCGGGACGTTGTTCTGCAGGATGAAGACGAGCAGGAGGACCAGGACCAGCAGGCCGAGGAGCAGGGCGATCCACATGGCGCCCGAGACGCCGCGCCCCTGGTGCTCATCGAGCGCGGGGTCGGTGCTCACCTGCTGCGGGTCCGGCTCCCGGCCCTCCTCCGGGGGCGGCCCGGACCGGGGTGCGTCGGGGGACTCGGGTGTGCGGGCCATGACGGTTCTCTCCCTGCTCGGGCGGATGCTCCTCCGCTCA
The DNA here is from genome assembly GCA_031179495.1 of Kocuria sp. Taxonomy (GTDB): domain Bacteria; phylum Actinomycetota; class Actinomycetes; order Actinomycetales; family Micrococcaceae; genus Kocuria; species Kocuria sabuli. The sequence goes on along the minus strand of JAPSHS010000027.1, from coordinate 10,725 downwards.
CCGTAGCCCGCCCGGGGGCACTGTTGAAGCACGGCGAGAGCTCACTTCCGTGCGGCCGCCGACCGGAGGAGGCGGAGCGCCTCGGCGGTGACCAGCGCGAGCGCCTCGTCCTGCCCGAGGGCGGCCGACCGGGCGGGCTTCAGGCCGTGGTCCGCGCCCTCGACCGCGCAGACGTCCAGCGCCGGTGCCCCGGCCGCGGCGGCGCGGACCTCGTCCGCGGAGCCGAAGGGGTCCCGCGTGCCCTGCACCACGAGCACCGGGAGCTGCGGCGTCAGCAGCTCCTCGACCCGGGAGCGCTCCGGCCGTCCCGGCGGGTGCAGCGGGAAGGCCAGACAGAGCACGGCGGCGGCGCCCACGGCCGCGGCCGTGCGGCAGGCGACGCGTGCCCCGGCGCTGCGCCCGCCCACCACGAGGGGGACGGAGCCGGCCAGCCGTGCGACGGCCGGCTCCGCGGCCAGCCACCCGGCGTCGAGGGCGGCCGGGCGGGGAGCGATCCGCCGGCCGGCCACCACCCAGGGCTGCTCGTGGCGGACCACGGTGACGCCGCGCCGGGGGAGCTCGTCGGCGAGGGCGACGAGGTCGCGGGAGTCCGCGCCGCCGCCCGCGCCGTGCCCCAGCCACAGCACGGCGGAGGGGGAGGCGGCGGGGGAGACCAGGAGCCGTCCCGGTCCGGTCTCGGTGGGCACGGTGATCTCGTCCGGTCGGGGCATGCTCCCCACGGTAGCCCGGCGGGCTCCCGCACCGGGGCGACGGAGTGCGCGCGGGCACGGGAGCGCCGGGGCCCGACGCGGCACGGGCCACGGGGCGGCCTAGCATGGCGGGATGGCACCAGCGCACACGCCGGGCGGGGCCCGGCCGAGCCGGGCGGACCTCGAGGCCGCCCGGGACACCACCCTGCCCGACCTCCTCGGGCCCGGGCTGCGGCTGCTGATCTGCGGCATCAACCCCAGCCTGTGGGCCGCGGCCACCCAGGCGCACTTCGCCCGCCCGGGCAACCGGTTCTGGCCTGCCCTCTACGACGCCGGCCTCACCGGCCACCTCGTGGACTGCTCCGCCGGGATGAGCGCGGCCGACCGCGACCACGTCGTGGCCCGCGGCCTCGGCATCACCAACCTGGTGCGGCGGGCCACCGCCCGGGCGGACGAGCTGGACCCCTCCGAGTTCGTGGCCGGCCGCGAGCGGCTGGCGGGACTCGTGGCCGAGCTGCGCCCCGCCGTCGTCGCGGTCGCCGGGGTCACCGCCTACCGGCACGCCTTCGCGGACCCCCGCGCCGCCCTCGGGCGCCAGGGCCGGGAGCTGGCCGGGGCGCAGCTGTGGGCCCTGCCCAGTCCCAGCGGGCTCAACGCCCACGCGTCCCGGGCGGGCCTCGCCGCGGCCTTCGCCGAGGCGGGCCGCGCGGCGGGCGTGCCGCTCGATCCCCGGCCCCCGCGGGGCGGCGCGTGAGCTCCTGGCCGCCGGTCAGACGAACAGGAGCAGGCTCACCGCCATGACCGCCATCCCGGCCACGAGCCCGTAGACCGAGAGGTGGTGCTCGCCGTACTCCTGGGCCGTGGGGAGCAGCTTGTCCAGCGAGATGAAGACCATGATCCCCGCCACGCCCGCGAACACGACGCCGAAGACGGCCTCGCTCAGGAACGGGAAGAGGATCAGGTACCCGAGCACCCCGCCCAGGGGCTCGGCCAGGCCCGAGAGGAACGCGTAGCCGAACGCCTTGCGCCGGCTGCCCGTGGCGGAGTGGATCGGCACGGCCACCGAGATCCCCTCCGGGATGTTGTGCAGGGCGATGGCCACGACCACCGGGATCGCCACGGCCGGCTCCTGCATCGCCGCGACGAAGGTCGCGAAGCCCTCCGGGAAGTTGTGGACCGCGATCGCCACCGCCGTCATGGTGCCCATGCGCATCAGCCGGCGCTGGCGGAGGTCCTCGTCGTGCGGGTACTCGTGCGGATTGGCGACGGTGGGCACGAGCCGGTCGATCACCGCGATCAGCGCGATCCCGCCGAAGAACCCGCCCGCCGTGGCCCACGCCCCGGCGCGCTCCCCGAGCTCCGCGACCAGGGCGGCCTGCGCCTTGACGAAGATCTCGATCATGGACACGTAGATCATCACCCCGGCCGAGAAGCCGAGGCTGACCGCGAGGAACTTGGCGTCGGTGCGCCGGGTGAGCAGGGCCAGGAAGGCGCCCACCCCCGTGGCCAGCCCCGCGAACAGGGTCAGGCCGAAGGCGAACAGCAGGTCGTTCACGAGCGGGTCGACTCCGTTCCGGCGCGGGATGAGCGCTCGCAGTCTAGCGAACGGCATCGGCACACCCGGGCGGGGCGCCCGGTGGGCGAAGATGGTCCGGTGACGTGCGAGCAGGAGACCACCCCGTGAGCGACGACGACGCCGCGCGGCCGCCGGCCGGGCCCGCCGCGCGGTACCTGGCCGCGTGGGAGCTGGTCCCCGACGGCCGGGCCCGGGAGGACGACGGGGCGCTGGCCCTGCCGGTGCGCACCCGCGGGGGGGACCCGGCCCTGCTGCGGCTCTCCCCGCCGGGCGCCCGCTCCGAGCACGAGCACCTGGCGCTGCGGCTGTGGGGCGGGCGCGGCGCCGTCCGGCTGCTCCGGGCGGAGCCGGCGGACCGGGCGCTGCTGCTCGAGCGCACCGGCGATCGTGACCTGCACGCCCTGCCCGTCCTGGAGGCCTGCCGGGTCCTGGGCGAGCTGACCCGCGCCCTCGCGCGACCGCCCCGGCCCCCGTTCCCGCGCCTGTCCGCGGCGGCCCGGCAGTGGCGGGAGGACCTGGCCGGGGCCACGGAGCTGGACGCCCGGTTCCCGCGGCGCTTCCGGATGCAGGCGGTCAAGAACCTGGAGCGGCTGCTGCGCGGCGAGCTGGACACGGCCCTCGTGCACCAGGACCTGCACCACGGCGCCGTGCGCGCCGCGCAGCGCTCCCCGTGGCTGGCCGCCGGCGCGGACCCGGTGCTCGGCACCCTCGAGTTCGCCCTGGTCCCGGCCCTGTGGCGCCGCACGGAGCAGGCCGGTCACGGCGGGTCCCTGGCCGCGGCCCTCGAGGACCGGATCGAGGCCCTGTCCCTCGCGGCCGGGGCCGACCCCGAAGGACTCCGGGCGTGGGCGCTCGTGCGGTTCGTCGTCGCCGCCCGGGCCGCGACGGCCCGGCCCACCGGTGCCCCGCACCGCGAGCTCAGCCGGCTGGTCCAGCTGTGCAAGGCCGTGCAGAGGGGGGCCTGAGCCCGCGGACGCACCCGGCCCCGGTGCCGTCGGCGCGGGCCGCACCGTGACGCGGCCGGTGCCGGGACGGACCGGCCCCGCCGTCGGCCGGTCCGGCGGCGCCGTCAGTCGGCCCGGCGGCCGAGGGCCTCGACGGTCTCCGCGGCGAGGGCGATCCCTGCCCCGCTGTAGAGGTTGAACACCGTCCGCACCCCGTGCCCCCGCAGCTCCTGCACCTCGTCGTCGTACTGCGCCACGGCGGCCACGGCCCCCGCGAACCCCGAGTCCGTGAGCTGGCGCAGCGCCACGAGGTTGGAGCCGTGGAAGGGCATGGCCAGCACCGCGATCCGCACGTGCCCGGTCGCGATCACCCGCTCCCAGAACTCCTGGTCGGTCGCGTCCTCGTTCTGCACGTCGAAGCCCTCCCGGCGGAGGCGCTCGGCGCGGTCCGTGGAGTTCTCGATGCCCAGCACGGTGAACCCGTGCTCCTCGGAGAACTCCCGGTAGGCGGCCTGTCCCACCCGGCCCATGCCCAGCACCAGCACGTCGGCGTGGCCGATGTCGATGGGCCGGTCCTCCGGGTGCAGCCGGTGCTCGGGGTGCTCCGGCAGCCGTCGCGCCAGGGTGCTGATCAGGGGCGAGCCACGGCGGTTGACCACCGCGGAGACCACGAAGCTCGCCGCGACCGCCACGGAGAGCACCACGAGCCAGCGCTCCGCGAGCATCCCTGCGGAGACCCCGATGGCGCCCACGATCAGGGCGAACTCCGAGTGGTTGGCCAGGGCCAGCCCGCCGCGCAGCGAGGTCCGGCGGCGCAGCCCGAACAGCCACAGCAGGAGCACGAACAGCATCGCCTGCACCGGCACGAGCAGCAGCAGCAGCAGTCCCAGGAGCACCGTCATGGTGTCCGGCATGCCGTTGAAGCCGATCGAGACGAAGAACGCCACGAGCAGCAGGTCCTTGAAGGTGAACAGGGTGCGGGAGAGCTCGCCCGCGTTCGCGTGCGAGGCCAGGAGCATGCCCACCAGCAGCGCGCCGAGGTCCCCCTTGAGCCCCACCGCGGAGAAGGCGATGTAGCCGGGCACCAGGGCCATGACCACCCCGAACAGGGCCTGCATCTCCCCGTGCCCGATCCGGGACCAGATCCGGCGGAACACCCAGGCGCCGGGCACCAGCAGCACCAGCGCGAACGCCCAGGGGCTCGGCGGGTGCTCGTTCGTGGCGGTGATGAACGCGACCGCCGCGAGATCCTGCATGATCAGGACGCCGATCGCCACGCGGCCGTAGAGGGAGGTGGTCTCGCTGCGCTCCTCGAGCACCTTGAACACCAGCACGGTGCTGGAGAAGGACAGCGCGAAGCCCACCAGGGCGAGCGTGGGCAGGTCCGCCTCGGGCAGCGCGAGGCCGGCCAGCATGAACAGCCCCAGGAAACCGGCGCCCAGCGCCGTGCTGACCACCATGTGCAGCCCGGCGGTGCCCCAGACCTCGCGGCGGAGCAGGGACCGCGCGTCCAGCTTGAGCCCGATCCCGAACAGCATGAGGGTGACGCCGATGTCGGCGAGCTCCTCCATGGCCTCCAGCCGCTCCACGCCCAGGCCGTTGAGCACGAAGCCCGCGGCCAGGAAGCCGACCAGGGGCGGCAGCCGGAGCAGGACGGCGAGGGCGCCGGCGCCGAAGGCGACGACCAGGTACACGGCGACCGTTGTCACAGGAGGCTCCCTCGCCGGACCGGTGGGTGGGGACCCTCCCAGTCTAGGGGCGCAGCCGGTCCCGGGCGGGGCCGGGGCGGCCGGCGCCCGACGACCTCAGCCCGGCGCCCCGCGCCGTCCGCTCCGTCCGCTCCGCCGACCGCCTACAGTGGTCGCAGCACCGCGCCGAACCGCGCAGCACCGCGCAGAGGGGAAGGACCCGAGCATGCAGCAGAGCCCGCGGCCCGACGGCAGGACGTCCGCGCTGACCCGTCCGCAGCGGCTGGACCGGCTGCCGTACACCACCGAGCACCGGAAGCTGCTCGTCGGCTCCGGCATCGGCTGGGCCCTGGACGCCATGGACGTGGGCCTCATCTCGTTCGTGATGGCCGCCCTGGCCCAGCAGTGGGCGCTGAGCTCCGGGGAGCTGTCCCTGCTGGCCTCGATCGGCTTCGTGGGCATGGCCGTGGGCGCCGGCCTCGGCGGTCTCCTCGCCGACCGGATCGGCCGGCGCCAGGTCTTCGCCCTGACCCTGCTCGTCTACGGGCTGGCCACCGGCGCGTCCGCGCTCGTCGGCTCCCTCGCCGCGCTCGTCCTCCTGCGCTTCGTGGTGGGACTCGGCCTCGGCGCGGAGCTGCCCGTCGCCTCGACCCTCGTCTCCGAGTACGCGCCCCGGCGGATCCGCGGCCGCCTCGTGGTGGTCCTCGAGTCCTTCTGGGCCGTCGGCTGGATCCTCGCCGCGCTCATCGGCTACTTCGTGGTGCCGACCTCCCCGGACGGGTGGCGGTGGGCCCTGGTCGTGGGACTGGTGCCGGCCGCGTACGCGGTGGTCGTGCGCCGGGCGCTGCCGGAGTCCGTGCGCTTCCTGGAGAGCCGCGGCCGCACGGAGGAGGCCGAGGCCGCGGTGCGCGCCTTCGAGCGCGCCCCGGCCCTGGGCCGCTCGCGGGCGGAGCCCGAGACGCACGCCGGGGCCGACGAGCACGCGGCCGCGCCGGTGCCCGGGGCGGGGGGCATCTGGTCGACCGGGCTGCGGCGGCGCACGGGAGCCCTGTGGACCGTGTGGTTCTGCATCAACTTCGCCTACTACGGCGCGTTCATCTGGATGCCCACGCTGCTGCTCCAGCAGGGCTTCACGCTCACCACGTCCTTCGGCTACGTCCTGGTCATCACGCTCGCCCAGCTGCCCGGCTACGCGGCGGCCGCGTGGCTCATCGAGGTCTGGGGCCGGCGGATCACCCTGGCGGTCTTCCTCGGAGGCTCCGCAGTGAGCGCGCTGCTGTTCGGCATCGTCTCGGTGGGGACCGCGGTGCTCCCGTGGCAGGTGGTCGGCTCCGGCATGGCGCTGTCCTTCTTCAACCTGGGCGCGTGGGGCGCGCTGTACGCGATCGGCCCGGAGCAGTACCCCACCGCGCTGCGCGGGACGGGCACCGGCGCGGCCGCCGCGTTCGGCCGGATCGCCTCCATCCTTGCCCCGCTGTCCGTGCCGGTGCTGCTGGGCCTGGGCGGGGAGCGCTACGACCTCGTCGTGGTCTTCGCCGTCTTCGGGGCCGCGTTCCTCGTGGCCGCCGCCGCGACGTTCGCCCTGCCCGAGCAGCGGGGACGGGCCCTGTCGTGAGCTCCGCGCCCGTCCTCGGCGACCGGGAGATCGGCCTGGCGCGCCTGGCCGCCCAGGGGCTGGCGCGGCCGCGCGACGCGGCCCCGGAGGACGTCGTGCGCGCCCTGGGAGCGGTCCAGGCGCAGGACCTGCCCGGCGCCCTCGTGTCGGTCGGGCTGCGCCGGAGCGCCGGGGCCGCCGGGCTGCGGGAGGCCTTCGAGGCGGGCCGGATCGTGCGCACCTGGCCCATGCGCGGGACCCTGCACCTGGTGCCCGCCGAGGAGCTGCGGGCGTGGCTGGCCGTGCTCGGGCCCCGGACCGTCTCCTCGACGGCCGCCCGGCGGCGCGAGCTGGGCATCGACGAGCGCCTGGACGCCGCCCGGGAGACCGCGCTGGCGGCGCTGCGCCACGGTCCGCAGCCCCGCGAGCGGCTGCACGCCGCGTGGGACGAGGCCGGGCTGCTGGGCGCTCCCGGGCGGGCCTACCACCTCATGCTCGCCCTGCACCTGGACGCGAGCCTGTGCATGGGACCCCTGGCCGGGAACGCACGGGACCAGCTCGTGGTCCCCGTCGCGGACTGGGTCCCGGTCGCGGCGGAGGAGCCCGCTCACGCCCCGCCGGGTGCCGGCGTGCCGCCCGTCGTGGTGCGCTGGGTGCGCCGGTACCTGCGCAGCCACGGCCCCGCCTCCGTCGCGGACGCCGCCCGCTGGGCGGCGCTGCCGCGCTCCACGGTGCGCGCCGCGGTGGGCGTGCTCGACGACGTCGTGGCCGTGCGCGACCGCGGCGGACAGGAGCTGTGGTGCGCCCCGGAGGTCCTCGAGGACACGGCGCGCACCGGCCGCCGGGCCGCCGGGGTGCACCTGCTGCCGCCGTTCGACGAGTACGTCCTGGGCTACGGGGACCGCTCGCACGTCCTGGCCGCGCAGCACGCGGCGCGCATCGTCCCCGGCGCGAACGGCGTCTTCAAGCCCACCGTCGTGGCCGGCGGGCAGATCGTGGGGACCTGGGGGCGCAGCCGGCGGGCGTCGTCCCCGGGTCTCGTGCTGGAGCCCTTCGAGGAGCTCTCGGCCACCCGCCGGCGGGCCGCCGAGCGCGCGTTCGCGCGGCTGCCGGTCGTCTGAGCCGAGCGCAGGAGGGGCGCCGCCCCAGATGGACCCGCAGGGCGGCGCCCCCGGCCGCGGACCGCTCCCCGGCACCCGGCGGTGGCCCGGATCACAGGGGGCTGGATAGGGTGGGCGCATGAGTGAAACCACCCGCCTGTCCTCGGACCTGTCCCGGCTCGAGCGCGAGACCGACAGCTTCCTCGCCACCGTCGAGTCCCTCTCCGACGAGGAGCTGGCCGCGCCCTCGCTGTGCGGTGGCTGGACCCGCGCCCACGTCGTCGCCCACCTCGCCTCCAACGGCCGGGCCCTCGTCAGGCTCGTCGACTGGGCCGTCACGGGCGAGGAGCAGCGTCCCTACGCGTCCCCCGAGGCCCGCAACCGGGAGATCGACGAGTTCGCCGCCCTGCCCCGCGAGGAGCTGGTGCACAGGGCGCGGGAGAGCGCGGCCTACTTCGCCGAGCAGTCCCGGCGGCTGGGCGGCGGGCTCGCCGTCGACGAGGTGCACATGCACGGCAAGCGGATCCCCGCCCAGGCCGTCGTGGCGCTGCGCAACTCGGAGATCGTCGTCCACCACCACGACCTCGACACGGGCTGGACCCTCGAGCGGGCCGAGCCCGACTCGCTGCTCGACGCCCTCGAGGCGGCGGTGCGCACCATGCGGGCCAAGGACGCCCCCGGGATGACGCTGGTGAGCGAGGAGGGCGACGAGTGGGTGGTCGGCGACGGCACCGCCCGGGTCCGCTCCGACCGCGCCGGTCTGCTCGCGTGGCTGGCGCGCGGGGAGACCGGGCGTGTCGCGCCGGACGGGCCGCTGCCGGTGCTGCCCTCCTGGTGAGGGCCGGTCCGGTGCGCAGCCGGTGGATCGCCGCGCTGGTCCTCCTCGCGGCGTGCCGCCGGCGGGGGAGTCGGCGGGGTCACAGCGCACCGGGGTGCCGCCGCAGGGGCCCCGCAAGGTAGACTGTACGGTGGCCCGCTGTGCGGGCGCCCCCGCCCGGGCCCCTCCGGGTGCGCGGCGGCGCCCCGGCCGCACCCATCGGGAGGGCTGCACCTCCCCCCGCATCTCCACCCGAAGAGAGACCCACGCGTATGTCTGTAACCTCCACCACCGCCCAGCGCGCCGACCTCCGCAACGTGGCCATCGTGGCCCACGTCGACCACGGCAAGACCACCATCGTGGACGCGATGCTGCAGCAGACGCACGCGTTCTCCGCCCACGGTGAGGTCGAGGAGCGCGTGATGGACTCCGGTGACCTGGAGCGCGAGAAGGGGATCACGATCCTCGCCAAGAACACCACGGTGTTCTACGACGGGCCCTCCGCCGAGGGGGAGACCATCACCATCAACGTCATCGACACCCCCGGCCACGCCGACTTCGGCGGCGAGGTCGAGCGCGGCCTGTCCATGGTCGACGGCGTCGTGCTGCTCGTGGACGCCTCCGAGGGCCCGCTGCCCCAGACCCGCTTCGTGCTGCGCAAGGCGCTCGAGGCCAAGCTGCCCGTGATCCTCGTGGTCAACAAGGTGGACCGCCCCGACGCCCGGATCGAGGAGGTCGTGGGCGAGTCCATGGACCTGCTCCTGGGCCTGGCCTCGGACATCTCCGAGGACGAGCCCGACCTCGACCTCGACGCCGTCCTGGACGTGCCCGTCGTCTACGCCGCGGGCCGTGACGGCCGCGCCTCCCTCGACCAGCCGGCCAACGGCTCCCTGCCGGACAACGAGGACCTCGAGCCGCTGTTCAAGACGATCATCGAGCACGTCCCGGCGCCCTCCTACGACCCCGAGGGCGTGCTGCAGGCGCACGTGACCAACCTGGACGCCTCCCCGTTCCTCGGCCGCCTCGCCCTGCTGCGCATCTTCAACGGCACCCTGAAGAAGGGCCAGACCGTGGCCTGGGCCCGTGCGAACGGCGAGCTCAAGAACGTGCGGATCTCGGAGCTGCTGGCGACCAAGGGTCTGGACCGCGTGCCGGCCGAGTCCGCCGGCCCGGGCGAGATCGTGGCCGTGGCCGGGATCGAGGAGATCACCATCGGCGAGACCCTCACCGACCCGGAGAACCCGAAGCCCCTGCCCCTGATCACGGTGGACGACCCCGCGATCTCCATGACCATCGGGATCAACACGTCCCCGCTGGCCGGTCGCGTCAAGGGCGCCAAGGTCACCGCCCGCCAGGTCAAGGACCGCCTCGACAAGGAGCTCGTCGGCAACGTCTCGCTCAAGGTGCTCCCCACCCAGCGGCCCGACGCCTGGGAGGTGCAGGGCCGCGGCGAGCTGGCCCTGGCCATCCTCGTGGAGCAGATGCGCCGCGAGGGCTTCGAGCTGACCGCGGGCAAGCCCCAGGTCGTGACGAAGACCGTCGACGGCAAGGTGCACGAGCCCTACGAGCACATGACCATCGACGTGCCCGACGAGTTCCTCGGGGCCGTGACCCAGCTGATGGCCGGGCGCAAGGGCCGCATGGAGGCCATGGCCAACCACGGCACCGGCTGGGTGCGCATGGAGTTCAAGGTCCCTTCCCGCGGGCTCATCGGCTTCCGCACCAAGTTCCTCACCGAGACCCGCGGCGCCGGCATCGCCTCCTCCTACGCCGACGGCTACGAGCCGTGGGCCGGGGACATCGAGTACCGCACCAACGGCTCGATGATCGCCGACCGCGCCGGCGTGGTCACCCCGTTCGCCATGATCAACCTGCAGGAGCGCGGCTCGTTCTTCGTGGAGCCCACCTCCGAGGTCTACGAGGGCATGATCGTCGGCGAGAACTCCCGGGCCGACGACATGGACGTGAACATCACGAAGGAGAAGAAGCTCACCAACATGCGTGCGGCCTCCTCCGACACCTTCGAGAACCTCACGCCCCCGCGCAAGCTCACCCTCGAGGAGTCCCTCGAGTTCGCCCGCGAGGACGAGTGCGTGGAGGTCACCCCGGAGTCCATCCGGATCCGCAAGGTGGTCCTCGACGCCAACGAGCGGCTCAAGGCCAACCGGGCCCGGGCCCGCGCCTGAGCCCCGGACGCAGCAGGCGAGCGCAGCAGGCCCGGTCGTGACCCAGCCCGTCCCGTACTACCCCGAGCAGGGCGTCCTCGTGCGCGAGGACGCCCTGCCGGGCCTTCTGCCCGCCGGGCTGCGCCCGGAGG
>JAPSHS010000106.1 GCA_031179495.1 Kocuria sp. | reverse complement strand
CGTGGCCGAGCAGCACCTGACCACGGTGATGGTCACGCACAACATGGAGCAGGCGCTGCGCCTGGGCAACCGGCTGATCATGATGCACGAGGGGCGGGTGCTCTTCGAGCTCGACGCCGCGCAGAAGAGGTCCATGACGGTCCCCGGCCTGCTGGAGCAGTTCCGCCGGCTGCAGCCGGGGGCCGAGCAGGGCGCCTTCGACGACGCTACGCTGTTCGAGAGCGTCAAGACCGAGGACGGTCGCTGACCGGCGGTCCCCGACCGGCGCGGGCGGGCCGGAGGCGGCCCGCTCCGTCCGCCCGCGAGAACCCACCAGCCCAGGAGGCCACGACCGTGCCCGAGCCCTCTCAGGAGCAGCGCGCCCGCCGCCGACGCACCGGGGGGTGGATGGTGGCCCTGGGCGTGGTGGCGCTGTTCCTCTCCACGTTCACCGTGCCCGAGGCGATCCACCACCTCGCACGGGCCTCCGTGGTGGAGGGCGCCGGGCTGGGCACGCGCGGGGTGGTGGTCTCCGTCCTGGGCGCCGTGACCCTGCTCGGCGGAGGGGCCCTGGCCGTCACCGGGTTCAACTGGCGCCGGTCGCTGGGGGAGGTCCCCCACCCCGAGGACCTGCTGCTCGACGAGCAGTTCGGGGACGGTCCCGTGCTCCCCTACGACCCCGACGCGTTCCGACACGGGCCGGGGCGGCCCGGGGAGGACCCCCGCGAGCGCGGCTGACGCGGCGGCGGTGTGCCCGCCCGGGTGCCTAGACTCGGGGCATGGAACAACAGCTCACTGAGCGTCCGGCTCTGAAGCGGGACATCACCGGTCCCCTCCTGTACCTGTTCATCCTCGGCGACGTCCTCGGGGCCGGGGTGTACGCCCTCGCGGGGGCGATCGCCGGCGAGGTCGGCGGGGTGACCTGGGTGCCCATGCTGGTGGCGCTGCTGCTCGCGCTGCTGACCGCCACCTCCTACGCGGAGCTGGTCACCAAGTACCCGCAGGCCGGCGGCGCCGCCGTGTTCGCGCAGCGGGCCTTCCGGTCGCCGATCGTCTCCTACCTCGTCGGCTTCTGCATGCTGGCCGCCGGCATCGTCAGCGCCGCCGCCCTGGCCCTCGCCTTCAGCGGGGACTACCTCGCCAGCTTCGTCGACGTGCCCCCGGCCGTCGGGGCCGTCGTGTTCCTCCTCCTGGTCGCCGCGCTCAACGCCCGGGGGATCAAGGAGTCGCTGCGGGCGAACATCGTGATGACCGCGGTCGAGCTCTCCGGCCTCGTGCTGGTCGTCGTGGTGGTCGCGATGATGCTCGGCGCCGGGGGCGGCGACCTGGGGCGTGCCGTGCAGTTCGGGGAGGGCGTCGACCCGGTCGTGGGCGTGCTGGGGGCTGCGCTGCTGGCCTACTACTCCTTCGTCGGCTTCGAGACGTCGGCGAACGTGGCCGAGGAGGTCCGGGACCCGTCGCGGGTCTACCCCCGTGCGCTCTTCGGTGCGCTGCTCACGGCCGGGGTGATGTACATGCTCGTCGGCACCGCGGCCTCCGTGGCGCTGCCCGCGGACGAGCTCGCAGCCTCGAGCGCACCCCTGCTCGACGCCGTCGGAGCCACCGGCGTCCCGGTGCCCGCGTGGCTGTTCAGCCTCGTGGCCCTGATCGCGGTCGCCAACGGAGCCCTGCTCACCATGATCATGTCCAGCCGGCTGGCCTACGGCATGGGAGTGGAGGGACTCTTCCCGCCGGTGTTCGCCCGGGTGCTGCCGGGCCGGCGCACCCCGTGGGTGGCCATCCTCGTGACCACGCTGCTGGCCGTGGCGCTCACGCTGACCGGTGGGGTGGTGGTGCTGGCCGAGACGGTGGTCCTGCTGCTGCTCGTCGTCTTCATCAGCTCCAACGTGGCGGTGCTGGTGCTGCGCCGGGACCGGGTGGAGCACCGGCACTTCCGCGCCTGGACGGTGGTGCCGGTCCTGGCCGTGCTCTCCTGCCTCGTGCTGCTGACGCAGCTGGGCGCCGAGGTCTGGGTGCGCGGGGGAGTGGTCCTGGCGGCGGGGCTGCTGCTGCACGCCCTGGGCCGGGTGCGGGCCGGGCGGCAGGCGTAGCGCGACGCCCGGGCGCGACGAAGGCCCCGGACCGATGCGGTCCGGGGCCTTCGTCCTGCTGGGTGCCCGCGGTAGGATTCGAACCTACGGCCTTCTGCTCCGGAGGCAGACGCTCTATCCCCTGAGCTACGCGGGCCTTTCACCGCCTCAGCGATGAACCTCGACGATACTAGCAGGTTTTCCGGGGCTGTCGTCGACCGCCCCGCGCGGGCCCTGTGCGAGGCCCGGTTACACTGGTCCGGTGACTCCAGAACAACTTTCTCTCGCCGTATCCGCATGCCTGCAGGACGCCGTGGCCCAGGGCGAGCTCGCCCTCGGCGACGGTGCCGAGCTGCCGGAGGTGCGGATCGAGCGACCGAAGAACCGGGAGCACGGGGACTGGGCGACCAACATCGCCATGCAGCTCGCCAAGAAGGTGGGCCGCGCGCCCCGCGACGTCGCCGCCGTCGTCCAGGGCCGGCTGCAGGGCACCGCCGGCGTGGCCGCCGTCGACGTGGCCGGACCGGGCTTCCTCAACATCACCCTGGACGCCGCCGCCGCCGGCGGGATCGCCCGCACGATCGTGGAGCAGGGCGAGGCCTTCGGCACGGCGGACTCGCTGGCCGGGACGTCCATCAACCTGGAGTTCGTCTCCGCGAACCCCACCGGCCCCGTCCACCTGGGCGGCACCCGCTGGGCCGCGGTGGGCGACTCCCTCGCGCGGGTGCTCGAGGCGCAGGGCGCGCAGGTGCTGCGGGAGTACTACTTCAACGACCACGGCGCGCAGATCGACCGCTTCGCCCGCTCCCTGCTGGCCCGCGCCCAGGGCGAGCCCGCCCCGGAGGACGGCTACGGCGGGGACTACATCACCGAGATCGCCGAGCGGATCGTCGCCCAGCACCCCGGCGTGCTGGACTCCGCCGACCCCCAGGAGGGGTTCCGGGCCGCGGGCGTGGAGCTGATGTTCGCGGAGATCAAGTCCTCGCTGCACGAGTTCGGCGTCGACTTCGACGTGTACTTCCACGAGCAGTCCCTGTTCGAGAACGGCGCCGTCGAGGGCCTGCTCGAGCAGCTCAAGACCTCGGGCGCCCTGTACTTCGCGGACGGCGCGTGGTGGCTGCGCTCGAGCGCCTACGGCGACGACAAGGACCGGGTGGTGATCAAGTCGGACGGCCAGGCGGCCTACATCGCCGGGGACATCGCCTACTTCAAGGACAAGCGCGACCGCGGCGCCGACCTGTGCATCTACATGCTCGGCGCCGACCACCACGGCTACGTGGCGCGGCTCAGGGCCGCCGCGGCCGCGCTGGGGGACTCCCCGGACCGCGTCGAGGTGCTCATCGGCCAGATGGTCAACCTCGTGAAGGACGGGGTGCCCGTGCGGATGTCCAAGCGCGCCGGCAACGTCGTGACCATGGAGGACCTCGTCGAGGCCGTCGGCGTGGACGCCGCCCGGTACTCGCTGACCCGCTTCTCCGTGGACTCCAACATCGACATCGACCTGGACCTGCTGACCCGCCGCTCCAACGAGAACCCGGTCTTCTACGTGCAGTACGCCCACGCCCGCACCTGCGCCGTCGGGCGCAACGCCGAGGCCGCCGGGGTCGCCCGCACGGGCGCGGACGGCGAAGCCGTGTTCGACGCCGCCCTGCTCGAGCACCCGACGGAGGGGGAGCTGCTCGCGGCCCTGGGGCAGTACCCCTCCGTGCTCGCGCAGGCCGCCGAGTTCCGGGAGCCGCACCGGGTGGCACGCCACCTCGAGGTGATCGCCGGGACCTACCACCGCTGGTACGACGTCTGCCGCGTGGCCCCCCAGGGCGACGACGACGTCACCGACCTGCACCGCACCCGCCTGTGGCTCAACGACGCCGCACGCCAGGTCCTGGCCAACGGCCTGGGCGTCCTCGGCGTGTCGGCCCCCGAGAGGATGTGACCGCATGACCGTCGACCGGACGACCCGCACCGAGGACTCGCCCCTGGCACCCGAGTGGCTGAGCGTGCCCGAGGACCTCGACGCCCTCGACCCCGCCATCTGGCCCGCGGCGTTCCACCGCGACGCCGACGGCGTGCTGACCGTCTCGGGGATCCCCGTCCCGGAGCTCGCCGAGCGCTACGGCACCCCCTCCTACGTCTACTCCGAGGACACCTTCCGGGCCCGCGCCCGGGAGTTCCGCGAGGCCTTCACCGAGGCGTTCGCGCGGATCGGCGCGGAGGTCTCCGTCTACTACGCCGGGAAGTCCTTCCTGACCACCGAGGTCGTGCGCTGGGTCCGCGACGAGGGTCTCAACGTCGACACGTCCTCGGGCGGGGAGCTGGCCGTCGCCCTGCGCGGCGGCATGGAGCCCGCCCGGATCGCGCTGCACGGCAACAACAAGTCGGCCGCCGAGATCACCCGCGCCCTCGACAACGGTCTCGGCCGGATCGTCGTGGACTCCCTCGGCGAGATCGAGCTCGTGGCCCACCTGGCGCGCACCCTGGGGGTCGTGGCGCCGGTGATGATCCGGGTGACCCCGGGGGTGCACGCGTCCACGCACGAGTTCATCGCCACCGCCCACGAGGACCAGAAGTTCGGGCTCTCCCTGGCCGCCCCCGAGGACGGCGGGGACAGCCCCGCGATGCAGGCCGTCTCCGCGTGCGTGGTGGACCCCGCCCTCGACCTGCGCGGCATCCACTGCCACATCGGCTCCCAGATCTTCGACGCCGACGGCTTCGGGAAGGCCGCCGAGCGGGTGCTCGCCTTCATGGCCCGGGCCGACGAGCGCTTCGGGCTGACCCTGCCCGAGCTCGACCTCGGCGGCGGCTACGGCATCGCCTACACCGAGGCGGACACCCCGCGCCCGGCGCGCGAGATCGCCGAGTCCCTCGCGGACCAGGTGGCGTCCACGGCGCGCTCCCTGCGCATGGCGGTCCCGCACCTGTCCATCGAGCCCGGACGGGCGATCTCCGGGCCGTCCGCCTGCACCCTCTACACCGTGGGCACGCTGAAGACCGTGACCGTCGAGGACGGCGCCCGGCGGCGCTACGTCTCGGTGGACGG
>JAPSHS010000026.1 GCA_031179495.1 Kocuria sp. | reverse complement strand
ACGACCGCCTCGGCGATGTCCCGGTGCTCCAGGGCGCTGCTCTCCAGCCGCCCGCGCTCCTGCAGGTGGTAGGACCCGTTGATCCGTGACTGGTCCCGCAGGTTCTCCACGATCGCCGTCCACCGCGTGTTCCGGAGCATCCCCACGAGGGTGGCGTGGAAGCGCTGGTCCGCCTCGAGGTACTCGACCATGTCGTGACCGCCGGAGGCGGCGACGGTGCGTTCGCCCAGATCCCGCAGCAGGGCGGCCTGCTCGGCGTCGACGCCCTGCTCGGCCACCCGTCGCACGGCCTCCACCTCGATGAGCCGGCGCAGGTCGTAGACCTCCTGCCGGTCCCGTTCGGTCAGCTCCACCACGCGGAATCCCCGGTTGCGCACGAGCTCCAGCAGGCCCTTGTTGACCAGCGACATCATGGCCTCGCGGGCCGGGCTGTTGGAGACTCCCAGGCGCGCGGCCAGGCTGTTGGCCGAGTAGATCTCCCCGGGGCGCATGGCCCCGCTGAGCAGGGCGCGGCGGATCAGCGCCTCCGTCGAGTCCTTGAGCGTCGACCGGGTGAGCGCGGCGAGCTCGAGCTCGTCGCCCCAGTCCTGGGTGCGCTTCATCCGTTTCCTCGTCCGCCCCCTCGTCCGCCCGGGGGCCTTGTCGTTCGCCGTCCGGCGGTCGACGTGCTGACAACATCGACGTGCTGAAAACATAACAGTGAACACCACGAGGGACGGTTGGCAGCGGGCTCTCCGGGGCTGTCATGGATCCTGGGCGACCCGGGAGTCGACGTGGATCACCTGTCGCGGCGGGTCGGTCACCGCGAGGACGTCCGCGCTCAGCCGGCCGAACGGCCCAGTTGCTCCTCGTGGTGCAGGTCGCCGGGGACCGTCCCGGTCAGGGCGGTCTCGGCGAGGGCCTCGCCCAGGGCCGGTGCCTGCTTGAACAGGTTGTGCCCGGCGAGGGCGGTGAGTCCGTCCTCGGACCAGACGCCCACGCCGTCGTCGCCCCAGGGCAGACGGGTGACCCAGCAGTGCACGTGGTCGACCGGGGCGGGGTCCAGGCCCGGCAGGGCCCGCTGCACGTAGGCGACGGTGCGCTCCGCGAACGCGGCGAGCCGTCCGGGGTCGGTCAGGCCGCCGTCCGGGTGGGCGTCCGTGTCGGCGCTGAGGCCCACGGAGTAGTGGCGGCCGTCCGGGTACGGTGCGGCGTAGACGCCCGTCTCCCCGAAGGCGCCGCTGGCGTCCTGGAGCGTGGGCAGCCCGTGCGGGCCCGCGGGCAGCTCCCGGGGGGCGGCCACGGCGAAGGTCAGACGGACGTGGGCGCCGAGGGAGACCGGCAGGTCGAGACCGGCCCCGCGCGCCAGGGGGGCGGTGCCCCGGCCGGCGCACAGCACCACGTGGTCGTAGTGCTCGCACGTGGTGCCCGTGCGCACCTCCACCCGGCCGGGACCGGTGCGCCGCACGGAGAGCACGTGCTCGCGCAGCACCGACCCGCCGAGCTGCTCCGTGAGTGCGCCGACGGCGGCCAGGGTGCGGATGGCGCCGCCCTCGACGTCGAGCATCGCCGGGCCGCCCCAGTCGGCCAGGAGGGGCAGCCGGTCGTGCAGCTCCGCCGGATCGAGGCGCCGGACAGGAATGCCCGGGAAGGGCTCCAGGGTGCGCAGCTTGTCCTCGACGCCGTCCCCGATCGCCACGGCCCCGTCCGGGGAGACCAGCTCCGTCCCGAACTCCTGCTCCCACTCCCGCCACAGAGCTCTGCTGCGGGCGACCAGCGACACCAGCCGCGGATCGGCGTGGGCGTGCCGGAAGATCCGGGACTGCCCGGCGGACTGCCCGCCGCCGGGCGGACCGGACTCGTAGAGGGTGACGTCGGCGCCGCGGGACCGCAGGGCGTGGGCGGTGGCGAGGCCGACGATGCCCGCGCCCACCACGGCCGTCCGGCTCACCGGAGTCCTCCAGGGGTGGTCAGGCGCCGTCCCGTGGGCTCAGCCGTCCTGCTCGGGATCGGTGCTCTCCCCGAGGATGTCGTCGAAGGCCTCGCGCACGGCCTGGCGGGTGGCCAGGCGCACGCTCGCGGCGCCCTGCTTGTCCGCGGTGTCGGCGTCGGCGATGTTCTTGCGCTCCTCGCGCTCCTGCTCCAGGGCGTGGTCCCGGGCGGAGCGGATGCGGTCCATGATCTCGTTGGCGTCCATGGGTCCATCCCATCACGGGAACGCGGCACTTGCACAGGGGGCTGATCATTCTTCCTGTGTCCGGACCACGTCCAGGGCCCCCGTCTCCGCTGCCACCTCGGGGGTGCCGCTGCCCACCATGATCACGGCGCTCGCCGCCACCACCAGGCCCATGCCGAGCAGCTGCAGGGCCGTGAGCCCCTGG
This sequence comes from Kocuria sp., assembly GCA_031179495.1. Classification (GTDB taxonomy): domain Bacteria; phylum Actinomycetota; class Actinomycetes; order Actinomycetales; family Micrococcaceae; genus Kocuria; species Kocuria sabuli. Next base: position 16,793 of record JAPSHS010000026.1, on the reverse strand, counting down.
TCCAGCACCAGCAGCCCGGCCAGCGCCGCGACGGCGGGCTCGAGGCTGAGCAGGATCCCGAAGACCATCGGCGGGATGGAGCGCAGCGCCAGCAGCTCGAGCGAGTAGGGCACCACCGAGGACAGCAGGGCGATCCCGACCCCGCCCGCGAGCACGGTCCAGGTCACGGCGGGGGCGTGGGCGGTGGCGACGCCCACGGGGGTGACCAGGACCGCGGCGACGACCAGCGCCACCGCCAGCCCGTCCAGCTGGTCGAAGTGCCGGCCGGCGGACCGGCTGCCCAGGATGTAGGCAGCCCAGCCCACCCCGGCCAGCGCCGCCCACGCGATGCCGACCAGGTCGAGCTCCGCCCACGGCACCGTGAGCGCCTGGGAGATCAGCACGACCCCGGCGAGGGCCGCCAGCACGGCCAGCACGTCCCGGGCCCGGCGGGACAGCACCGCCGAGAGCGCGAGCGGGCCCAGGAACTCGACGGTCACGGCCACGCCCAGCGGCAGGGTGGCCAGGGACTGGTAGAACGCGAAGTTCATCCCGGCCAGCGCGGCCCCGAAGAGCAGTCCGGCGCGCCAGGCCTCGCGGCTGCGCCCGCGCAGCCGCGGGCGGATGACCAGCAGCATGATCACGGCGCTGATCAGCAGGCGCATCGTCACCGTCGCGGAGGCCCCGATGAGCGGGACGAGGACCGCGGCGAGGGCACCGCCGAACTGGACGGAGACGACGGCCGCCAGCACGTAGGCGGTCGGACGGAGCCCGGGGCGGCGGGCGGGGGCGAGGGTGGTCACCCGTTCAGGGTAGGGCCAAGCCGGCGTCCCCGCTCACGGGCGGTCCGCCAGGCGCAGTGCGCCGTGCACGGGGTCGCGGTCGAGCACCCGGACGGCCCCGAGCCCCCGCTGCGCCGCGGCCTCCCGGAACCGCTGCCGCAGCAGCGGCTGGTGCACGGCGAGCCCGCCGCCGACCACCACCGGGCCGGTCAGCGCCAGGCGCCGGGACACGGTCGCGGCGAGGTCCGCGAGCGCACCCGCGGCGCGCTCCACCAGCAGCATCGCGTCGTCGTCGTGCTCGGCCGCCGTGAGCGCCACACGGGAGAGGCCGGCCCAGAACCCGCGCTCCGGAGCCCCGTGGAAGCGTTCGATGAGCCCACCGGGCTCGGCCAGGGCGCAGTGGGCGAGGACCGACCGGTCCAGGGCGTCGGGGAGCAGTCCGTCGTCGTGCCGGGCGAGCGCGCGGCGCACCAGCTCCCGGCCGATCCAGTAGCCGCTGCCCTCGTCGCCGAGCAGGTGGCCCCAGCCCCCGGCGCGGGCCTCCCGCCCGTCCGGGGTGGTCCCCCACGCGGCGGACCCCGTGCCGGCGATGACCGCGATCCCCGTGCTGCAGCCGCCGGCGGCCAGCACGAGCCGGGTGTCGTGCACCACGACGACGCGGGCGCGGCCCGCGTGCGGGCCGATCAGCCCCCGCAGCGCCTCCTCGTCGGCCGCGGTGTCGACGCCACCGGCGCCCGCCACCACGACGTCCGCGTCCTCGGCCCCCAGCTCGGTGAGGAGCTGGCGCAGGACGGCCGCGGCCGCGGTGGGGCTGACGTTCTGGACGTTCGCGCTGCCGCCGACGGCCTCCCGCACCACCGTGCCGCCCTCGGCGCGCAGGCCCTGGGTCTTGGTGCCGCCGATGTCCAGGCCGATGAGGATGCTCATGGGACCATCCTGCCGTGCCCGGAGCGGAGGAGGGCCGGACGTGACGATGCCCGGCCGGCGCCGGGGGGAACCGGGCCGGTCGGGCATCGTGGAGCGTGGTCGGTCAGGCGGCGAGCGCCAGCGGGGCCCTGCGCATGCGGCAGCCCTCGAAGGGGAACAGCCTGCGGACACCGGTGCCGGCCTCGAGGATCCAGAGGACCCCCAGGGACAGGGAGACCTGCCCCACGGTGCCGACGTAGCTCTCGTAGTCCTCGTCCCAGACCTCGATCCGGTCGCCGGACTGCAGCACGGACAGATCGAGGATCCACCTCTCAGCAGCGGTCATGACGCCACCTCCCATCAAGTCTTGTTGTGTTGACTCCTCCATGGTGCCCCGCCCGCCGCGGGTCGCGCGGGCCCCGCGCCCGGGCGCCCGGCGCGGGTCTCTTGACTTCGGTCACACCGCGCGCGGCGGGCAACCCGGCGCGGTTGCCCGCGCGCGGACCGGGGCGTCAGAATGTGACGGTCGTCCCCGCGCCGCCGGTGAGGTTAAGCACGCCTGGTTCTGGGTCACACTGCGCCGGGACACCCCTCGAGTTGACGCTCGGTGAACGGGATTTCCTGGTCCGACACGGCGAGAGGACAAGCCCATGACCGCGGCACGGTACGTGGTGATCGGTGCCGGACTGATGGGCGCCGCCACCGCCTGGCGACTGGCGGAGCGCGGCGAGGAGGTCGTGCTCGTGGAGCGCGACGTCCCGGCCGGGCCGCAGGGCTCCTCCCACGGGTCCGCCCGGATCTTCCGCTACGCCTACGCGGACCCCTTCTACGCGGAGCTCGTGGTCCGCTCCGAGTCCTGCTGGGCCCGGCTGGAGAGCGGGTCGGGACGGCGGCTGATCGACCGGGTCGGCGGCGTGGACCACGGCCGTGGCCGGGAGCCCGGACGCCTCGCCCGCGTGCTGGAGTCGGTCGGCGTGGAGCACGAGCTGCTCACACCCGCCGAGGCGCGCTCGCGGTGGCCGCAGCTCGCCGTCGAGACCTCCGTCCTGTTCCAGCCGGGGGCCGGCGTGCTCGACGCCCAGGGAGCAGTCGAGGCCATGGTGGAGCTGGCCGTGGCGGCCGGGGCGCAGCTGCGCACGGCCTGGCCGGTCTCCGCGGTCACCCGCGCCGGTGCCGGGTTCACGGTCTCCGGTCCCCGCGGGGAGCGCCTCGACGCCGGCCACGTGGTGGTCGCCGCGGGCGGCCACCTGCCCGACCTCCTCGGCGAGCTGCCCCTGCCGCCGGCGTTCCTGGACGGCCTGCCGCGGCCGGCCGTCCGGCAGGAGAACGCCTTCCACTTCCCGTACCGCGATCCGGAACGGCCCTGGCCCACCACGATCCACGAGGACGGGGCGCTGCCGGTCTACTCCCTGCCCGGCGGGCGCGACGCCGGCTTCCGCGGCCAGAAGGTCGCCGAGTACCACGGCGGGCGGCCGATCCGCTCGGCGGCCGCGCAGGACGGCGTGGTCGATCCCGCCAACCGCGCCCGGGTCGTGGCCTACGTGCGGGCGCACCTGCCCGGGCTGGTCCCCGAGCCCTACGCCGAGACCACGTGCCTGTTCACCAGCACCCCGGACGAGGACTTCGTGCTCGACTCCGCCGAGGGGATCACCGTGGTCTCGCCCTGCTCGGGGCACGGGGGGAAGTTCGCCCCGCTGCTCGGGGCGATGGCCGCCGACCTCGCCACGGGGGCGGGCGGGGTCCCGGCCCGCTTCCGGCCGGGCACTGCCGTGCCGGCCCGCTGAGCCCGTGACGCCCGGAGCGCGCCCCGCCGCCGAGGGCCCCGGGAAAGGGGCCCCTGCACCCCAGCACGCCGGGACCACCGGGCAGGAGCCCGCGGGCGGGCTCGAGCGCTCCATCGGCGCGCAGGTCAGGCACTTCCGTGCGGTCCTCGGCCTCACGGCCAAGGACCTGGCCGAGCGCACCGGCCTGTCCCGGGCCATGATCTCCAAGGTCGAGAGCGCCTCGACGTCCTGCTCGCTGGGGACCCTCGAACGGCTGGCCGACGGACTCGGGGTGCCCGTGACCGCGCTGTTCGGGGCGCTCGAGGAGGACCGGGAGCTGGCCCTCACCCGGGCGGGGGAGGGCGTGGTCGTCGCGCGGGGAAGCACACCGCGCGGCCACGTGCACACCGCTCTCGGAGTCCTGCGCGACCGCACCGACCCGCTCGAGCCCACCCTGGTGACCATCACGCGCACCGCGCGGACGGCCCCGCTCGTCCGCCACCCCGGCACCGAGTTCGTGCACCTGCTGGAGGGGGAGATGGTCTACCGGCACGGCACCCGGGACCACCCGCTGCTGCCCGGCGACTCCCTGCTCTTCGAGGCGGAGGCCCCGCACGGGCCCACCGAGCTGGTCGTGCTCCCGGTCCGGTTCCTGGTGGTCGCCCACCGGCACCCGCCCGCCCGCGTTCCGGCCGAGCACCCCGGCTGAACGCTCCGGCGTCCCCGGGGAGGGTGCGCGGACCGGTCTGGGTCGGGGTGGCCAGGGGGGGCGGGCGTCCCCGCTCGCCACCAGCCGGCGGCGGCAGGCCGTGCCTCCGGCCGGGCGACCACGAACACCACCGACATGGTGATGAACAGGGGCCACGGGCCGAACCGGTGGATCAGCGGCACCGGGGCGGCGGTGATCGGCCCGCCGCCGAAGAACGGCTGCCTGCAGCCGAAGTCCTCCGACGCCGGGCTCTCGTCGTGCCGGTCGGCGATGCCGCCCAGCACGGCGAGCGGGAAGAGCGGCACGAACGCGAGCATCTCGATCGAGGCCGGGCGGGAGCTCGTCATGCCCGGCGGGACGTTCTCGAAGCCGATCTCGATCAGGGCACCGGCCAGGGGGGCGACCGGCGGGCCGGGTCCTTTCCACGCCCGCACCGGTACCCTGGCAGGCGACCCCTGTCCTGCACTCCTCCTCTGCACTCCTCCCTTGCCCCCTTCCACTGCCCAGGAGCACCCGTGACACCCTCGTCGTCCCCGGACCGGCCCTCGACGCCGCCGACCGCCACCACCGCCGGAGGCGCCACCCCCGCCGGAGGCGCCACCGCCGCCGGTGCCTCGGGCGGGGAGGTCCGCCGCAGCATCCCCGGGAACGTGGTGCGCGGGGCGCTCATCGGCGTGGTCGAGACCGTTCCCGGGGTGAGCGGCGGCACCGTGGCCCTCGTGGTCGGCATCTACGACGAGCTCATCAACTCCGCCGGGCACGTGGTGTCCGCCGGCAAGCGGGCGCTCCTCGGGCCCGACCGCGCCGCCGGGGTGAAGCACCACCTGGGCCGGGTCCACTGGCGGATCGTGGTGCCCGTGGTGATCGGCATGGTCGCGGCCCTGCTCACCGTGGCCGGCCCCATGAGCCACCTCGTCGAGGAGTACCCGGTCACCATGCGGGCGCTGTTCTTCGGCATGGTCCTGGCCTCCGTCGGGGTGCCGCTCCGCCTGGCGGGCGGTGCGCTGAGGGCCCGGGACGCGGTCGTGGTGGCGCTCGCCGCCGTGCTCGCGTTCGTGCTGGTGTCCATCCCGCCCACCACGGTGAGCCCCGCGCCCGTGCTGGTCGTCCTCGCGGCCATGGTCGCCGTGTCCGCGCTGCTGCTGCCGGGGCTCTCCGGTTCCTTCCTGCTCCTGACGATCGGGCTCTACCAGCCGACGCTGCGTGCCGTGGACGAGCTCGACCTCGGCTACCTGTCCCTGTTCTTCCTCGGCGCGGCCCTGGGCATGGTGGTCATCGTCAAGGGGCTGCAGTGGCTCCTGGACCACCACCACCGCGTCACCATGCTGGCACTCACCGGACTCATGCTCGGCGCCCTGCGGACCCTGTGGCCGTGGCAGCTGGAGGACCGCACGCTGCTCGCCCCGGAGGGGGACTGGTGGACGCAGCTGCTCGCGGCCGGCGCGGGCTGCGTCGTCGTCCTCGTCCTCCTGGCCGTCGACGCCCGCACCCGGGCCCGCACCGGGCACGGTTCACCGGAGGAGCTCGCCGGGGTGGAGTCCGGGCGCGACGACCCGCGGGACTGAGCGGGGACGGCGGAGGGCCCCGGCGTCGCGCACGACACCGGGGCCCTCCGGGTGGTCCGACGGCTGAACCGTACTGCTAGATTCCGTCCTTGAAGTTCTTGCCCGCGTCCTTGACGTGCTCGCCGGCCTGCTTGGCGCTGCCGGACAGCTTGTCCGCCTGGCCCTCGGCCTGCAGGTCGCGGTTGTCGGTGGCGTCGCCGACCTTCTCCTTGGCGGTGCCGCCCGCCTTCTCCGCGGCGTTGCTGATCTTGTCTCCGAGGCCCATGGGCTCTCCCTCCGGTCGGTGAACAGGTGCTCCCAGCGTAGACCTCTCAGCATGCTGAGGGAACGGGGGAAGAAGCGCAGGAGCGGGTGTTCCCGGACGGCGAACAGTCGCGCTCAGCGCTCGGGCACGTCGAGGCCGGCGTCGGCCAGGCGCTCCCGGAGCCAGCCGGGGACCTTCCGGTCCATCCTCCGGTAGCGGGCCAGGTGCCGCCGCCAGTCCTCGGCCGCGACCGGGTGCGGGGCGTGCGCCGGGAGCGCGGGCTCGTCGCCGTAGTTCAGCACGAGCTCCACCCCGGGGCGCGTCCAGCGCCGCTCGGACACCGTGACGATCAGGGTCGCCGACAGCCACGACCCGTCCACGAGGTCGGCGTAGTCGTCCTGGAGGGCGCGGGCCAGACGTCGCGGGACGCTGCGGCGTCCCGCGACGTCCACCGGGTGGCGGGACGTGCTGTCGCCGCGGATCTCCCGGACCTGCAGGCGCAGGTCCCGGCCGACGCTGAGGACGTCCAGGACCAGGGCGTCCCACCCCGGCTCCGCGCCGTGGGCGCGCGTGAGCCAGCGGGCCAGCCGGTCGATGGTCCGGCGCTGCCGGGGGCTCTGGAGTCTGTCGGTCCGCACGGCCACACGCTAGCAAGCCCCGGTCCGGGCCGGGGGCCGTGCAGGGACCGCTGGAGGGACTGCCGGGGCGCAGGGACTACTGGTAGGAGACGAACCAGGGCCGGGGCTCGATCGCGAACGTCTGCTCCGGGGTGAACGTGGGCGTGTCCTCGTCGTAGAAGTTCTTCCACGCCATCCTGATCCCGGGGGGCAGGCCCTCCTGCAGCCGCTCCCAGGTGCCCATCTTGAGGTCGGGGGTGCCGTGGCCGTCGGCGTGCAGGACGAGCGCGAGCTCGGGGCGCGAGGTGTCCACGAGGTGCCGGTTCGTGATCATCGAATCCGCGAACTGGTGCAGCACCACCACCTTCTGCGGGAGGTCGTGGTGCGCGGTGAGATCCGCCAGCCACGCCGTCGTCGCGTTGATCTCGGCCGCGTCCACCGACCCGATCTGCGCCATGTGCACCTGGCCGGGGGCGAGCCGCCACTCCGGGTCCAGGGCCAGCCCGACGTTGGGCAGGCGCAGCAGCTCCTCGTACTGCTGGGCCTGGCCGAGGAAGTCCTGGTGGCCCGGCTGGAGGTCGAGCACGACGTAGACGTCGTTCTCGACCGCGGCCTCGACGTACGGGCGGAGGTCCTCGACGGTCGACTCCCGCGAGTAGTCCCCGTCCTCGCCGGGCTCCGCCGACGCCGTGGTCGCGATGATCTCGAACGCCGGGACCACCGGCACGTCGCTGAAGGGCTCGTACAGCGCGGCGAGGTCCTTCGCGCGGGCGACCGACTCCTGCGGCCCCTGCTCGCCGAGCACCCCGAGGCCGGGGGTGCCGGGGTGGCCGTAGAGGGCGACCATGCGGCGGCCGGGGAACACCTCGGTGCCCCCGCCGATCAGCTCGGCGGGCTCCTCGGGGGTGGGAGTGGGCGTCGGGGAGGGTGCGGCCGACGACGGCGTCCCGCTCGCCGCGGGCGTGGCCGCGGCACCGGGACCGCTGTCCCGGGCACAGCCCGTCACGAGCAGCCCGGCGCACAGGGCGGGGACGAGGAGGCGGGACAGCGGCGCGCGGGTCATGACGGGTCCTTCGTCCGGGGGAGGTCTGCGGCCAGCCTACGCACCGGTGCCCCCGCCCGGCGTCAGCGCGCGTCCGGGGTGTCGGGCTCCGCCGGCTCGCCCAGTTCCGCCAGCAGCCGCAGGCCGCGCTGCGCCCACGCGATCTCCTGCTCGGCGCGGCCCACCTGCCCCTCGTAGGCGAAGACCTTGAACCGGGTGATCCGCTCCCACTGGTCCTCCGGGTTGGCCGCCAGGCGCCGGGCCAGGGTGGGGTTCGTGTGGTCCTCGAGGGCCCGGATCTGCCGGAGGGCCTGCGTCCGCTGCTCCCGGTAGTGCTCGATGTGGGCGCGCAGCTGCGCGGCGGCGGCCCCGGGGGCGGCCCACTCGAAGTAGGCGGCGCGGAGGTGTGCGGGATCGCGTTCCCGGACGTAGCCCAGCGGCGTGTCCTGCCACTCCCGCAGGGCGCGCTCGCCCTCGGGGGTGATCGAGTACTCGGTCTTCGTGGCCCCGCGGGAGCCCCACGGCACCGGCCGGCTCGAGAGCAGGCCCTCCGCGTGCATCTTCCGCAGCTCCGGGTAGATCTGGGAGTCGGGGGCGTGCCAGACGTGGCCCACGGAGGTGCTGAACTGCTTGACCACGTCGTAGCCCGTCAGCGGACCCGAGGACAGCAGCGCCAGCAGGGCCGAACGGAGGCTCACGGGGGTTCCTTCCAGACAGGGGGATGCATCGTCCGTCCGAGCCTAACGGGAGCAGCGCGACGTGACCCTTGTCACTCACTACATCCATAGGTACTCTGTGTTCCACGCCACTCAATATCTATGAACATAGTGAGTGCAGTGTGCTCTTCCCGACCGCCCAGCAGAGGACCGCACCATGACCGTCGCCGCCACGCGGACCACCACGACCGCCAAGCTCCTGTCCCACCCCCTCAACGCCTGGTACGCGGCCGGGTGGGACCACGAGATCACCAGCAGGGGGATCCTCTCCCGCACCGTCGCGGGGCGCCCCCTGGCCCTGTACCGCACGGAGGACGGACGCGCCGTCGCGCTCGCCGACGCCTGCTGGCACCGGCTCGCCCCGCTGTCCCAGGGCAGGCTCGTGGGCCGGGACGAGATCCAGTGCCCCTACCACGGGCTGCGCTACAACGCCGCGGGGCGCTGCACGTCGATGCCCGCGCAGGAGACGCTGAACCCCTCCGCGACGGTGCCGTCCTTCCCGGTGCTGGAGCGCCACCGCTACGTGTGGGTGTGGCTGGGCGACCCCACGCTGGCCGATCCCGCGCTCCTGCCCGACATGCACCAGATGGACAGCCGCGAGTGGGCCGGCGACGGGGAGACCATCCACGCGCCCTGCAACTACCAGCTGGTGCTGGACAACCTCATGGACCTCACGCACGAGGAGTTCGTGCACTCCTCCAGCATCGGCCAGGACGAGCTGTCCGAGGCCGAGTTCGAGACCACCCACGACGAGCACTCCGTGACCGTGACGCGCTGGATGCGCAACATCGACGCCCCGCCCTTCTGGCGGAAGAACATGCGGGACAAGTTCCCCGGCTTCGAGGGCAAGGTGGACCGCTGGCAGATCATCCACTACTACTTCCCCTCCACCATCTGCATCGACGTGGGCGTCGCGGAGGCCGGCACCGGCGCGCCCGAGGGGGACCGCTCCCGCGGGGTCAACGGCTACGTGATGAACACGATCACCCCGGAGACGGACCGTTCCTGCCACTACTTCTGGGCCTTCATGCGCAACTACCGCCTGGAGAGCCAGCTCATCACCACGCAGCTGCGCAACGGCGTGCACGGGGTGTTCGGCGAGGACGAGGCCATGCTGCAGGCCCAGCAGGCGGCCATCGACGCCAACCCCGACCACGAGTTCTACAACCTGAACATCGACATGGGCGGGATGTGGGTGCGCCGCCTCCTCGAGCGGGCGCTCGAGGCCGAGGGCCGTCCCGCGGCCGTCCCGTCCGCCGCTCCCGGCGCCTGAGCAGGAGGACCCGTCATGGCCGATTCCCACCACCCGGTGTGGCAGAACGCCGTCGTCGTCGCCGTCGAGGACGTCGCGGCCGGCATCCGGCGCATCGTCCTGCGCCCCGAGCTGCCCCGCCCCACGCGGCCCGGGGAGCACGTGGACGTCCGTGTCCTGATCGACGGCGCCCCGGCCGTGCGCTCCTACTCCGTGGTCGACGGCACGCACGGCGGCGGGCAGCTCGCGATCAGCGTCTTCCGCACTCCCGCCTCCCGCGGCGGGTCCGTGTTCATGCACTCGCTGGAACCCGGGCAGCTCCTGGAGATCACCCAGCCGCTGCAGAACTTCCCCCTGCGCGTCGGGGCGCCCTCCTACGTCCTGCTGGCCGGGGGGATCGGCATCACGGCGATCGCCGGGATGGCCGCCCTGCTGCGCCGGCTCGGCGCCGAGTACCGCCTCGTCTACGTCGGCCGGTCCCGCGCCGCCATGGCCTACCTGGACGAGCTGAGCGCCCTGCACGGCGACCGCCTCCGGGCGCACGTGGACGACGAGGGCGGGGCGCTCGACGTCCAGGCCCTCGTGGACGGGGTGGCCCAGGACGCGGAGCTCTACATGTGCGGGCCCATCCGGCTCATGGACGCGGTGCGCCGCGCCTGGGCCGAGCGCGGGCTCGACCGCACCGGTCTGCGCTACGAGACGTTCGGCAACAGCGGCTGGTTCGAGGCGGAACCGTTCGTCGTGCGCATCCCGCGGCTGGGCGTGGAGGCCGTCGTCGGCTCCGACGAGTCCATGCTCGAGGCCCTCGAGCGGGAGGGCGTGGACATGATGTCCGACTGCCGCAAGGGCGAGTGCGGGCTGTGCCAGGTCAAGATCCTCGACCGGGACGCGCGCATCGACCACCGCGACGTGTTCTACTCTGACCGGCAGAAGGAGCCCGGCACGGCCATGTGCTGCTGCGTCTCCCGCGCGGTGTCCGCCGCACCCACGACCACCTCCGGCGCGCGCCCGCGCGCGGTCCTCACCATCGACGTCCCCTGAGAGGCCGACCATGGACATCAGACACCAGATCGACGCATCGAAGATGTCGTCCTACCAGTGGCTCATCATCGCGGTGGCCACGTTCCTCAACGCCCTCGACGGCTACGACGTCCTCGCCATGGCGTTCACGGCCACGTCGGTGACCGAGGAGTTCGGGCTCTCCGGCTCCCAGCTGGGCTGGCTGCTCAGTGCCGGCCTCATCGGCATGGCCGTGGGCTCGCTCGTCCTCGGGCCCCTCGCGGACCGGTACGGCCGGCGCACGATCCTGGTGGTGGCCCTCGCGGTCAACGCCCTCGGCCTGTTCCTGTCCACCACCGCGGACTCCGCGCTCGCCCTCGGGGCGTGGCGCGTGGTCACCGGCCTCGGGGTGGGCGGCATCCTCGCCTCGGCCACGGTGCTCACCAGCGAGTACGCCAGCGCCCGCCGCCGCGGCATGGCCGTGAGCATCTTCACCGCGGGCTACGGCGTGGGCGCGACCCTCGGCGGCATGGGCGCGACCCAGCTGATCCCCGCCTTCGGCTGGCGCTCCGTGTTCCTCACCGGCGGCGTGCTCACGCTCCTGGCCATCGGCCTCGTGCTCGCCGTGATGCCCGAGTCCGTCGACTACCTCCGCACCCGGCGCCCCGCCGGCGCCGTGGAGCAGCTGAACCGCATCGCCCGGCGCATCCGCCTGTCCGGCGAGGTGGAGCTCGGTCCCGTCCCGGTCACCACCGGCAAGCGGCAGGGGGCCGTGGCCACGCTGCTGAGCCCCCGCTACCGCACCGCGACCCTCCTGCTGTGGATCTCCTTCTTCGTCATCATGTTCGGCTTCTACTTCGCCAACTCCTGGACGCCCCGCCTCCTCGTGGAGTCCGGGATGACCGAGCAGCAGGGCATCGTGGGCGGGCTCATGCTGACGATGGGCGGCACGTTCGGCTCCCTGCTCTACGGCGTGCTGACCACCAGGTGGGACGAGCGGCTGACCCTGATGGCCTTCACGGTGCTCTCCGCGCTGACCCTGGTCCTGTTCATCACCACCACCTCGGTGCCGGTGCTGGCGTTCTCCAGCGGCGTCGTGGTCGGCATGCTCATCAACGGCTGCATCGCCGGTCTCTACACGGTGGCACCCATGACCTACGAGCCGGGCATCCGCACCACCGGCGTGGGCTGGGGGATCGGCGTCGGGCGGGCCGGGGCGATCCTCGCCCCCATCGCGGTCGGGGCCCTGCTGGACGCCGGGTGGACCCCCACCCGGCTCTACCTGGGCGTGGCCGTGGTCGTCGCCCTGGCGGCCTTCGCCCTGTTCCGGCTGCGTCCGTACCGTGAGGCGGCCGGCGACCCGTCCGTGGCACGGCGCAGCGAGCCGTCCTCGGCCGGCTGACCGCGGACCGCCCGGTGCGAGGCGCCGGGCGGTCCGCCCGGGACGGCTCCCACCGCCCCGTCCGGTCCGTCCCCCCTCGTGGGGCAGCAGCGGGCGCAGGGCGACCGACCAGCGCCGGCCGTCCTCGGAGAGCCACGGGGTCGCGGTGCCGGACGGGCGCGCGGCCTCCAGGACGGCCCCGGCCCGGAGCGCACGGTCGACCAGGTCGGGGTCGGCGTCCGCGTCGACGTGCTGCACCTGCAGGCTCGGCAGGGCAGGAGGAGGGGGAATCTCGATCCGGGGGCCCTGGGTGACGGCCCGGCCGTCGGCGTGGACGCTGATCAGGGGCGACTGTGCTGCCGGTCACTGCGGAGCCTGTAAAAATGAATAGCAGTCATTTATAGTGGATCGCACCGTGTTCCCGTCCGCAGAGGAGACCCCACCATGAGCGACGTCCTGCAGAACTACGTCGACGGCGCCTTCGTCGACGCCCACGGCACCGGCCGGATCGACGTCGTCGACCCGGTCACCGGGAGGACGGTGGCCGTCTCCCCGGTCTCCGACGCCACGGACGTGGACCAGGCCTTCGCCGCCGCCAGGAAGGCCTTCAGGAGCTGGAAGCGCACCACGCCGAGCGAGCGCCAGCTCATGCTGCTGCGGCTCGCGGACGCGCTCGAGGCCCACGGCTCCGAGCTCGTCGACGCCCAGCACCGCAACACCGGCCAGCCCCGCCGGATGATCGCGGACGAGGAGGTCGGCGCCGGCGCCGACAACCTGCGCTTCTTCGCCGGCGCCGCCCGCACCCTCGAGGGCAAGGCCGCCGCGGAGTACATGGGCGAGCACACCTCCTACGTGCGGCGCGAGCCGGTCGGCGTCGTCGCCCAGGTCACCCCCTGGAACTACCCGCTGCTCATGGCGGTCTGGAAGCTCGGCCCGGCACTGGCCGCCGGCAACACCGTGGTCCTCAAGCCCTCCGACACCACGCCGGAGTCCACCCTGGTGCTGGCCCGGCTCATCGACGGGATCTTCCCCGCCGGGGTGGTCAACGTCCTGCTCGGGGACGGCTCCACGGGGGCGCTCATGACCTCCCACCGGACTCCGTCCATGGTCTCCATCACCGGATCCGTGCGCGCCGGCCGGGCCGTGGCCCTCGCCGCGGCGGAGAACCTCACCCGCGGCCATCTCGAGCTGGGCGGAAAGGCCCCCGCCGTGGTCTTCGCGGACGCGGACCTGCCCGCCGCCGCGAAGGCCCTCGTGGAGTTCGGCACCTTCAACGCCGGCCAGGACTGCACGGCGGTGACCCGCGTCCTGGTCCAGGACAGCGCCCACGACGAGTTCGTGCGCCTGCTGGCCGCGGCCGCCCGGGACGTCGTGACGGGGGACCCGGACGAGTCCAGGAACTTCTACGGCCCGCTCAACAACGCCCGCCACTTCGAGGACGTCTGCCGCAAGCTCGCCGAGCTGCCCGAGCACGCCACCGTGGTCACCGGCGGCAAGCCGGTGGAGGGCGCTCCCGGCTACTTCTTCGAGCCCACCGTGGTCGCGGGGGTGCACCAGGACGACGCCCTCGTCCAGGAGGAGACCTTCGGCCCGGTGCTCACCGTGCAGCCCTTCAGCACGGAGGAGGAGGCGCTCGAGCTGGCCAACGACGTCGACTACGCCCTGGCCTCCAGCGTGTGGACCACCGACCACGGCACGGCCATGCGGGTCTCCCGCGAGCTCGAGTTCGGCTGCGTGTGGGTCAACACCCACGTCATGCTGGTCTCCGAGATGCCGCACGGCGGTTTCAAGAACTCCGGCTACGGCAAGGACCTCTCCCTCTACTCGGTGGAGGAGTACACCCAGGTCAAGCACGTCATGCACGCCCTCGACGCCTGAGCCGGCGCGGCCGGGTCAGTCCCGCCCGGCCGCCAGGCGCATGCGCAGGCCGTCCAGCATCGCATGCAGGGCGACGTCGAACGACTCCGCCGCGGCCGCCTCCGCGTCCGCGGGCCGGGCCCGCACGGCGTCCGCGAACACCGGGGCCAGGTCCGAGCGCTCCCCGGGGTCGAAGATGTCGGCGGGCGCGGTGGCGTCGTAGGCGGCGCCGAAGACCAGGGACTCGACCGAGACGATCACGTCCGCGATGCTGCCGCGCTCCCAGCCCGCGTCCGCCAGGCCCCGGGCCACGGCCTCGTACATCTCCAGGGTGTGCGGGGAGTCCGCGACGGGCAGGACCGCCATGATCGGGATCATGGCCGTGTGCTGGGCGTAGCAGTCCCGGTAGGACCGCGCCCAGCGCTCGAGGGCCTCGTCCCACGGGAGCGCGCCGAAGGCGGAGCGGTCGATCCCCTGGTTGATCCGGTCCTGGACCCGGATCAGCACGTCGCGCTTCGAGGGCGTGTGGTTGTACAGGGCCGAGGTCGAGACCTTGAGCTCCCGGGCGAGCTCGGTCATCGTGAGGTGCCGGTAGCCGCGGCCGGCCACGATCTTGATGGCGGCGCTGGTGATCCGGTCCTCGGAGAGCACGGGCTGGCGCGGGCGCCCGCGGCGGCGAGGAGGGGGTCCGGCGGGGGCCATGGGCGGGATCCTCCTGGGTCGGTGCTGCGGGTCCCGGCGGCCGCGTCGGTCACGGCCGCCGGGATCGGGCGGTCACGTCGAGTCTAGGTCGGCGGCCGGACGGCCGTGTCCTTGACCGCGGTCGGGGGTGCTCCTAGCGTGGGGGCGATGACGGACGCCGACATCGACTTCTACTTCGACCCCACCTGCCCCTTCGCCTGGATGACCAGCAAGTGGGTCCGCACGGTGGCGGGCCGGCGGGACTACCGGGTGGACTGGCGGTTCATCTCCCTGCGGCTGCTCAACGAGCACGTGGACTACGACGCGTGGTTCCCGCCGGAGTACGAGGCGGGCCACACGGCGGGGCTGCACCTGCTGCGGGTGGCCGCCCGGACCCGCGCCGAGCACGGGCGCGAGGCCGTGGGGCGGCTCTACGCCGCCCTCGGGGCGCACAGCTTCGACGCCGACCCGGCGCCCGGGTCCGGGACGCCCGGGGAGGACCGCCGGGCCACGGCGGCCTTCCTCGAGCCGGTCCTGGCGGATGCCGGGCTCCCGGCCGGGCTCGCCGCCGCACTCGAGGACGAGTCCCTGGACGCGGTGGTCCGCGCGGAGACCGAGGAGGCCCTGTCCCTCACGGGCCGCGACGTGGGCACCCCCATCATCCACTTCGAGCCGCCGGAGGGCGTGGCCTTCTTCGGCCCGGTCATCAGCCGGCTGCCGGCGGAGGACGAGGCGCTGGAGCTGTGGGACCACGTGGTGGCCCTCGCCCGGTTCCCCGGCTTCGCCGAGCTCAAGCGCAGCCTCCGGGAGCAGCCGCAGCTGCGGGGCCTCGGTGTCGCGCCGGACGGACCCGGGGTCGAGGAGGACTGGCACGCCGGGAGCCGCCGGACCAAGAAGTAGCGATCCCGCCGCCGGAAGAATCCTGGCCGGCAGGTCTTGACGGGCACCTGTGCGCTCCCGCTTAATGAATCAGATTCATTTTAGCGCGAAGGAGAACACCGTGACCGATCAACGCACCCTGGGCAGCGAGACCGCGATCGAGCGCGACGTCGTCGTCGTCGGCGCCGGCCCCGCCGGCCTGATGGCCGCCCGCACCCTCGTGGCCGCCGGCCGCACCGTGGCCGTCCTGGAGGCCCGCGACCGGGTGGGCGGGCGCACCTGGTCGCAGACCGTCGACGGCGCCTTCCTCGAGCTCGGCGGGCAGTGGATCTCCCCGGACCAGACGGAGCTGCTCGGACTCCTCGACGAGCTGGGCCTGCAGACCTACCAGCGCCACCGCGAGGGCGGGTCCGTCTATCTCGCCCCCGACGGCACCCGCCACACCTACACCGGCTCGATGTTCCCGGCGGGGGAGTCCACGATCGCCGAGATGGAGCGGCTCATCGGCGTCCTCGACGGACTGGTCGAGCAGATCGGCGTCACCGAGCCGTGGGCGCACCCGCTGGCCCGGGAGCTGGACACGGTCTCCTTCCACCACTGGCTGCGGCAGCAGTCCCCGGACGAGGCCGCCTGCAACAACATCGGCATCTTCGTGGCGGGCGGGATGCTCACCAAGCCGGCGCACGCGTTCTCCGCCCTCCAGGCCGTGCTGATGGCCGCCTCCGCCGGGTCCTTCTCGAACCTGGTGGACGAGGACTTCATCCTGGACCGCCGCGTGGTCGGCGGCATGCAGTCCGTCTCGGAGGCCGTGGCCGCGGCCCTCGGCGAGGACGTCGTGTTCCTGGACACCCCGGTGCGCACGATCCGCTGGGGCGGGCCGGAGGACACCGGCGCCGAGCACGCCCCCGGTACCCCGGTCACCGTCTGGTCCGACCGGATCACCGTCAGGGCGCAGGACGTGGTCGTGGCGGTGCCACCGAACCTCTACTCCCGGATCTCCTTCGAGCCGCCCCTGCCGCGGCTGCAGCACCAGATGCACCAGCACCAGTCGCTGGGCCTGGTGATCAAGGTGCACGCCGTCTACGAGACCCCGTTCTGGCGCGCCAAGGGCCTCTCCGGCACCGGCTTCGGCGCGCACGAGCTCGCCCAGGAGGTCTACGACAACACCAACCACGGGGACCCCCGGGGCACGCTCGTGGGCTTCGTCTCCGACGAGAAGGCCGACGCGGTCCTCGCCCTGGACGCCGGGCAGCGGCGGCAGCTGATCCTCGAGTCCCTCTCCCACTACCTCGGTGAGGAGGCCCTGGAGCCGGTGGTCTACTACGAGTCCGACTTCGGCTCCGAGGAGTGGACCCGCGGCGCCTACGCCGCCAGCTACGACCTCGGCGGCCTGCACCGCTACGGCGCGCACCAGTCCACCC
>JAPSHS010000105.1 GCA_031179495.1 Kocuria sp. | reverse complement strand
AGGCATCGCAACGCCCGAGCACCCCGATCGCCGGGGACGCTCCGTTTCCTCAGAAAGACAGGTTCCCCATGACTACTGGCACCGTGAAGTGGTTCAACGCCGACAAGGGCTTCGGCTTCATCACCCCGGAGGACGGCTCCAAGGACGTGTTCGCGCACTTCTCCGCGATCAACTCCGGCGGATACCGCTCCCTGGAGGAGAACCAGCGCGTGGAGTTCGAGACCCAGGACGGCCCCAAGGGCCCCCAGGCCGCGAACATCACCGTGCTTGCGTGAGCACTCCCTGATCTCCTCGTGAGATCCGCGACGTCGGGCTGAAACGCCCCGACGCCGACGAGACATCGCCACCCGGCCCTGCCGGGTGGCGATGTCTCGTTTCCGGCGTGTTTTCCTGTCCGCGGTACCACGTCCTCTGCCGTCGTGGCACCGCGGCAGGTGCTTCACCGCGGTCGCCTTCGCCGACGCCCAGCAGATCACCCACCTCGGCGTGGCGCTGGGCCTCCGGGGTCCGGGGGGAGGCCGAAGTCCTCTGCCCCATGAGTGCTCTCAGAGCGCACCCTGGGCAGTCGTCCCGGCAGGCAGCGCGGCCATGGTGGTGACCAGGACGGGTTTCGCGATCAGTCCGTCGATGAGGGTGTTCAGACGTGCGACCGCGGACCCTTCGGCGTGCGCTGCGAGGTCACCGTCGGAGGCCCACTTCTCGATCATCACGATCGACCCGTCCTCCGCGTCGTGAATCGCGTACAGCAGGCATCCTGGTTCCTCGTGCACGGCGGGGACGGCCTCCTGCAAGGCCTCGACGAGCCGCTCGCGGGAGCCGGCGACGGGGGTGAACACAGCAGTGACGACGACAGACATGAAGCTGTCCTTCCAGACGGTGATGGAGCTGGCTGAACGGGGTCGAACGACCACGGTAGCTGATCACGGGCGCCTGATCACGACGGCGGGGTCCGGATGAGAACGTCGGTGCTGCCGACCGTGGGCACTGGGGTGAGGAGTCCTCCGCATGTCACCGTCGGTGCCTGCGCAGGAGCGAACACCGCAGGCCGGAAGCCCCGGCCGGCGAGCAGCCGTCGCCGGTGTCCGCGCCAGGCGACCCCCTCCCCGAAGACGTTCAGGAAGTACACGGCGACGACCGGCACCACGAGCAGCAGGATCGGGCGGTCAGGTTGCTCGAGGTCCCCGAGATGGCTGGAGGCGGAACGGCCCCCCAGCACGTTCCGCCTCCAACACTGTCTCCCCAGGGGGATGAGGGCCGGGCATCGGGCGGACTCCGTTGTCCGGCCGACGCCGTCGGCTCCCAGGCAAGCCACCGCGTCACCGCTGGTCCGGTCCGGGTTGCTCCCACTACCGAGGATCGCCAATCCACCCGGTGACCTGCAAACGGCACCGACATATGGTGCGACTCACGGGCAACATTGTGGTGCTTCCGTGAATCCCGTGGGGGAAGCTGCCCGCGGACAGGGCCGTGCGCCTTCCGGCGGGTCCGCCGCTCCCCGCGCGGATCGCGCGCCTCGGGGTGGACGCCGGCCAACACCTGCGCCGGCACCCGGACGTGGACGACTCACGGGAAGCTGGCCGGTAGTGGGACCACGGATCTCAGGAGGAGGTGCTCGATCCTGTCGCTGATCCACCCCCGCGCCCGGGAGCGCGGCAGGGCCATCGCTCCCCTCATGCGGTGCCCGGGCGCGCCGGGCGAGCGGGGCGGCGTCCTCTCCGGCGGACGGGCCGTGCCGCTGCCGGCAGCTTCGTCGACGTCGACAAGACGTGGGAGGGCGGTACTGCGCAGGGACCGGGGCGACCAGTGCCCGTTGCGTGGTCCCACGCTCTTCCGACGGTCCCCGGACGTACCGACAGTCCTCGCACGTGCCGACACCCCCGGCGACCGGGTCAGCCCAGCGTGTCGATCTCCACGACGAAGGCCATCGCGGACCGGTCGTGCGTCACTCCGTCCAGGGTCGCGAGGTCGGACCCACGCAGGTTGCCGAGCACCTGGGCGGCGGTGCGGTCGTCCAGCAGCGGCCCTCCCGTGCCCAGGGGACGGCCGGGGCCGTCGGTGATCCCGGCCAGGTAGAGCCGATCCTCGACGTCGTCGCAGACGAACAGCACCCGGGCGGCGGTCGGGTGCCGGATGCGGACCCGGAGCACCAGCTCCTCCAGGGCAGCGACGGTGAGCTCGTGGCGGGCGAGCTGGAAGTTGCGCCGGGCGGTCTCGAACCGCGGGGTCGAGGTGGTCGGTCCTTGCAGGTCCGGAGGAGAGGTGGGAGAAATCCTCATGATTTCGACGATACCGCCGGGGGCCGACAGAGCCGGCTCTGTCGGAGCACACCACTGTCGGACGGCGTCGTCCGGAGAGGTCTGCGTCAGCGCGCCACGGCGTTCAGGACGCCGTCACCGTCAGCACTCCACGACGTTGACGGCGAGTCCGCCCAGGGCCGTCTCCTTGTACTTGTCGCTCATGTCCCTGCCGGTCTCGCGCATGGTGACGATGACCTCGTCGAGGCTGACCCGGTGCGTGCCGTCGCCCCACATGGCCATCTTGGCGGCGTTGATCGCCTTGGCCGCGGCGATCGCGTTGCGCTCGATGCACGGGATCTGCACCAGGCCCCCGATCGGGTCGCAGGTCAGCCCGAGGTTGTGCTCCATGGCGATCTCCGCGGCGTTCTCCACCTGGCCGGGGGTCCCACCGAGGATCTGCGCGAGTCCGGCGGCGGCCATCGAGGAGGCGGAGCCGACCTCGCCCTGGCAGCCGACCTCGGCCCCGGAGATCGAGGCCTGCTCCTTGTACAGCACCCCGACCGCTCCGGCCGTGAGCAGGAAGCGGACCACGATGTCGCGCCTGACCGCCTCCAGGGCCTCCGGTCCCTGCCCGGCGGCGGCACGGGCGGCGGGGGAGTAGTGGGTGGCGTAGAACAGCACCGCCGGGACGATGCCGGCGGCCCCGTTCGTGGGGGCGGTGACCACCCGGCCGCCGGAGGCGTTCTCCTCGTTGACCGCCAGGGCCACCAGGTTCACCCACTCCGGCCAGAAGCCCGGGTCCCGGTCCGGGTCCTCGACGCGCAGGCGCCGGTGCCAGGCCGGGGCGCGGCGGGCGACGTTCAGCCCGCCCGGCAGCGGGCCGGTGCGCCGGAGGCTGGAGTCCTTGCACTGCTCCATGACCTCCCAGATGTGCAGCAGCTGCCGCCGGATCTCCTCCTCACCGCGCCAGGTCCTCTCGTCGGCCAGCATCACCTCGTCGATGCTCAGCCCCGTGGTGCGGCAGTGGGAGAGCAGCTGCTCGGCGGTGCGGAAGGGGTACGGCACCTGGGCGGTGGCCGCGGCCAGCTCGGCGGCGGCGGTGTCCTCCTCGCCGTCGCGGACGATGAAGCCCCCGCCCACGGAGAACCAGGTCTGCTCGGTCAGCACGCCCCCGGCGGCGTCGAGGGCCTGGAAGCGCATGCCGTTGGTGTGCCGGGCCAGGACGGTCAGCGGGTGCTGCACCATGTCCGCGACGCTGTAGCGGATGTCCCGGCGGTGTCCCAGGGCCGCGCCCAGCCGCAGCGTGCCGGTGGCGGCGATGTCGGCCAGCCGCTCCTCGACCTGCTCGGGCAGGACCTCCTCCGGGTCGTGGCCCTCCAATCCGAGCAGGATCGCGGTGAACGTGCCGTGACCGCGACCGGTGGCGGACAACGATCCGTAGACGTCCACGCGCAGGTCCGCGGTGGACTCCAGGAGGTCCTCCTCGGCCAGGGACTGCGCGAAGCGCAGGGCGGCGCGCATGGGCCCGACGGTGTGGGAGCTCGACGGGCCGATGCCCACGGTGAACAGGTCGAAGACGCTGATGGCCATGATGACGCTCCAATGCATGGTGGTGCCCCCGCAGAGGGGCGATCGGTGTTGGGGGGACGGCGCGCAGACGGGACCGGGCGAGCCTCTCGGGACCGACGGCCGGGGCGCCGGGCACCACCGGATTCTCCGGCCCGGCCGGCTCGGGGTCGTACTCCAGGGCCTGTCCCGGCGACCGGGTCCGGTGCACGACGCTGCCGGGTCGGCGTGCTCGTCGTGCGGGTCGGTGGGCTCGCCGATCGGCGCCGCAGTGGCCGGGCGAGCCGGGACGGTCGTCATCGGGGAACTCCAGGTTCTGCGCGGTCCAGCCGCGCGGTCTGTGGGTTCCTCCCCGATCTGTTGCACGACCTGAGAGTTTCCGCCGCACCCGGAGGGGGTGGGGCTTGCTCCTTCGGCGAGCGCAGAAGACACCGCGCTACTTTCCAGATGTGCCTCGGTGCGACGGTACATGGGCCTGAGAGTTTCCCGGGGAGGAATTGCTCCTACGGCGCCCGATCGGTCTGGCTGACGGGACTCTCCCGACGCACGTCGACGGCTGCAGTGCTGTGACTACCACCACAGCCTAGTGACGCTGTTCGGGGAAAGCAACGATCTCCGCGTCCTCTCGTTCGAGGCCTGCACTCGGCGGGGCGACTCCCGCCGCTCCGACGAGGAGCTGGTGGCGTGCCAGCTCGCGGCAGGGAGCCGAGCTGCGCAGGAGCTCGTCGTGGGTGCGTGGGTGCGTGGGTGCGTGGGTGCGTGGGACGGTCGGGCGGCCGGGGCCGAGCTCGGGCGCTGCGAGCAGGAGGTTCCCCCGGACGGTACCGGCGAGCAGGGGAGTGTTCTGCTCGACGGAGCCGATCCGGGCCCGGGGGCCGGGGACCTCGTCGTCCGTCTCCGTGCGGCATCCCGTCAGGTCCCGCGGGCGACCTCGGGGCACCGGCCGTCGCGACTCCGCCCATGGTCGGGACCCCCGGGCGTCAACATGCGGGGGCACCGGTGCTGCTGGCCATACCTGCTGACCGGGTCGGCCTCCCCGGGCGCGGGAACTCCTCCGGTCGACGTCACCGTCGAGGACCCCGGTCCGGCGCGGTCCGTCGTCCCTCCTCGCCGACCACGTGCTCGCCGGGGCGGGGCCAGGTCGACGGTCCCCTGGGAGTCGTGCTGCCTGCAGCACGGGTGACAGGAGACCCGCACGATCGGCAGGGCCGGGCTCAGTCGCCGACGGCCTCCCGGCCGCGGGCCACGATCAGCGGGTCGGGCGGGTGGACCACGGAGACGTCCTTGTCCTGGTAGTCGAACTGGTCCAGGAAGAAGCGCATCGCGTTGAGCCGGGCG
>JAPSHS010000104.1 GCA_031179495.1 Kocuria sp. | reverse complement strand
GCGTGCCGGAGAGGACCGTGCACCCGTCGTCGTCGAGCACCACGCCGGTCAGGTCACGGCCCAGGACGTCGTTGCGGGCGTCGCAGCCGTTGCCGTCGGGATCGGCCCAGGTGCCGAACTGCTCGAGGCGGTCGTAGTCGTCGCCGGCCCCGGCCTCCTCGACGGGCAGCGCCTCGAGGGCCTGCTGGGCGGGGGAGCCGTCCCCGGTGCCCGGCGACGGGTCGGTGCACCCTGTCAGCGCGCCCAGGGCGAGGGCGAGCGGGACGAGCACGGCCCAGCGGGCACGGGACGGCTCGACCGCGGCGGTCCTGGGTCGGTGGGTCTTCTGCATGGATCTCCTGGTGACGGGGTGCGTCCTCGCCGGACGGGGCCGACGATCCATTCTCCCCCGTCAGGAGGACAGCTTCTGCACGACGGCGGCGACATGACGACGGGGCCGCCCGGTCCGGCCGGGCGGCCCCTGGATCAGGTGATCAGCGGTCAGATGATCGCCGGCCGGGTGTCAGCTCGCGTCGTCCGCCGCCGCGACCGCGAGGTCCGGGTGGTCGGAGAAGATGCCGTCCATGCCGGCCTCGACGAAGGTCCCGATCTCGCCGACCAGGTCGCCGTGCTCGGCGGGGTCGGCGCTCGAGCGGTACTCGGCCGGCAGGAAGGAGTTCTCCGCGCGGAAGGTCCACCCGTGGACCTCCAGCCCGGCGGCGTGGGCGTCGGCGATCACCGACGCCGGCTCGCCGAGGGTGCCGTCGGCCTCCCGCGGGATCATGAGGTCCTTGCAGGCGCCGAGGACGTCGGCGTAGCCCGCGATCTCCCGCAGGCCCTCCCGCGTGGTGAGCTCCGCGTAGCCGCGGGGATCGCCCGCGGCGACGAGGTCGTACGGGGCGCCCGAGCAGTTGACCAGCTGGGCGAGGTCCACGTCGGTCAGCTCGTCGAGCTCGCGCAGGTTGGCCGTCTCGAAGCTCTGCAGCACGACCGGGTCCTGCTTGTCGCCGTAGCCGTTGGCCTCCAGGACCTCGACGACCTTCTCCTCCAGGGAGAGCCCGACGGAGTCGAAGTACGTCGGGTGCTTGAGCTCCGGGGCGATGCCCAGGGGCTGACCGTCGCACGTGCGGGAGCGGCGGGCGAAGTCCACGACCTCCTCGAAGGTCGGGATCGGGTAGAGGCCGTCGAACGCGGTGTTGGCCGGGCGCACGTCCGGGATGCGCTCCTCGGCCCGCAGCGTGCGCAGCTCGGCCAGGGTGAAGTCCTCGGTGAACCAGCCGGTGATCTCGGTGCCGTCGACCGTCTTCGTGGTGCGCCGCTCGGCGAACTCCGGGCGGTCCTCGACGTCGGTGGTCCCGCTGATCTCGTTCTCGTGGCGGGCCACCAGCTCGCCGTCCTTCGTGGCGACGAGGTCGGGCTCGATGTAGTCGGCGCACTGGGTCGTGGCCAGCTGGTAGGCGGCGAGGGTGTGCTCGGGCCGGTAGCCCGAGGCGCCGCGGTGCCCGATCACCTCGATGCCCGCGTCCTTCCCGCCGTGGACGCGCTCCTGGCCGAGCACGATCAGCTCGGTGTCGTCCGGGGTGCCGGGCCGGCGCGCGTCGTTGCCGGGGTAGTTGTTGTCGTTGCCGACGAGCAGGCGGCCGTCCCGCAGCTGCAGGAGCACCTCGACCGACTGCATCGGGAGGGAGAACTGCTCGCCCACGCCGTAGGCGCCGGGGGACGTCCCCGTGCCGATGCCCGCCGGGTTGGCGATGTCGAGCAGGTCGGCCACCAGCTCCTTCTCCAGGTGCCCCGCGCCGTCCGTGCGGCGGAGGTCGACCGCGTAGACCCGCTTGGTCACGGCCTCGGGGCCGTCGAAGTCGTCGCGCTCCAGGACGACCAGGCGGTTCTTCCCGGTCATGAACGCGTCGCCGACGAGGTTGGCGTCGGTGTCCGTCTCGTAGGCCCAGGTGCGGCCGGTGTACTCCCGCTCCTCGGTGTCGAACTCGAAGATCCAGCGGCGGCGCTGGTCGTCGTCGCCGACGAGCGCGCCCTCCAGGATCGGGTAGAGGTGGCGTCCGTCCTTCGAGGCCGCCATGGCCTCGAAGCCCTTGCTGGCACCGAGGGCCGGCTCCTCCCCGGCCCCCAGGTGCGGGTTCTGCGGGGACTTCAGCTCGCCGCTGCCGCCCTCGCGGACGTCGGCCAGCGGCACGGGCTCCTCGAGCACGACGCCGTCGGCGTCCACGTGGAGCAGGAAGGGGCCGAACTCCTCGCCGATCCAGAACGTGCCGTCGGGCTGGCGGACCACGGACTCGATGTCGAAGTCGCTGCCCGTGAGCAGGCGCTCCTCGGTGTCCTCGTTGACGACCGGGAAGGGGATGCGGTGGTGCGGGTCGCTCAGCGAGACGGTGTCCTGGATCCCGATTCCCCCGGCCCCGCCCTCGGCGGTCTCCCACTGCGGGGCGATGCGGTAGAGCCGCAGGAGGAAGTCGCCGGAGTTCTGCTTGGTGCCGAAGCCGTTGTCCGGCATGGCCCAGAAGGTGCCGTCGCCGTTGTCGACCATGGCGGAGAAGCCGGGGATCACCTGGCCGTCGAAGGGGCCGGTGCGCCCGTTGGCGGGCGTGGCCCCGGCGCCGGAGGGCGGGCCCTCGGCGAGGTGGTCGGCGGAGAGCGTGGCCCGCTGCTCCAGGACGGGCACGGAGGCGTGGCCCCGGTCCCGCTCGCCCGCGTGGACGGCCGCACCGGTGAACGTCGTCAGAAAGGTGGCCGCGACCAGCGCGGACGCTGCTGCTGTGACTGTGCGCATGCGCCCGAGCGTAGGCCCGGGCGGTGGCCGCGCGGTGGCGCAGAGGGAACATGACGGCGAACGGCACCGCGCCGGGCGTTCACCGTCCT
Organism: Kocuria sp.; assembly: GCA_031179495.1. Lineage (GTDB taxonomy): Bacteria > Actinomycetota > Actinomycetes > Actinomycetales > Micrococcaceae > Kocuria > Kocuria sabuli. Next base: position 2,303 of record JAPSHS010000104.1, on the reverse strand, counting down.
CGTCCGCACGAGGCCCTCTCCCTCCGGGCCGGACGAGGGCTGCCGCGTCCGGGCGGGACGAGGGCTGCCGTGTCCGGGCGGGGTCACACCTGCGGCACGCACTGCCCGGCGCCGAGCCGGGCGAGGCCCGCGCGGTCACCGGCCGCGAAGCCGGTGACGCCCACGGTGTCGCCGTACAGGAGCTGCTCCGGGTCGTCGACGTGGTCGAGACCCACCACGTGCGCCAGCTCGTGCAGGATGACCGCGCGCACGCTCTCCGGCCGCTGCATCATGCCCGCCAGCGACGGGGTGTCCAGCGTGACCTGGCCCGTGACGTAGACGAGCGGCTCCTCCGGCGCGCGCCGGGCCGTGCTGCCGCCCAGTCCGGCGACGTCCCCCGCCAGGTCCGGGTGCTCGGCCGCGTCCGACCAGGTGACGAGCACCGGCGCCCACCTCCTGCCGTACCGCTCGGGCTGATAGGGCTCGCGCTGGGCGGAGGGGCCCTCCGTCGTCGTGCCGTCGTACACGAACCGCAGGCCCGTGGCCGCGGAGACCTCCGCGACGGCCTCCTCGAGAAGCTGCTGCCCGCCGGGCGGCGCACCGTCCGGGCGCACCACCCAGTGCACCGGCCGGCAGGGGTCGTAGGCGACCATCTCCTGCTCCGGAGCGGGGGAGTCCATGAAGCGGTAGCCGTCCGCGTCCGCGACGACGGGCGGGGTCCCCAGCGGGGCCCGGGACGCCTCCACGCCGGGCGGCGGCGCGGAGGCGTTCGGCAGGTAGGGGCGGACGACGGGCAGGGCGTAGCGGTCGAGGAGCCCGGGGAGGCACCACAGCGCGGCCAGCAGCGCGATCCCCACCGCCGGGGTCGCCCGCCACGCCCGGCCCCGCCGCCGCGGCGTGGTGCCACCGTGTTCACGCATGCTCCTGGCTTCCGTGCTCGATCCGCCGGTCGTGCCGACCGCCTCGAAGTGTATGAAAACGAACAGCAATCCCGGGGTTGTGACCCGAACATGACACGCTGCCCGCCTGCACCGGCCCGATCCGCCACGCCGACGAAGGAGCACCGGATCGGAGCGGACCCCGCACCAGGACGTCACCTTCTCCTGGGCCGGCGGGCAGGCCCACGGCTACCCGGCCCTGCCCACGGCCGGACGCGGAGCCGGCGCCATCGTGATCCAGGAGTGGTGGGGGCTGACCGACCACGTCCAGGACGTGGCGGACCGGCTCCCGCCCGAGGGCTTCGTCGCCCTCGCCCCGGACCTCTGCGGCGGGTCCATCGCCCACGACGGCGAGGAGGCCGCGGTGACGTCGTCCGGGGCGGAAATCGTGGCAAGAATGAACGGAGACCGTCCCGATCAGCGCGGGGCCGGTCCTCACGACCGCCCGCCCGAGAGCCGAGGAGCCCGCATGACCGAGATCTGGCCCGTGGTCCACGCCGAGCGCCGGGCGCTGATCCGGGATCTGGACGCCCTGCCGGCGCAGGGCTGGGCGACCCCGTCGTTGTGCCCCGGCTGGGACGTCCACGACGTCCTGGCCCACCTCGTCGACGACGCGAGGACGACGCGGCTGGGCTTCCTGCGCCACCTCGCCGCCGCCGGCTTCGACTTCGACCGCTGCAACGCCCGGGGGATCGCGCGTGAGCGCCGGGCCGATCCGCGCAGCACGCTGGCCGCGTTCCGGGCGGTGAGCGGTCGCACGACCAGCGCGCCGGCGCCACCGGCCACCCGGCTGGTGGAGGCGTTCGTGCACGGGGAGGACATCCGCCGCCCGCTCGGCCTCGAGCGCGCCTGTCCGAGCGCCCCGGTGGCCGAGGCCCTGCGGCACCAGCTGCGCACCCGCGTGCAGTTCGGCGGCGGCAGGGAGAGGGCCGAGGGCCTCCGTCTGGTGGCCACCGACGCCGCCCTCGACGTCGGGGCGGGGCCCGAGGTGCGCGGTGGCGTCCTCGTCCTGCTGCTGGCGGTGTCCGGGCGCCCGGTCGGTCCGGAGGAGCTCACGGGTCCCGGAGCGGCAGGACTCGTGAGCTGAGCGCCCGGCTGCCCGTCCGGGGCCGGCCCCGCCGTCGTGCGCCTGCCGGCCCCGGCGGCAGGAGGGTCAGCTCCGGCGCAGCGGACGTGCCACGATGCCGGTGGAGACCGCGACGTACGCGGCCGCCGCGAACAGCAGTGTGGCCCACCCGTAGGCGTGGGCCTCCAGGGCCAGCACGGCCCCGTTGGCGACGAACAGGGCCACGGCCACGACCGTCAGCCACTGCGCCACCTGATCCCCGCGAACTTCTCGAACCCCCGCCACTGTGATCCCCTTCGTCGTCTTCCGCCCGGTTGCGC
>JAPSHS010000103.1 GCA_031179495.1 Kocuria sp. | reverse complement strand
GGGGACCACGACGAGCTCGACTCGATGGCCGTGAGCGTCTACGGCGAGATGGCCCGGCACTGCGACGTGGTCGTGGTGGACGGCACCGACCTGCTGGCGCACAACGCGGCGACCGCGGAGTTCGACATGAACGCCCGGATGGCCAACAACCTCGGCGCATCGGTCCTGGCCGTGATCGGCGCCGACGAGTCCGAGAGCCCGGAGGACGTCCTCAACGCGATCGAGGTGACCCGGGCCGAGCTCCACCAGGCCCGGTGCGACATCTTCGCCGTCATCGTCAACCGGGCCCGCCCCGAGTGGGTCGACCGGCTGAGCGCCAACGCCGCCCGGGGCGTGCGAGGGCTGCCCGTCTACGTGATCGCGGAGAACTCCGCGGTGGCCGCGCCCACCGTGGCGGAGCTGCGGGACCGGCACGGGTTCGGGGACGGACCGTCCGCCGTGTCCCTGGACCGCGACGTCAAGGGCGTGAAGATCGCCGCGATGACGGTGGCCCACTACCTCGAGCAGCTCGACGACGGCGACTTCGTCATCACGCCCGGGGACCGCTCCGACATCGTCGTCGCGTCCCTGGCCTCCGCCCTGTCCCCGGCGCTGCCGGTCCCCTCGGGGATGCTGCTGACCGGCGGCTTCGGCACCGAGGGGCGGATCCAGGAGCTCACCGCTGCCGCGCCCTTCCCCGTCCTGACCACGGAGCTCGACACCTACAGCGCCGCCCGCGCGGTCTCCCGCTCCCGCGGCACCCTCTCCGGGGCGCACCCGCGCAAGGTCGCGGCCGCGCTGGGCGAGTGGGCCCGGCGCGTCGACGGCGAGGAGCTCGTCAGCCGCCTCGACCTGCCGCGCCCGCTCCGGCGCACGCCGCTGCGCTTCCTGCACGAACTGGTCGAGGCGGCCCGCACGGACCGGAAGAACATCGTGCTGCCCGAGGGCGAGGACCCCCGCGTCCTGCGCGCCGCCGAGATGATCCACCGCCGCAACTTCTGCGACCTCACGATCCTCGGCGACCCCGCGCGGATCGCCCTGCTGTGCCAGACGGAGGGCATCAACCTCGACTTCGACGACGACGGCCTCACGCTCATCGACTTCGAGCACGACGAGGCGCTGCGCGAGAAGTACGCCGGCGAGTACGTGCGGCTGCGCTCCCACAAGGGCGTGCAGCGGGACACGGCCCTGGAGCGGATGCTCGACGGCTCCTACTTCGGCACCATGATGGTGCAGATGGGCGATGTGGACGGCATGGTCTCCGGCGCCGCGCACACCACCGCCAACACGATCCGCCCGGCCCTCGAGTTCGTGAAGACCTCCGAGGGCGTGAGGATCGTCTCCTCCGTGTTCTTCATGCTCCTCGAGGACCGCGTGCTGGCCTACGGCGACTGCGCCGTCAACCCGAACCCGGACGCGCAGCAGCTCGCGGACATCGCGCTCGCCTCGGCCCGCACGGCCCGCCAGTTCGGGGTGGAGCCCAAGGTCGCGATGCTGTCCTACTCCACCGGCGGCTCCGGCTCCGGCCAGGACGTGGACAAGGTCCGTGCGGCCACCGAGATCGTGCGCACCGCGGACCCCGACCTCGAGGTGGAGGGCCCCATCCAGTACGACGCCGCGGTGGACGCCTCCATCGCGGCGTCCAAGCTGCCCGGCTCCACCGTGGCCGGGCAGGCGACCGTGTTCGTCTTCCCCGACCTCAACACCGGCAACAACACCTACAAGGCCGTCCAGCAGTCCGCCGGGGCCGTGGCCGTGGGCCCGGTCCTGCAGGGGCTGCGCAAGCCCGTCAACGACCTCTCGCGGGGCTGCACCGTGGACGACATCGTCAACACGGTCGCGATCACCGCGATCCAGGCCCAGCACCTGTGAGCCGGCGCCCCGCCGGCCCGTCCTCGTCCCGACCGTCCCAGGGAGTCCCACCATGCTCGTGCTCGTCGTCAACTGCGGCTCGTCCTCGTTGAAGTACCAGGTCCGCGAGCTGGATCCCGGCGCCGACGGCGGCACCGTGCTCACCTCCGGGCTGATCGAGAACATCGGCAGCTCGCGGATCGCGGACCACACCCAGGCCCTGGAGCTGCTCGCCGAGCGCCTCGAGGGCGAGCTGGACGGGCGGGGCATCGACGCCGCGGGCCACCGCGTGGTGCACGGCGGCGAGCTGTTCTCCGAGCCGGCGCTCGTGGACGGCGGGACCATCGAGGCGATCGAGGAGCTCTCCCCGCTGGCGCCCCTGCACAACCCCGCCGCCGTCCTGGGCCTGCGCGCCGTCCAGCAGAAGTGGCCGCAGCTGCCGCAGGTGTGCGTGTTCGACACCGCGTTCCACGGCACCATGCCCGAGCACGTGTGGCGCTACGCCGTGCCCGAGGAGTTCTACGAGCGCTGGGGCATCCGCCGCTACGGGTTCCACGGCACGTCCCACGACTGGGTGACGGGACAGGCGGCGCAGTTCCTGGGCGTGCCGCGCGATCGGTTCAGCTGCGTGGTGGCCCACCTGGGCAACGGCGCCTCGGTCACGGCGGTCAAGGACGGCCGGTCCTACGACACGTCGATGGGCTACACCCCCCTGGCGGGCCTGGTGATGGGCACCCGCACCGGGGACCTGGACCCGTCCGTGGTCACCGCCGTCCTGCGCCGGGACCCGGAGCTGACCCCCGAGCGGCTCGACGCCGTGCTGAACAAGGAGTCCGGGCTGCGGGCCGTGGCCGGCGACCACGACATGCGCGCGGTCCAGGAGGCCGCCGAGCGCGGCGACGAGCGCGCCGAACTGGCGCTGGAGATGGCCGCCTACCGCCTGGCGAAGTACGTGGGCGGTTACCACGTGGCCGTGGACGGCGCGCAGGCCCTGGTGTTCACCGCCGGGATCGGGGAGAACGCCGCGCCCTTCCGGGCCCGGGTCTGCGACCGGCTCGGCGCCCTGGGGGTCCGGCTCGACGACGACGCCAACGCCGCCCGCTCGCGCGAGACCCGCCGCATCTCGGCCCCGGCCTCGGCGGTCGAGGTCCTCGTGGTGCCCACCGACGAGGAGCAGGCGATCGCCGCGGCCACCGCCGCGCTGGTCACCGGCCCGGCGGCCGGCTGAGCGGCCCGCGGTCCTCCGCCGCGCCGGTGCCGATGCGGGGTGCCGTCCCACCGTGCGCCGGAGCCCGCCCTTGACGGGGTGGGCGCCGGGGTGTCTGCTGGGGAGAGCGGTCCGGCGATCGTCGGGCCGGACCGCGCCGACGACGAGGAGAACCCATGACGGCCCGTGACCGCTTCTTCCTCGACAAGTCCGATCCGGACAGCTGGCGCGCGCTCAACGGGCTGGCCGGCACGGTGGCCGACGCCGCCGAGGAAGCCGGTCTCAGCCGGGCGGTGCTCGAGCTCGTCAACGTGCGGATCTCCCAGCTCAACGGGTGCGCCTACTGCCTGGACCTGCACGTCCGCTACGCCGTGAAGGCCGGGGTGAGCACCCAGCAGCTGGCCGTGCTGACCGCCTGGCGCGAGGCCGAGGCCCTGTACACCGACCTCGAGCGCGCGGCGCTGGCCGTCGGCGAGGCCGCCACGGTCCTGCCCGAGGAGCAGGACCGCACGGCCGAGCTCGCCGAGGCCCGGGAGGCGCTGACCGACGCCCAGTTCTCCGCGCTGCAGTGGGCGGCGGTGACGATGAACGCCTTCAACCGGATCTCGATCCTCTCCCGGCACCCCGTCCGGTCCCGGGCCGCCGCACCGAGGACCCCGGCACCGGCCACCCCGGCGCCGTCGAGCGTGCCCGGAGGGAAGTCGTGACCAACCTGGACGCCCACCCCCAGGAGGTCGTCTGCGCGGACGCCGGCGGCGGCGCGCAGCTGCTCCCGCCGCGCGACGTGCCCCTGGGCGGGCCCCGGGCGATGACCGTGCGCCGGACCCTGCCCCAGCGCCGGCGCAGCCTCATCGGCTCCTGGTGCTTCCTGGACCACTACGGCCCCGACCCGGTCTCCGCGTCCGGGGGGATGGCCGTGGCCCGCCACCCGCACACCGGGCTGGCCACGGTGAGCCTGCTCTTCACCGGCGCGATCGCCCACCGGGACTCCGCCGGGTACGACGCGATCGTGCGTCCCGGCGAGGTCAACCTCATGGTCGCCGGGCGGGGGATCTCCCACCAGGAGTTCTCGACCCCGGGCACCGACCTCCTGCACGGGGTGCAGCTGTGGTACGCGCTGCCGGACGGGACCCGGCACACGGCCCCGGGCTTCGAGCGCTACGCACCGGAGCCCGTGCACGGTCCGGGCAGCCGGCTGCTGGTGTACGTGGGCTCCCTGGCCGGCTCCGTCTCCCCCGTGCAGACCCGCACCCCGCCGCTGCTGGCCGCCGAGATCGCCCTGGACGCCGGCGCCCGGCTGGAGCTCGAGCTGGACCCGGCCTCCGAGCACGGGGTGCTGCTCGACTCCGGGGACCTGGCGCTCGACGGGGACACGGTGCCGGAGGACCACCTGGTCTACCTGCCACTCGGCCGGGGACGCGTGCTCCTGGAGGCCGGGCCGCACCCGGTGCGGGCGCTGCTGATCGGCGGGGAGCCCCTGGGCGAGCAGATCGTCATGTGGTGGAACTTCGTGGGGCGCAGCCACGAGGAGGTCGCCTCCTACCGGGCGGCCTGGCAGGCCGAGATCGGGGCCGAGCCGGCGCCGGCCGGCGACGGGGCGGCGGCCCCGCGCTTCGGCCCCTACCCCGAGGGGCAGCCCGCTCCGCTGCCGGCCCCCGCCCTGCCGACCGTCCAGCTGCGCCCGCGCGGCTGAGCGGCGGCGCTCGACGACTCGCCGGTGCTCGGCACCGGCGAGCGGCCGGGGAGCCGGATCAGCGGATAGGTTCGGGTGCTGAGCCCCGACGGGCTCCCGTCCTGCCCCGAGGAGGCCCACCATGTCGCAGTACCCGTACGGCCCGCACAGCGCCCACGGCCCCGGCACCCCGGGGCCGTGGGCGGCCGGGCGCACCCCGCCGACGACCCCGGACCTGCGGCTGCTGCTGAAGCTGACCGTGGCGTCCTTCGCACTGAGCGTGCTCGGGAGCCTGATCGGCTACGCGGCCTCGTCGGAGCAGCTGGCCGCGGCGCCGGGTGTCCCCTTCCTCGGGACGGGCTTCGTGCTCGCGAGCGCGGTGCTGGGCATCGGCTTCACCGCGGGTCTCTACGCCCTGGTGTACTTCCCCCTGCGCGAGCAGCGGCAGTGGGCCTGGATCCTCGGCATC
>JAPSHS010000102.1 GCA_031179495.1 Kocuria sp. | reverse complement strand
GGGCCCGGTGCGTGGTCGGCAGGGACCGCCGCCCGGATGAGATCATGGACCCATGAGCCGCAACCTCACCGCCGCCCTCGTGGACGACCTGCGGGCGCGCATCGTCGACGGGCGCATCGCCCCCGGCGAGCGCCTGCCCAGCGAGAGCAGCCTGATCGCCGAGCACGGCGTGAGCCGGACGGTCGTCCGGGAGGCCGTCGCCCGGCTCCAGGCCGAAGGTCTCGTGCACACCCGGCGGGGCAGCGGCAGCTTCGCGCTGACCCCTCCGGCCGCGTCCGCACCGGCCGGTCGGCCGGTGCGCACGCTCCGGGACCGCCGCAGCCTGCTCGCCTTCCGCACGGGGGTGGAGTCCGAGGCCGCGGCCCTGGCCGCCACCGCCCGGGACGACCAGCAGCTCGCGCGGATGGAGGAGTCGCTGCTGCGCACCGAGCAGGACGCCGACCACCCGGCCGCCGCCCTGGAGCACGACTTCGAGTTCCACCGGACCGTGGCCGAGGCGAGCCACAACCCCTACTACGTCGACGCCCTGACCGGCCTCGGACCGGCCATGATCACCATGCCGCCGCGCCGGCTCGACGGCGCCGCCGGGACCGGCGGCGGGCGCACGGCCCGCGTGCTGGCCGAGCACCGGGCGGTCCTGGACGCGATCCGCGCCGGCGACCCGCTCGCGGCGTCGGCCGCCATGCGGCTGCACCTGGCGAACTCCCTGTGGCGCCTGGAGGCCGAGGCCGGCAGCCCGGTGCGCCGCACGACCGCCCCGAGCGAAGGCTGAGCCCGGGATGAGCGAGCACGAGGTGGTCGCCGGCGCGTCCGTGTCCCCGGTCGAGATGCTGCGGGCCCTGCGGGACCAGCCCGGGCTGGTGGCGCTGTTCGGGGACTGGGACGGCGGTGACGCGCTGATCGGCTTCCGGCCCGTGCACGTGCTGAGCCAGGACGAGGACCCCTTCGCCGCCCTGGACACGGTGCCGCCCGGGGTGTCCGGCCTGGCGCCGGCGGAGGTGCCCGTCGCGGCGCCGACGACCGGTCCGGGCTGGATCGGGTACCTCGGCTACCAGCTGTCCCGGCGGCTGGAGCTCCTCCCGGAGGCCCCACCGCGCCCGGCCCGGCTGCCGGATCACCACCTGGGCTTCTACGACCACGTGCTGCGGCGCCGGGCCGGCCGCGGGGACTGGGTGCTCGACCGGTGGCCCGGGGCGGACCCGGCCCGGACCGCCGCCGCCCGCGAGGTCGTCCGCCATGCCCTGGCCGGACCCGGCGGTCCGGCGCCCTACCGGTGCGATCCCTTCCGCGCGGACGCCTCCGCGGCCGGGCACGCCGCCGCAGTGGCCGCCGCGCTGGGCCACATCCGGGACGGCGACATCTTCCAGGCCAACATCTGCCGCGGTCTCGAGGCCGGTTTCGAGGGCGACCCCCTGGACCTGTTCTGCGCGGGGCACGAGCGGCTGGCCCCGCGCTTCGCCGCCTTCCTGCGGCTGCCGGGCGGTGCGGTGGCCAGCCTGTCCCCGGAGCTGTTCCTGCGCCGCACCGGGCGCACCGTGCTGACCTCCCCCATCAAGGGCACCGCGCCGGCCGCCAGCGACCCGGCGGCGCTGCACGCCTCGGCGAAGAACCGCGCCGAGAACGTGATGATCGTCGACCTGATGCGCAACGACCTCTCCCGGGCGTGCGTGCCCGGCTCCGTGCGGGCCCCGGCCGTGCCCCGGGTCGAGCCCCACACCGGGGTGCACCACCTGGTGGCCGACGTCCGGGGACAGCTGCGCCCCGGTCTCGGCGACGGCGACCTGCTGCGGGCCACGTTCCCGCCCGGCTCGTGCACGGGCGCGCCCAAGATCCGGGCCATGGAGATCATCAACGCGCTCGAGCCGGCCGGCCGCGAGGTCTACACGGGCGCCGTCGGCTGTGCCGGGCCGGGCGGGCTCGTGCTCAACGTGGCGATCCGCACGTTCGAGTTCACCGGGGGCCGGGTCCGCCTCGGCGTGGGCGGCGGGATCGTGGCCGACTCTGACCCGGCCGACGAGGCCCACGAGACCCTGGTCAAGGCGGTGCCCCTGCTCGAGGCCGTCGGGGCCGAGCTGGACGCCGCCCTGCGGCAGGACTGGGACCGCCACGGCGCACCCGCGCTCCCGGCGCTGCCGCCCCACTCCCCGCTGCGCGCCGAGGGCGTCTTCACCACCCTGCGCGTGGACGGGGGCCGGCCCGTCGAGCTCGACGCCCACCTCCGCCGCCTCGGCGCCAGCTGCCTCGTCTGCTTCGGCGCGGAGCTGCCGCCGGCCGTCGGCGACGAGGTGCGGGAGCACGCCGCCCGGCTGCCCGGTCCCCACCGGCTGCGGATCACGGCGGTGCCCGTCCCGGACGGCGCCCTGGACGTGCGGGTGACGGCCACGGCCCTCCCACCGGATCCGGTGCCCCCGTGGCGGCTGGTCCCCGTCCGGCTGCCCGGCGGCCTGGGCGGGCACAAGTGGGCGGACCGGCGGGTGCTCGCCCACGAGCCGGAGCCCGGGCTGTGGTCGCGCAGCTGCGACCCGCTGCTGGTGGACGCCGACGGCACGGTCCTGGAGACCGGGCGCGCCAACGTCTTCGCGGTGCTCGGCGGCACCGTGCTGACCCCGCCCGCGGACGGGCGCATCCTGCCCGGGGTGGTGCGGGCCCGGGCGCTGGAGGCCCTGCGGCGGACGGGGACCGACGTGCACGAGCGCCCGCTGCGCCTCGAGGAGCTCGCCGCGGCCACGGAGGTGTTCGTGACCAACTCGGTCGTCGGCGCGCACCCCGTCGGTGCCGTGGACGGCATCGGCCGGTGGGCGCCGGGGCCGGTCCTGGACTCTCTCCGCCGGCTCCTGGGCTGACCCCCGGCCCGGCCGGTGACGCCGACTCCCGGGCACCACCGGCACGGATCACCGGCCGCGGGCAGGGCCCGGCGGGGAACGGCTCAGCGCGCGACGAACGCACCCCCCGCGGGGTCGTCCGAGTGCCGGGCGCGCGCGGCGGTGTTCGCCCCGTGCCGGGCCGGCACCGAGGTCACGACGGCCACGGTGCCCGGCTGGTCGCGGCCGTGCACCACGAGGGCGGCGTGGTCCGGGAGGAGCACGGACTGCTGCGCGGGCCTCATGACCCGGCTCCGTGCGCGCCGAACTCCCGGATCCACGCGGCCGTGGCCCCCAGCCCGCCGAAGGTGTAGAAGTGCAGCAGCACCGGCCCGTGGACCCCGGCGTCGTAGCCCTCGGCGAGGTCGCACAGGAAGCGGTCGGGACCCGCGGTGCCCAGCAGGTGGGTGAGGGAGAGTCCGTACTTCTGCACGATCCCGGCCGAGGTCGCCACGCCGAAGCGGCGTGCGTAGCCGAGCAGGCGCCTGGCCCCCGCCGGGCCCGGCACGCCGATCCGCACCGGGGCGTCGACCCCGCGGCTGCGGGCCTCGGCCAGCCACGCCAGCACCGGGCGGGTGTCGAAGCCGAACTGGGTGACCACCGTGGGCTCGAGGCCCTGTTCCCGCAGGGCGGCCGTCTTGGCCACCAGGGCCGACCACAGGACGTCGTCGTCGACCGCCGGGTGGCCCTCCGGGTAGCCCCCGATGCCCACGCCGCGCACCCCGTGGCGCTGGAGCACCCCGGTGCGGATGACGGCGAGGGAGTCCTCGTAGGGGCCCTCCGGGACCCCGGGGTCCCCGCCCACGACGAGGACCTGCTCGGCGGCGCCGGCCTCCGCGAGATCCGTGAGGAACTCCTCGAGCTCGCCCGGGGAGCGCAGCCGCCGCGCGGAGATGTGGGGCACCGGCACGAACCCGTGCTCGCGCACCGACCGGGCGGCGGCCAGGCGCAGCGCCGGGTCCTCGTGGCCCAGGAAGGTGATGTTGACCCGGGTGCCCCGGGGGATCTGCGGGGCGGCCTCGCGCAGGGCGGGGACGTCCCGGCCCGTCATCTCCAGCGAGAAGCCCGTGAGCAGCCCCACGGCCGCCGGGCCCCCCGTGGGCGTGCTGATCGGCATCGGTCCCTGTCCTCTCCACGGCCCTCGCCCGCCGGACGCCCATGGGCGGGACGCCCGCGGCGGCTCGGCAGGTCCCCCCAGTATGCACAGAGGCCCCGGGCCACACCCGCCCCTCTAGTCATACAAGTTATCTACTTATATTATCTATGGTGTCCGCCCAGCACCCCGACCCGTGAGGACCCACCATGACCTACACCCCGGACGCCGTCCGCCACGTGCAGCTGTCCACCGCGACCCTGCCGCTGAGCACCCCGATCTCCGACGCCAAGGTCTTCACCGGCCGGCAGCGGCCGATGACCGAGGTCGTCTTCCTCTTCGCCGAGATCGCCACCGAGCAGGGGCACTCCGGAGTGGGGTTCAGCTACTCCAAGCGTGCCGGCGGCCCGGCCCAGTACGCGCACGCCAAGGAGGTGGCCGAGGGACTGATCGGCGAGGACCCCAGCGACATCGCCCGCGTCCACGACAAGCTGCTGTGGGCCGGCGCCTCCGTGGGCCGCTCCGGCGTGGCCACGCAGGCGCTCGCCGCGATCGACGTGGCGCTGTGGGACCTCAAGGCCAAGCGTGCGGACCTCCCCCTGGCCAAGCTGCTGGGCGCCCACCGGGACTCGGTGCGCACCTACAACACCTCCGGCGGCTTCCTGAACGCCTCCCTGGAGGAGGTCAAGGACCGCGCCAGCGCCTCCCTCGAGGCGGGCATCGGGGGGATCAAGATCAAGGTGGGGCTGCCCGACTCGGCGGAGGACCTGCGGCGCGTGGCCGGGGTGCGCGAGCACATCGGGACCGAGGTGCCCCTGATGGTCGACGCCAACCAGCAGTGGGACCGCGCGACCGCCCTGCGCATGGGCCGGCGGCTCGAGGAGTTCGACCTGACCTGGATCGAGGAGCCGCTGGACGCCTACGACACCGAGGGCCACGCCCGGCTCACCGCGGCGCTCGACACGCCGATCGCGACCGGCGAGATGCTCGCCTCCGTCGCCGAGCACGTGCGGCTCATCGAGGCGCGGTCCTGCGACATCATCCAGCCCGACGCCCCCCGGGTGGGCGGCATCACCCAGTTCCTGCGACTGGCCGCACTGGCCGACCAGCGCGGCCTGGACCTCGCCCCGCACTTCGCCATGGAGATCCACCTGCACCTGGCCGCCGCCTATCCGCGCGAGCCGTGGGTGGAGCACTTCGACTGGCTCGACCCGCTCTTCGAGGAGCGTCTCGAGACCCGCGACGGTCGCATGCTGGTCCCCGCACGGCCCGGCCTGGGCATCACCCTGAGCGAGCAGGCCCGCGCCTGGACCACCGACACCGTCGGCTTCGGCACCGCCTAGG
>JAPSHS010000101.1 GCA_031179495.1 Kocuria sp. | reverse complement strand
TCCGGGCGCGAGACCGCCATCCGCTCCCTGCAGGCCACCGGCCTCGAGGTCGGCTCCATCTCGGACGTCACCCCGAGCGCGCACAACGGTTGCCGCCCGCCGAAGCGCCGCCGCGTCTGATGCGAGCGTGCCCACCGGGACCCCTCCACGGGGCTCGGTGGGCACGCCCACTCCGGACCGGGCACCGGTCCGCACCCATCAACTGTTTTCCACCATTTGCGCGCGTCATATAGCGGATGCCCGCTGAAAGGAAACATCAGTGCTCATCGCACAGCGCCCCACCCTCTCCGAAGAGGTCGTGGCCGACAACCGGTCCCGCTTCGTGATCGAACCGCTCGAGCCCGGCTTCGGCTACACCCTCGGCAACTCCCTCCGCCGTACGCTCCTCTCCTCGATCCCCGGTGCCGCCGTGACCAGCATCCGGCTCGACGGGGTGCTCCACGAGTTCTCCACCGTGGAGGGCGTGAAGGAGGACGTCACCGAGATCATCCTCAACGTCAAGAAGCTCGCCGTGTCCTCGGAGCAGGACGAGCCCGTCGTCGCCTACCTGCGCAAGCAGGGCCCGGGCGTCGTGACCGCCGCGGACATCACGGCTCCGGCCGGTGTGGAGATCCACAACCCGGACCTGCACATCGCCACGCTCAACGCGAAGGGCCAGCTCGAGCTCGAACTGACCATCGAGCGCGGCCGCGGGTACGTCTCCGCCGCCCAGAACAAGGCCGGCGACGCGGAGATCGGCCGCATCCCGGTCGACTCGATCTACTCGCCGGTGCTCAAGGTGACCTTCCGCGTGGAGGCCACCCGCGTGGAGCAGCGCACCGACTTCGACAAGCTGGTCATCGACGTGGAGACCAAGGAGGCCATCACCCCGCGTGACGCCGTGGCCTCCGCCGGCACCACCCTGGTCGAGCTGTTCGGCCTGGCCCGTGAGCTCAACACGGCCGCCGAGGGCATCGAGATCGGCCCCTCGCCGACCGACGCCGCGATGGCCGCCGACATGGCGCTGCCCATCGAGGACCTCGAGCTCACCGTGCGGTCCTACAACTGCCTCAAGCGCGAGGGCATCCACTCCGTGGGCGAGCTCGTCGGCCGGTCCGAGGCGGACCTGATGGACATCCGCAACTTCGGCGCGAAGTCGATCGACGAGGTCAAGGCCAAGCTCGTCGACCTCGGCCTGTCCCTCAAGGACTCGCCCCCCGGTTTCGACCTCGCCGCTCGCGCCGCCGCGATCGACGACGAGAACCCGTTCGACGACGACGACCACTAGTCCTTCCCGCTGAAGTCCCACCGGCCGCCCGGCACGGACGGGACGAACTTCCAGGAGATCAACAACCATGCCTACTCCCACCAAGGGACCCCGCCTCGGAGGCGGCCCCGCCCACGAGCGCCTGATGCTGGCGAACCTGTCCCAGCAGCTGTTCGAGCACAAGCGCATCACCACCACCGTCACCAAGGCGAAGCGGATGCGTCCCTACGCCGAGCGGCTGATCACCTTCGCCAAGCGCGGTGACCTGGCGGCCCGTCGGCGCGTGCTGGCCCAGCTGACCGACAAGTCCGTGGTGCACGAGCTGTTCACCACCATCGCCTCGGCGATGGAGGACCGCAACGGCGGCTACACCCGCATCACCAAGATCGGCAACCGCAAGGGCGACAACGCCCCCATGGCCGTCATCGAGCTCGTGATGGAGCCCGTCGCGACCAAGGCCACCGTGGCCGAGGCCGAGCGTGCCACCGCGAAGGCCGCCCCGGCCCCCGTCGCCCCGGTCGACACCCCCGCGGACAGCACCGCCGCCGAGGTCGCCGCCGAGGAGATCCCCGCCGAGGAGCAGGCCCCCGAGGTCGGCTCCGAGCAGGCTGCCGAGGTCGCCGCCGAGAACGCCGAGGCCGAGTTCCCCGGTTCGCACGCTCCGCTGGAGTCGGGCGAGACCCCCGATGGCTTCGAGGTCAAGGGCAACCGGAACTCGATGAAGTACCACGTGCCCGGTTCGCGCTGGTACGCGGGCACCACCGCCGAGATCTGGTTCGACTCCCCGGCGAACGCCGAGGCCGCCGGCTTCCAGCCGGCCGGTGGTTCCGCCGCGCAGAAGCTGCGCTGACCGGCAGTCGTCCGGACGAACACCGTGCACGCCGCCGGGGACCTGGTCCCCGGCGGCGTTGCCGTGCCCGGCCCCACCAGCCCTCCCCCCCCCGAGCCCGAACAGGAGCCGCCCATGACCGCGCCCGAGCCCGCCGTGCGCGTGCGGATCGACCTGGCCTACGACGGAGCGCCGTTCTCCGGGTGGGCCCGCCAGCCGGGCCTGCCCACCGTCCAGGGGTCCCTGGAGGAGGCCCTGGCGGTGCTGGTGCGCCGCGACGTGCGGGTCGTGGTGGCCGGCCGCACCGACACGGGCGTCCACGCCCGCGGGCAGGTCGTGCACCTCGACCTCGCGCCCGAGGAGTGGCGCGGACTCGCCCGCGGCCGCGAGGAGGACCCGGGGGTGTCGCTCGAACGGCGCCTCACCGGGGCGCTGGCGCACGTGCTGGGCGGGGGGCGCCGCGCGCAGGGGCTGCCCGAGTGCCCGGGGGCGGTCGTCGTGCACCGGGCCGGTGCCGCGCCGCCGGGCTTCGACGCCCGGTTCTCCGCCGTCTCCCGCCGCTACAGCTACCGGATCGACGACGGCGCCGGGGGCCGTGACCCGCTGACCCGGCACCTGACCTGGTGGACGAAGGACGTGCTGGACACCGGGGTCATGGCCGAGGCCGTGAAGGAGCTGGTGGGTCTGCACGACTTCCTCTCCTTCTGCCGCCCCCGCGAGGGCGCCACCACGGTGCGGGAGGTCCTCGACGTCTCCGTGGAGCGCGACCGGAACGGGCTCGTGGTGCTCGGCATCGAGGCGGACGCGTTCTGCCACCACATGGTCCGCTCCGTCGTGGGCGCCGCGGCACGCGTGGGGGCCGGGCGCGAGGACGGCGACTGGCTCGGGCGCCGCCTGGCGGAGCGGGTCCGCGACGCCCGGGTGCTCATGGCCCCGCCGCACGGCCTCGTCCTCGAGCAGGTCCGCTACCCCGGTGGCACCGCCCTGGGGGAGCGGGCGCAGCGCACGCGGGCCCTGCGGGACCCGGTGCACCGGGATTGACCGGCGGATCCTCCGGGTGTATGCCCGGAGTGGTCTTTGGCCGCCCGATCCGGTAACGTGGGGTGCTGTTGTGCGTGTCCCGCCTCGGTTCACGTGTACCCGGATCCGCCGTCCCGTTGCAGGACACATGGCGCTCCGGTGCACCGGGGTCTCGGGCACCGGATGCAGCTCGGCCCTCACCCGAGCCCCGGAAGGCACACCGAGAAACGGCGTGATCCCAACTAGCGCCACCGAGAGAACCCGAACGAAGGCAAACTAACGTGCGTACGTACACCCCGAAGCCCGGTGACATTCAGCGCCAGTGGCACGTCATCGATGCCACCGACGTCGTCCTGGGTCGTCTTGCCAGCCAGACCGCAACGCTGCTGCGCGGAAAGCACAAGCCGACCTTTGCTCCCCACGTGGACGCCGGTGATTTCGTCATCATCATCAACGCCGAGAAGGTGGCCCTGACCGGCTCCAAGCTCGAGAAGAAGCGGGCCTACCGCCACTCCGGCTACCCGGGCGGGCTGAAGTCCACCTCCTACGCCGAGCTGCTGGAGAGGAACCCGGTCCGCGCCGTGGAGAAGGCCATCCGTGGCATGCTCCCGAAGAACAAGCTGGCCGCCCAGCAGATGTCCAAGCTCAAGGTCTACGCCGGCCCGGAGCACCCGCACGGTGCCCAGCAGCCGCAGACCTTCGAGTTCACCCAGGTCGCCCAGTAATCGGGCCTACGACAGAAACTAGCGAGGAGAATCGTGGCTCAGAATACTGAAGAGCAGAACACCGTGGACGGCGAGGAGCAGCTGAACAGCTACACCTCCGAGTCCGCCCCCGCCGCGGAGACCGCCGTCGCCGTCGAGCGCCCGGCCCTGACCGTCTCCGGCCAGGCCGTCGGCCGCCGCAAGGAGGCCGTCGCCCGCGTGCGCGTCGTTCCCGGCTCCGGCCAGTGGACCATCAACGGCCGCACCCTGGAGAACTACTTCCCGAACAAGCTGCACCAGCAGGAGGTCAACGACCCCTTCCGGCTGCTGGAGCTCGAGGGCGCCTACGACGTCATCGCCCGCATCCACGGCGGCGGCGCCTCCGGCCAGGCCGGCGCGCTGCGCCACGGCGTGGCCCGTGCCCTGAACGAGATCGACCTCGAGAACAACCGGGCCACCCTCAAGAAGGCCGGCTTCCTCACGCGTGACCCCCGCGTCATCGAGCGCAAGAAGGCCGGGCTCAAGAAGGCCCGCAAGGCCCCGCAGTACTCCAAGCGCTGATCGTCGGGCCCACCGGCCCGCACGCCCAGCCCCACGGACCCCGTCCGCCCCGGTGCCCACCGGTCGCGGACGGGGTCCGTGCGTTCGCGCCCGTGTTCCGACGTGCGGGGCGACGGGAACGTAGGATGGGGTCGATGTCTAGATTATTCGGAACGGACGGCGTGCGCGGGCTCGCGAACGACCTCCTCACAGCCAACATGACCCTGGACCTGGCCCAGGCGGCCGCCATCGTGCTGGGCCACGGCCACGCCCCCGAGGGGCGGCGTCCCACCGCGGTCGTCGCCCGGGACGGGCGCGCGAGCGGCGAGTTCATCGGCGCGGCCGTGTCCGCCGGCCTCGCAGGCTCCGGCGTGGACGTCCACGACGCCGGGGTCCTGCCCACGCCCGCACTGGCCTACCTCGTCGCCGACGTGGACGCCGACTTCGGGGTGATGATCTCCGCCTCGCACAACGCGGCCCCGGACAACGGGATCAAGTTCCTGGCCCACGGCGGGCGGAAGCTGCCGGACCGCGTGGAGGACGAGATCCAGCAGGTCTTCGAGGCCGGCCGGTTCCGGCGCCCCACCGGCGCCGAGGTGGGCCGGATCAGCCTCCTCGCCGACGCGGAGGACCGCTACATCCTGCACCTGGTCGGGGCGATCCCGCAGCGGCTGGAGGGGATGAGCGTCGTCCTGGACTGCGCCAACGGCGCGGCCAGCGGGGTCTCCCCGGACGCCTTCCGGGACGCGGGCGCCACCGTGCACGTCATCGGGGCCGAGCCCGACGGACTCAACATCAACGACGGCTGCGGCTCGACCCACCTCGACCCGCTCCGGCGGGCCGTCGTCGAGCTCGGGGCCGATCTCGGGATCGCCCACGACGGCGACGCCGACCGCTGCCTCGCCGTCGACGCCTCCGGCCAGGAGGTGGACGGCGACCAGATCATGGCGATCATCGCGCTGGC
>JAPSHS010000100.1 GCA_031179495.1 Kocuria sp. | reverse complement strand
GCCGAGACCGCCCAGGAGAGTGGATGGAAGAGAAGATCGTCGTGCACGGGCCCACCGCGGTCGAGGGCGCGCTGCGAGTGTCCGGGGCGAAGAACAGCGTGCTCAAGCTGATGGCCGCGGCGCTGCTGGCCGAGGGCGAGTCCACGATCACGAACGTCCCCGAGATCCAGGACGTGACCATCATGGCGGAGCTGCTGCGCCGCCTGGGCTGCGCGGTGGCCTACGACCGGGTGGAGCAGACCGTGCGGATCGACGTCCCCGCGGTGCTGCACCACCAGGCGGACTACGACCTCGTCCGGGCCATGCGCGCGTCGATCTCCGTGCTGGGCCCGCTGGTCGCCCGCTGCCACGTCGCGGAGGTGGCCCTGCCCGGCGGGGACGCCATCGGCTCCCGCGGCCTGGACATGCACCGTGCGGGCCTCGAGGCGATGGGGGCGGTGCTGCAGATCGAGCGCGGCTACCTGGTGGCCTCCGTGCCGCAGGCCCTGCGCGGGACGCACTTCCGCCTGGACTACCCGTCCGTGGGGGCCACGGAGAACCTGATGATGGCCGCGACCCTGGCCGAGGGCACCACCGTGGTCGAGAACGCGGCGCGCGAGCCGGAGATCGTGGACATCGGCCGGATGCTGCAGGAGATGGGCGCCCGGATCGAGGGCCTGGGCACGAGCACCGTCACGGTGGTCGGCGTGGAGTCCCTGCACCCGGTGGAGCACCGGACGGTGCCGGACCGGATCGTGGCCGGCACGTGGGCCTTCGCCGCAGCCGTGACCGGGGGGACCGTGCGGATCGAGGGCGCCGAACCGGGGCACCTGACGGTGGTGCTCGACAAGCTGCGCGCGGCCGGGTGCCGCGTGGACACGGACGACGGCCGCTTCGTGGTGGCGGGGCCGGAGCGCCCCCGCGCCATCAACGTCTCCACCCTGCCGTACCCGGGCTTCCCGACCGACCTGCAGCCGTTCGTGGTGGCGCTCAACGCCGTCGCCGAGGGATCGGGCATGGTCACCGAGAACGTCTTCGAGGCCCGCTGGGGCTTCACGGCGGAGCTCGAGCGGCTGGGGGCCAGCGTGCGGCTCGACGGCCACCACGCCCTCGTCGCCGGGACGCCCGTGCTCTCCGGGGCGCCGGTGGAGGCGAGGGACATCCGGGCGGGCGCGGCGCTGGTGATCGCGGGGATGGCGGCGGTGGGCACCACCGACGTGCACGGCGTGGAGCACGTCGACCGCGGCTACGAGCACTTCGTGGAGCAGCTGGCGGCGGCCGGTGCCGCCGTCGAGCGCCACCTCGTGGGCTCCACGTACTGAGGGCGGGTCCCGGGCACGGAGGAGCCCCGCACCCGGGAGGGTGCGGGGCTCCTCCTCAACCGATGCGCTGGGCGCGGATCAGATGGGCGTGACGCCGGTGGCCTGCGGGCCCTTCTGGCCCTGGCCGATCTCGAACTCGACGCGCTGGTTCTCCTCGAGGGTGCGGAAGCCGCCCGACTGGATCTCCGAGTAGTGGACGAACACGTCCGAGTCGGAGTCGTCGGGGGTGATGAAGCCGAAGCCCTTTTCGGCGTTGAACCACTTGACGGTGCCCTGGGCCATGAAATCTCTCCTTGCGAGATGGTGCGAAACGTGTGCACAGGTCGTGCACGGGAGGGCGGTAGGACGAGATGAGCCGCGGGCCGCAACTCCTCCCCACACGGGGCGGAGGTCGTGGTCCAGGTCGAACATCACGCTCGCTTACCCGTTCTGCGAGCATGCAAAACATGGAACGAAGAACATGTTCAGCTTCACACATCCCCCGGGGCCGGTCAACGTTGTTCGCCTGCTGATCATCGGGCCGCACGCAGTGTTCGCTCAGCGCGTGACCGCGCGGCGGGGGAGTCGCGGGCGGTCAGAACAGGCGGGCGTCGATGTCGTCGACCCCGCGCATCCCGTCGTAGTCCAGGGTCAGGCAGGCGATGCCGCGGTCCTCGGCGAGGACCCGGGCCTGCGGTCTGATCTGCTGCGCGGCGTACACCCCTCGCACGGGCGCCAGCAGCGGGTCGCGGTTGAGCAGCTCCAGGTAGCGGGTGAGCTGCTCGACGCCGTCGATGTCCCCGCGGCGCTTGAGCTCCACGGCCACGGTCGCGCCCCCGGCGTCGCGGGCGAGGATGTCCACCGGACCGATCGCGGTGGGGTACTCCCGCCGCACGAGGGTGTGCCCGGCGCCCAGCAGGTGGATCTGCTCGGCGAGAAGGCGCTGCAGATCCGCCTCGACCCCGTCCTTCACCAGGCCGGGGTCCACCCCGAGCTCGTGGGAGACGTCCTCGTGGATCTCGAAGACCTGGATGACCAGACGGTCGTCGCTCTTGGCGGCCTGCACCGTCCACGTCTGCACCACCCCCTCGGCGGCGAGCTCGGCGTCCGGCTCGCCCACGTGCAGGCGGGCCGGCGGGCTCATCCAGTTCAGGGGCTTGTAGCTGCCCCCGTCCGAGTGCACGAGCACGGAGCCGTCGGCCTTCACGAGCAGCAGACGGCGGGCGGCGGGCAGGTGGGCGCGCAGACGCCCTTCGTAGTCGACGGAGCAATCGGCAATGACGAGACGCACGGGGTCCAGCCTAACGAACGCCCCGGCCGTCCGGCGCCGGGGCCCGTGTGAGAGGATGTCGCCGTGCCACGCTCCAACCACTCCTCGCGCGGCCGCCGGTCCGGCGGCCCGGCCGCCGGCGCGCGCGCCAGCAAGTGGCAGCGCGGGGCGGCGCGGGAGGCCTGGTCCGTGGAGCGGGTCCTGGAGCCGGCGCCCACGGTCGAGCGCGCCCCCGACGGGGACTGGATGGTCCGGCACGTGCGCCCCGCCAACGCCGTCAAGACCTACTCCTGCCCCGGCTGCGGCCGGGCGATCCCACCGGGGACCGCCCACCTCGTCGTGTGGCAGCAGGACTCCCTCCTGGGCGCGCGGAGCGCCTTCGAGGACCGCCGGCACTGGCACGAGCGCTGCTGGCGCACCCGCCGCTGAGCCCCGCCCGGGCCCGGCCGCACCGGCGGCTCAGCGACGGTCCTGCCGGGGGACGAACACCTCGCGCACCAGGATCAGTCCCGCCGCGGCCGTGGGGATCGCGATCAGCGCCCCCAGCACCCCCCACAGCGCCCCGCCGGCGGCCACGGAGATGACCGCGATGGCGCCGGGCACGGCCACCGCCCGGCGCATGATCCGCGGGGAGACGAAGTAGGCCTCGACCTGCAGGTAGGCGAAGTAGCCGATCGCGTACGGCACGGCCGTCCCCCAGCCCGCGGTCAGGGCCACGAGCGAGACGAGGATCCCCGCCAGCACCCCGCCCACGAGGGGGACGAACGCGAGCAGCGCCACGACCAGGGACAGCAGCGCCGCGAACGGGACCCCGGTGAGCAGCATGAGCGCGAGCGCCACCGCGGCGTTGAGCAGGGCCACGCACGCCTGGCCCACCACGTAGTTGCCGACCCCCCGCACCATCCGGTCGCCCAGCTCCTGGACCCGGGCGCGGCGGGAGGCCGGGGCCAGCCGGTAGGCCCACTGCGTCATCACCGGCAGGGAGAACAGGAAGTACAGGGTGAGGGCGAGCACGATCAGGGTCCCCGCCACCGCGTTGACCACCACTGTGCCCAGGCCCAGCACCCCGCCGAAGACCCCGCCCAGGAGGTCGCCGTCGGCGCCGATCCTCCCGCCCAGGACCTGGAGCCACTGCTCGGTGGAGGCGCGCACCCCGAAGCGCTCGTCCAGCTCGGCGAAGGTCCGGGAGCCGAGGACGTCGTCGACGAGCCCGGGCATCCGCGCCGCCAGCTGGGCGGCCTCGGCCACGATCCGGGGGACCACGAGGCCGATCAGCGCGGCCAGCGCACCGGCCAGGCCCAGCACCACGAGCGCCACGGCGCCCGGGCGCGGCAGCGAGCGGGCCTCGAGCCACCGCACGAGGGGCTCGAGGCCGAGGGCGAGGAACGTGGCCATGACGACCCAGCCGACGAGGGGCCCGACGTTCGCGAGCACCCACCAGCCGAGCAGCGCCAGACCCACTCCCACGGCGAGCAGGAATCCGGTCTGCACGGGCCGGGCGAGCCCCGGGGACGGACCCGGCGGCCGGCCCGGGCGCTCGCCGCGCTCGGGCGGCACCTCGAAGCGGCGGCGCGGGCGCGCCCCGGGCAGCGGCCGCAGGAACCGGTCGACGGCCTCGGCGCGTCGCGCGCGCGCCGGGGAGCGCCTCCGCCGGGGCGGTTCGGCCCCCGGCGCGGGCCCGGGCTCGGATGGCGTCATGGCTGCTCCAGGTGCGGTCTGCGGGCGCGCCACGGGCCCGCCTCCGCCGTCTCGTCCGGCCGGGCCGCAGTCACGCCGGAAGCGTACACCGGCCCGCGCCGGTGGCCGAGCCGCGGCCCGCCGTCGATAATCGACGGTAGACCCGCGGCACCCGCCGCACCGCCCCCGACCCGGTCCCTCGTGTCCGGCCGGGTCCACCGCCGAGTCACCAGGAGACGTTCGTGAACGAGTTCCAGCACCAGCAGCCGCGCAGCACCTCGGAGCCCGCCCGGCAGCCCGAGCCGGCGCTGCCGGCCTCCGTGCGGGGGGCCGTGGACCTGGGCGCGGGTGCCCCGGCCACCGCGCCCGCCGACGCGCCCGGCACGGGCGGGTACCGCCGCGAGGTGAGCACCGCGGACTTCCAGGACGTCGCCCAGCTCTCCACCCAGGTCCCGGTCGTCTTCGCGCTGTGGGCCCGCTTCAGCCAGCAGTCGGTCGCGTTCGCGGACACCCTGGAGCAGGTCGTCGACCGCTACCGCGGGCGGATCCTGCTGGCCTCCGTGGACGCCGAGGCCTCCCCGGAGATCGCGCAGATGTTCCAGGCGCAGTCCGTGCCGACGGTCGTGGCGCTGCTGGGCGGGCGGCCCGTGCCGCTGTTCAACTCCACCGTCCCGGCCGAGCAGGTGGCCCAGTTCCTGGACGAGCTGCTGGGCCTCGCCGAGCAGAACGGGATCTCCGGGACCGTGGACCCGGTGCGCACCGACGAGCCCGAGCCGCTGCCCCCGCTGCACCAGGAGGCCGCGGACGCCCTCGAGGCCGGGGACCTGGACGCCGCCGAGGCCGCGTACCGCAGGGCGATCGCCGAGAACCCCGGGGACCGGGAGGCCAAGCTCGCCCTCGCCCAGGTCCACCTCCTGCAGCGCGTGCTGCCGCTGGACGCGGCCACGGTCCGCGCCGAGGCCGCCGCCGCCCCGGACGACGTCGCGGCGCAGCTGACGGTCGCGGACCTCGACGTCTCGGGCGGCCACGTCGAGGACGCCTTCCGGCGGCTGCTGGACCTCGTGCGCCGCACGGCGGGGGAGGACCGCGAGA
>JAPSHS010000099.1 GCA_031179495.1 Kocuria sp. | reverse complement strand
GCGTGCAGGGTCACGAGGTAGCGGATCATCGCGACGATGTCGTCGACCGAGAGCACCGAGGCGTCCTCGTCCTCGAACGCCTTGTCCAGGCCCAGCTTCCGGTTGATCTTGTAGCGACCCACCTTGGCGAGGTCGTAGCGCTTGGAGTTGAAGTACATGTTGTCCAGCAGCGACTGCGCGGCGTCGACCGTGGGCGGCTCCCCCGGGCGCAGCTTGCGGTAGATGTCCAGCAGCGCGTCCTCGCGGGAGTCCACGGTGTCCTTCTCGAGGGTCGCCCGGATCGAGTCGAACTCGCCGAACTCCTCGAGGATGCGGGACTCGGTCCAGCCCAGCGCCTTGAGCAGCACGGTCACGGACTGCTTGCGCTTGCGGTCGAGGCGCACGCCCACCTGGTCGCGCTTGTCGATCTCGAGCTCGAACCATGCACCGCGCGAGGGGATGATCTTCGCGGAGTAGATGTCCTTGTCCGAGGTGCGGTCCTGACCGCGCTCGAAGTAGGCGCCCGGGGAGCGGACGAGCTGGGACACCACGACACGCTCGGTGCCGTTGATGACGAACGTGCCCTTCTCCGTCATCAGCGGGAAGTCGCCCATGAACACGGTCTGCTGCTTGATCTCGCCCGTGTTGTTGTTCATGAACTCGGCCTTGACGTACAGGGGCGCCGAGTAGGTGGCGTCCCGGTCCTTGCACTCGTCCATGGTGTACTTCGGGTCGTAGAACTCCGGCTCCGAGAAGGACAGGGACATGGTGCCCTGGAAGTCCTCGATCGGGGAGATCTCCTCGAAGATGTCGGAGAGCCCGGAGGTGCGGGCGATGCCCTGCTCCCCGGTCTCGATGGCCTGCTGGACACGGGCCTGCCAGCGCTCGTTGCCGACGAGACGGTCGAAGCTGTCCGTCTGGAGGGCCAGCAGGTTCGGCACGTCCAGCGGTTCATGGATCTTGGCGAAGGAGATGCGGCGCGGGATGTTCCCGTCGGCCGGTCGGTTAGCGGTTACGTTCGAATCGGTGCTCGAGGCGACCAAGATGGATTCCTTCCACAGACCTGCAGTTGAATCGCGCAGTTCCCGATCGGGTCTACGGGTGCGAGGGCCAGCATGCTGACCTGCTGGGTTCGCTTCCCGGGGGCGCCCACCGCTATATGAAGGCACGCAGAATGAGGGACAACGCAAATATCCAGCATAGGCGCGAACGGCGAGTCTGTCCACACGGCCGGTGGACGCGGGCGCCCACCGGCCGTAGGATGAGGAATTTCGTGTCCTGCGTCTCAGCAGCCTCTCAGCCGCGCCGGTAGAAGGGCAGCTCGACGACCTCGACCGGGGCGCGGCGGCCCCGCACGTCGGCCTCGAGCGGGACCCCCGGCTCGAGCGCCGCCGGCCGCAGCAGGGCCATCGCCACCGGGTGGCCGAGGGTCGGTGACGGGACGCCGCTGGTGACCTCGCCGACCGCCTCCTCCCCCGCGAGCACCGTGTTGCCGGCGCGCACCGGGCGGCGGGTCAGCCCCTTGAGCCCCACGAGCACCCGCGCAGGCGGCACGGCCGCCTGCGCCTCGAGGGCGGCGCGCCCCACGAAGTCGCCCTTGCTCCGCAGCGCCGCCTCCACGAGCCGGCCCAGCCCGGCCTCGAACGGCGTGGTCCCCGGGCCGAGCTCGTGCCCGTACAGCGGCATCCCCGCCTCCAGGCGCAGGGAGTCCCGGGCGGCGAGCCCGGCGGGGACGACCCCGCGCTCCCCCCCGGCCGCGAGCAGCGCGTCCCACACGGTGCGCGCGTGCCCGGGGGCCGTGTAGAGCTCGAAGCCGTCCTCGCCCGTGTACCCGGTGCGGGCCACGAGCGCCGGCACCCCGGCGACCTCGGCGGCCACGCACGCGTAGTAGCGCAGCGCCCGCACGGCGTCGGGGTCGGTGACGCCGGCGGCGAGCAGCGTGTCCTGCGCCGCGGGGCCCTGGACCGCCACGAGGGCGGTCGCCTCCGTGCGGTCCTCGACCGCGACGCCGGATCCGCCCGCGCGCTCCCGCAGCTCGCGCAGGACGACCTCCCCGTTGGCCGCGTTGGGCACCACGAGGAAGCGGTCCTCGGCGAGACGGTAGGTGATGAGGTCGTCGAGCACCCGTCCGGCCTCGTCCACGAGGAGGGTGTACTTCGCCCGGCCGGGGGCCAGCGCGCTCATCCGGGAGACGAGCGCCGCGTCGAGGAACGCGGCCGCCGCAGGGCCCTCGACGGCGATCTCCCCCATGTGGGAGAGGTCGAAGACCCCTGCGGCGCGGCGCACCGCGTGGTGCTCGGCGACGTCGTTGGCGTACTTGAGGGGCATCTGCCAGCCGCCGAAGTCGGTGAACACGGCACCGGCCTCCCGGTGGGCCGCCTCGAGCGGGGTCGTCCGGGGGCTCATCGGGCCGCCTCCGCGCCCTGGGTCGCGCCCGCGGCGGCGAACGCCTCGATCGGCGGGCAGCTGCAGACCAGGTTGCGGTCGCCGGCGGCGTTCTCGACCCGGCCCACGGGCACCCAGTACTTCGCCAGGCGCAGCTCGGGCAGCGGGTAGGCCGCCTGGGAGCGCGGGTAGGGGCGGTCCCACTCGTCGGCCGTGAGCACCTCCGCGGTGTGCGGGGCGCGGCGCAGGACGGAGTCCTCGAGCGGCACCTCCCCGTCGGCCACCGCCTGCATCTCGGCGCGGATCGCCCGCATCGCGGCGACGAAGCGGTCGAGCTCGGCGAGGTTCTCGGACTCGGTGGGCTCGACCATGAGGGTCCCGGCCACGGGGAACGCGAGCGTGGGGGCGTGGAAGCCGTAGTCGACCAGCCGCTTGCACACGTCCTCGGCCGTGACCCCGGACGCCTTGGTGAGGGGGCGCAGGTCGAGGATGCACTCGTGGGCGACGAGGCCGCCCGGACCGGTGTAGAGCGTCGGGAAGACGTCCGCGAGCCGGGCGGAGACGTAGTTCGCGTTGAGGATCGCGGTGCGCGACGACGCGGTGAGCCCCTCCGCCCCGGTCATGGCGATGTACATCCACGAGATCGGGAGCACCCCGGCCGAGCCGTAGCGGGACTGGGAGACCGGGAAGGACCCGGCCGCCTCGTCCACGGCCCCGGGGTCCCCGGGCAGGAACGGCACGAGGTGCTCCGCGACCGCCACGGGCCCGACGCCGGGCCCGCCGCCGCCGTGCGGGATGCAGAAGGTCTTGTGCAGGTTCAGGTGGGAGACGTCCCCGCCGAAGCGCCCCGGCCGGGCGAGGCCCATGAGGGCGTTGAGGTTGGCGCCGTCCACGTAGACCTGGCCCCCGGCGTCGTGCACCGCCGCGCACACCGCGGTGACCTGCTCCTCGAACACGCCGTGCGTGGAGGGGTAGGTGATCATGATGCCCGCGAGCTCGTCCCCCACCGCGTCGATCTTCGCGGCGAGGTCCTCCATGTCCACGGAGCCGTCCTCGGCGGTGGCCACGACCACGACCTTCAGGTCCGCGAGGACCGCGGACGCCGCGTTGGTGCCGTGGGCCGAGGACGGGATGAGGATGGTCCTGCGCCGGTCGTCCCCGCGGGAGAGGTGGTAGCGGTGGATCGCGAGCAGGCCGGCGAGCTCCCCCTGGGACCCGGCGTTGGGCTGGACGGACACGGCGGCGTAGCCGGTGATCTCCGTGAGCCAGGACTCGAGCTGGGCGATGAGCTCCCGGTAGCCGGCGGTCTGGTCCTCGGGGGCCAGCGGGTGGATCGAGGCGAACTCGGGCCAGCTGATGGGTTCCATCTCGGCGGCCGCGTTGAGCTTCATGGTGCACGAGCCCAGCGGGATCATGGTCCGGTCCAGGGCCAGGTCCTTGTCCGCGAGGGAGCGCAGCCAGCGCATCATCGCGGTCTCGGAGCGGTGCAGCGTGAACACCGGGTGGGCGAGGTAGGAGTCGGTGCGCAGCAGCGCGCCCGGCAGGTCCCAGCCGGGCCCGGCGGCCCCGTCCTCGGGGGCGTGCGCCCCGAAGGCGGCGAGCACCGCGTCGACGTCGCCCTCGTCGTGGGGCTCCCCGACCGAGACGGAGACGTGGTCGGCGCCGGCCCGGCGCACGTTGATCCCGCGCTCCGCGGCGGCGGCCACGACCGCGTCCGCGCGGCCCGGCACCTCGGCCAGGACGGTGTCGAAGAACTTGTCGTGCACCACGGGCACGCCGGCGGCGCCGAGCCCGGCGGCCAGCCGGGCGGCGAGCCCGTGCACGCGCTCGGCGATGGCGCGCAGCCCGTCCGCCCCGTGGTAGGCCGCGTAGGCGCCGGCGACGATGGCCAGCAGCGCCTGGGCGGTGCAGATGTTGGAGGTGGCCTTCTCGCGGCGGATGTGCTGCTCGCGGGTCTGCAGCGCCAGGCGGTAGGCGGGCCGGCCCGACGAGTCCACCGAGACGCCGACCAGGCGGCCCGGCAGGTTGCGCTCCAGGCCCTTGCGGCAGGCCATGAAGGCGGCGTGGGGGCCGCCGAAGAACAGGGGCACCCCGAAGCGCTGGGCGGAGCCCACGGCGATGTCCGCGCCCTGCTCCCCGGGGGAGCGCAGGAGGGTGAGGGCCAGCAGGTCGGTGGCGACGGCCACGAGGGCGCCCCGCGCGTGGGCCTGCTCGGTGCGCTCGGCCAGGACGGCGACGTCGCCGTCGACGCCCACCTGGGCCAGGACCACGCCGAAGAACTCGCCCTCGGGCAGGCCCTCGGCGAGGTCCGCGACGACCAGCTCGACGCCCACGGCCCCGCAGCGCCCGCGCAGCACGGCCAGGGTCTGCGGCAGGGTCCGGGAGTCCACCACGACGCGGCGGCTCGTGGCCTTGCGGTTGGCGCGCTGCATCATGAGCACGGCCTCGGCCACGGCGGTGGCCTCGTCCAGCAGGGAGGCGTTCGCGAGGTCCAGGCCCGTGAGGTCCATGACGGCGTTCTGGAAGGTCAGCAGGGCCTCGAGCCGGCCCTGGGAGATCTCCGGCTGGTACGGGGTGTAGGAGGTGTACCAGGAGGGGTTCTCGAGGATGTTGCGGCGCAGGGCGGGCGGGGTGACGGTCTCGGCGTAGCCCTGCCCGATCATCTGCGTCATCACCCGGTTCTTCGCGGCGATCCGGCGCAGGGCCGCGAGGGCCTCGTGCTCGGTCATCGGGGCGGGCAGCCGCAGGGGCTCGTCCGAGGCGATGGTGGCGGGGACGGCGCGGGAGACCAGCTCCTCGAGGTCGGTCGCGCCGACGGTCTCGAGCATGATGGCGGTCTCGGCGGCGTCCGGCCCGAGGTGGCGTGGAAGGAAGGACAAGGTCAGCTCCTCGTGTTCGAGGCCCGGTGGGGCCCGTCCGACCTCCCCGCTCTGTTGCCTGACCTGAGAGTTTTCGCCGG
>JAPSHS010000098.1 GCA_031179495.1 Kocuria sp. | reverse complement strand
GCATGTGCTCCAGCACCTCGGGGGCGTTGGCCTGGACCACCCGGACGTTGTCCACGCCGGCCTGGGCCGCCTTGAGCAGCAGGTCCGCGATCCCCGGCTTGTACACCTCGACGGCGAGGTGGTTGCGGCCGGGGTCCTGGGCGGCGGCGTGGACGATCGCCTCGCCCAGCCCGGAGCCGACCTCCACCACCAGCGGCGCCTCGCGGCCGAAGGCCGCGGTGGCGTCGAACTCGTGGTCGGGGTGCACGGAGGTGTCCGTGCGCACGCGCGGGACGTCCAGGACCCGGGTGGGCGCCCAGTCGTCCCACGCCTTCTGCCGGCGTGCGGTGAGGCGGTCGCCGCGGCGCACGAACGAGTACGGCCGGCGGTGGAAGGCCTCGGGAACGGGGCCCTGGTCGGGGCTGTCGGCGGGATCTTCGGCGGGGGTGGGAGTGTGCTCGGTCATCGCCCTACATCCTAGGCGCAGGTCGGACCGGTGCCGTCCCGCTGCTCGGGGAGCGGCGGCGCGGCCCAGCGCCGGCGGGGGGCCTCCCACGCCGCAAAGCGGGCCAGCAGCTCGTCCGCGTCCCGGGCGACGACGACGGCGTCCCGGTGCTCCGGGCGCACGAGCCCGGCCGCGGACATCGCGGCGACCGCCTCCAGCAGGGGCGTCCAGTAGCCCGAGACGTCGAGGAAGCCCACCGGCTTGGCGTGCACGCCGAGCTGCAGCCAGGTCCACGCCTCGAAGATCTCCTCGAGGGTGCCCAGGCCTCCGGGCAGGGCCACGAACCCGTCCGCGAGGCGGGCCATCTCCGCCTTGCGCTCGTGCATCGTCCGGACGACGCGCAGCTCGCTCAGGCCGGTGTGGGCGGTCTCCTCGTCGACGAGCGAGCGCGGCATCACCCCGATCACCTCGCCCCCCGCGGCCAGGGCGGCGTCGGCCACGACGCCCATCAGCCCCACGTGGCCCCCGCCGTAGACCACGCCCACGCCGCGGCGGGCGAGCTCGGCGGCGAAGGCCCGGGCGGCCTCGGCGAGCAGGGGGTCGGAGCCCAGGGAGGCCCCGGTGTACACGGCGAGTCTCATGGGGACATTCTCGGGGTCCTGGCGCCGATAGCATGAATCGCGTCCCGCACCCCGCTCCCCGAGGACCCCCATGAGCTCACCGACCCCCGGCGACCCCGTGCGCTCCCGCCTGCGCCTGTCCGGCAGGACGGACCGGGTCGTGCTGGTCGCGGCCCTGGGGCTCCTGAGCGCGGTCAGCCCCATGGCCACGGACATGTACCTCGCGTCCATGCCGGCGATGGCGGGGCACTTCGGGGCCTCGGCCTCCGCGGTGCAGCTGACCCTGACCAGCTACATGGTCGGCATGGCCCTGGGGCAGTTCCTGCTCGGGCCGGTCTCCGACGTGCTCGGCCGGCACCGGCTCATGGTCGCCGGCAACGTGCTGTTCCTGCTCAGCTCCGTGGCCGTGGTCCTCGCCCCCGGCATCGGCGCGGTCATCGTGCTGCGCGCGGTGCAGGGTGCCGCCGGGGCGGCGGGCGTGGTGATCGCCCGCGCCGTGGTCTCCGACATCTCCTCCGGACGCGGGGCCGCCAAGCTCTTCTCGGTCCTCGCGACCATCACGTCGCTGGCCCCGGTCGTGGCCCCGCTGCTGGGCGGGGTGATCGCCACGGTGGCCCCCTGGCAGACGGTGTTCTGGGCGCTCGCCGCGTTCGGGCTGCTGATGCTCGCGTGCTCCGTCCTCGTGGTCCCGGAGACCCTGCCGCCGCACCGGCGCCACCGCGGCGGGCTCGGAGCCGTCGTCGACGGCTCCTGGCGGGTGCTGCGCACCCCGTCCTTCATGGCCTACGCGCTGGCCTTCGGCCTCGCGTTCGGCGCCCTGTTCTCCTACATCTCCGCCTCCTCCTTCGTGGTGCAGAACGTGCTCGGCTACTCGGCGCTCGGCTACTCCGTGGTCTTCGCCGTCAACGCGGGCGGCTCGATCCTCGGGGCCGTCGTCAACACCCGGCTCGTCGACCGGGTCGAGCCCGCCGCGGTGCTGCGCACCGCCCTCCTGGTCATGGGCGCGGTCAACGTGGTGGGCCTCGGTCTGGTCCTGGCGGGGATCACCGGGTGGACCACGCTGGCGCACCTGTTCGTGAGCCAGACCTGCGTCGGTTTCACCTTCGGCAACGCGGTGGCCCTCGCCCAGTCGCGGGTGCCCGGCCGGGCCGGCGCCGGGTCGGCGGTGCTCGGGCTCGTGCAGTTCCTCCTCGGCGGCCTCGTGAGCCCGCTGACCGGTCTGGCCGGGCCGCACAGCGCCGTGCCCATGGCCGTCTCGATGGCGGTGTGCTCGGTGCTGGCCGTGGCCGCCGTGCTCGCCGCGGGCCGGCTCTCCCGCCGTCCACCGCAGCCGCCCGCCGGTCCGTGACCGGCAGGCCCAGCGGGTCCCGGTGCCGGGCCGGACCGTGGGCGGCACCGCGCCGTCGCTGACCGCCGGGCCGCCCGCGGTGTGATGAGATGCTTCCTGCGGGGACGCAGATCACACCTTGGGCCGGTCCCCGCTCCACCACCCGCCCGACACCCACGGGAGAACACGTGCTCCGATCCATCGAGACCGCCCTCGGCACCCTGGGCGGCATCATCTGGGGACCCTACGTCCTGGTCCCCCTGCTGCTGCTCACCGGCCTGTACCTCACCGTCCGGCTGGGCGGGCTGCAGTTCCACCGGCTCGGCCCCGCGCTGCGCCTGGCGCTGTTCGAGCGCCAGGACGCCGACGCCCGCGGCGGCGACGTCACCCAGTTCCAGGCGCTGACCACGGCGCTCGCGGCCACCGTCGGCACCGGCAACATCGTGGGCGTGGCCACCGCGATCTCGATCGGCGGCCCCGGCGCGCTGTTCTGGATGTGGGTCACCGGCCTGCTCGGCATGGCCTCCAAGTACTCCGAGGCGTTCCTGGCCGTGCGCTTCCGCACCACGGACGCCCAGGGCGAGATCTCCGGCGGCCCGCAGTACTACCTGGAGCGCGGCATCCGCAACCGCCTCGGCACGTTCCTCGCGATCTTCTTCGCGGTCGCCGCGGCCCTGGCCGCGTTCGGCATCGGCAACATGACGCAGGGCAACTCCATCGCCTCCAACGTCGAGAACTCCTTCGGCGTGCCGACCTGGCTCACCGGTGCGGTGCTCGCGGTGCTCACCCTGGCCGTGCTCGTGGGCGGCATCAAGTCCATCGGCAGGGTGACCGCCGGGCTCGTCCCGGTCATGATCCTCCTCTACGTGCTGGGCGCGCTGTTCATCCTGGTCGTCAACGTCGCCGCCATCCCGCAGGCGGTCGGGCTCATCCTCACGGACGCCTTCACGGGCAGCGCGGCGGTCGGCGGCTTCGCCGGATCGGCCATCATGCTCGCCGTGCAGATGGGCGTGGCCCGGGGCATCTTCTCGAACGAGTCCGGCATGGGCTCCGCCGCGATCGCCGCGGCAGCGGCCCGGACCACCCACCCGGTCCGCCAGGGCCTGGTCTCCATGACGCAGACCTTCATCGACACCATCATCGTGGTCACCTGCACGGGCCTCGTGCTCATCACCACGGGGGTGTGGGAGCAGGGCGCGGACTTCGCCGCGACCATGACCGGTGACGCGTTCAGCCAGGGTCTGCCGGGGCAGTGGGGGCACCTCGTGGTCACCCTGGGCCTGGTCCTCTTCGCCTACTCGACGATCCTCGGCTGGGCCTACTACGGCGAGCGCTGCATGGAGCGGCTGTTCGGCCGGGCGGCCGTGATGCCCTACCGGGTGGTCTTCTCCGCCGTCGTCTTCGTCGGCTGCACGGTCCCGCTGGCCGTGGTCTGGAACTTCGCCGACGTCATGAACGGGCTGATGGCGATCCCCAACCTGGTGGGCCTGCTCATCCTCTCCGGGCTGATCGCCCGGGAGACCAAGCACTACCTGGACCACGACCCGCGGCTGCGGGCGAACCGGCAGCAGGTCGAGGAGTTCATGGCGGGCCACCCCGGCGCGATCGACTCCTCCGAGCGCGCCGGCGTCTGACGCGGCCCGCCGGCCGAGGGCCCGGCCTCCTGACGGAGGCCGGGCCCTCGGTCTAGCCTGGGGCCATGAGCCGACTTCCCGACCCCCGCCCGTTCTCCTGCGCGGACGCCACCGGCGCGGTCCTCGACCAGGGCGCGCAGGTGACCGACTGGATCCCCACGGGGCACGCCCCGGTGCTGTGGCTGTCCCCGAGCACGGCGCTCGAGACGGGCGCCCCCGTGCGCGGCGGCGTCCCGATCTGCTTCCCCTGGTTCGCGGACGGGGCGCAGGGCGGGCGTGCGCCCAAGCACGGCTTCGCCCGCACGCTGCCGTGGCACGTCGAGTCCCGGGAGTCCTCCGACCACGAGGCCGTGGTCGTGTACCGGCTGACCGACGCGGACGTCACCGACCCCGCCCACCGTGAGCAGTTCCCGTACCGGTTCGAGGCGTACTACGTGGTCCGCTTCGGGACCGAGCTGTCCCTGGAGCTGAGCATCACGAACACCGACGACCGCCCCTTCGACGTCGAGGAGGCCCTGCACGCCTACCTGGTGGTCGGTGACGTGCGGAAGATCCGGGTCGAGGGCCTCGAGGGCGCCGAGTACCGGGACAAGGTGCTGGGCCGGGACGACTGCCTGCAGGAGGGCGAGCTCCGGCTGGAGGGGGAGACCGACCGCGTCTACCGCTCGAGCACGGAGGTCTCCGTGGTGGACCCGGTGCTCGGGCGCGTGCTGCGCATCCGCAAGAAGGACTCGCGGAGCACCGTGGTGTGGAACCCGTGGGCGGAGCAGGCGGCGGCCATGGCCGACGTGGGCGCGGACGGCTGGACCGACTTCGTGTGCGTCGAGGGGGCGAACACCCACGCCGAGGCCGTGCACCTGGAACCGGACGAGACCCACACCATGGGCTACCGGGTGTCGGTGGAGGCCACGGAGCAGGACCCGGGCCGGCCCGCCGGCTGACCGGCGGACGCGCCGCAGGCCCCCGGCACGGCACGGAGCAGCGGGTGCCGCCCGTCCGTGCGGACGGGCGGCACCCGCCGGGCTCGGCCCGGGGGCCGGGGACTACTTGGAGACGATCAGGGCCGCGGCGATCGCGGCGAGGAAGGCGTCCTTGGAGAGACCGGTGCCGGCCTCGGAGGGGCGGACCCCGTCCTCCTGGGTCATCTGCGGGTTGCGGAAGTACATGGCCAGCAGCCCGGCGGAGAAGGCGCCGAGGGCCAGGCCCGCGAGGCGCTTGTCGACGAACGGCGTCACCAGGGCGGCGCCGATGCCGATCTCCGAGTAGGCCACGAACTTGCCGAAGGTGTCGGCGTCCCACTCCTGGAACTGGGGGACACCCGTGGCGGCGAACTGCTTGAGTCCCTCG
>JAPSHS010000025.1 GCA_031179495.1 Kocuria sp. | reverse complement strand
GCACGAACTCCTGCGCGCGCCCGGGGCCGAGGTAGCGCAGGTGCCACGGCTCGTACCAGTAGCCGGTGGTCGCCTCCTCGCCCCACGGATAGCGCACGACGAAGCCGTGCCCGGGCCCGTGCTCGGCCACCCACGCGGCGGCGGCCGTCCCGGCGAAGCACACCTGGAGGTCGCACCCGCCGCCCTCGCCGACGTCCACGGCCAGGCCCGTCTGGTGCTCCGAGTGGCCCGGCCGGGCGGAGACGGCGTCCGCGGCCCCGGCGCCCTTCTGCGCGACCCAGCCGGCATGGGTCTGCGACTGCTCCGCCCAGGAGCGGTAGCCCGACACGATCCGGAGCGGCACGCCGTCCGCCCGGGCCGCCGCGAGCATCCTGCGGGCGGCCGCGGCGGCCTCGGGCCGCAGCCGGTGCCCCTCGACCTCCTCGAGGACCGGCGGGGCCCAGTCCGGCGGGGCGAGGGGGCGGCGCTTGTTGACCACGACGGCCACGGAGGCGGGGTCTCCCAGGTCAGGTGGGCGGGACGGTCCGGGCCGGTCCGCAGGCGCCGGGGGAGCCGTGCCGCCGGCGGTGGCGCTGCCGGAGGGCGCGGTGCCGGACGACACCGTGCCGGACGGCGCGGTCCCGGACGGCGCGGTGGAAGGGCTCTCCTGAGCCGCTCCGGGCGGGGCGGGCGGCGTCGCGGGGTCCGGCGCGCATCCGCCGAGCAGCACGGCGACGAGGAGGAGCGCGCCGCGCCGGGGGGCGTCCATCAGTTCTTGCGCAGCAGCACGCGCCGGATCGAGTGGTCCGACTCCTTGGAGAGGATCAGCCGGGCGCGGCCGCGGGTCGGCTGCACGTTCTCGATGAGGTTGGGTTCGTTGATCCGCCGCCAGATGCCGGTGGCGGTGGCCACCGCCTCCGCGTCGGAGAGGTCGGCGTAGCGGTGGAAGTAGGAGCCGGGGTCGGCGAAGGCCGAGTAGCGCAGGGCCTGGAAGCGCTCCACGTACCACCGCTCGACGTCCGAGGGTCGGGCGTCCACATAGATGGAGAAGTCGAAGAAGTCGCTCAGCGCCAGCGCGGCCCGGTCGCCGGGGCCGACCTTCGCGGGGGCGAGCACGTTGAGACCCTCGATGATCACGACGTCCGGGCGGGTGACCACGACCTCCTCGCCGGGCACGATGTCGTAGCTGTGGTGCGAGTACTTCGGGGCGCGCACGTCGGGGGCACCCGACTTGATCTTCGCGACGAAGCGGAGCAGGGCGCGGCGGTCGTAGGACTCCGGGAAGCCCTTGCGGTCCATGAGCCCGCGGCGCTGCAGCTCGGCGTTGGGGTACAGGAACCCGTCCGTGGTGATGAGCTGGACGTTCGGGGTGGAGGGCCACCGGGACAGCAGCTCCCGCAGCAGGCGGGCGGTGGTGGACTTGCCGGCGGCCACGGAGCCCGCGATGCCGATCACGAACGGCGTCCGGGCGTGCTCCTCCCCGAGGAACACGTTCGTGGAGGCGTTGAGCCGGTTGGAGGACTCGTCGTAGAGGGTGAGCAGCCGCGAGAGCGGCAGGTACACCTCACGGACCTCCGCGACGTCGAGCCGGTCGCCGAGGCCGCGCAGGTTCTCGATCTCCTGGGAGGTGAGAGGAACGTCGATCTCGTGGGAGAGCCTCGACCAGGTCTGCCGGTCGAGCTCCACGAAGGGCGAGGTGCGTTCGCTCAGCGTAGATGCGGTCATCGACCCCAGTCTAGACCGCGGCGGGTCAGGGGCCGCGGCCCGGAGACACCGGGCGTACTCGGGTGTAGATTTGAGCACGATCCGCCATCCCATGTGGGGCAGGTCACACTTCCCGCGGGGCGCGTGCGCTCCGCCGACAGGGAGCACCACCTCTCCCGAGAGCGAGGACAGCACCATGGCCACGGCGACGACCACAGGACCAACGACACCACCGGCGGGCGGCCGGTCGCAGGCGGCCCGGGCGCGCGTGCAGCGGTTCGGGACATTCCTGTCGGGAATGATCATGCCCAACATCGGGGCGTTCATCGCGTGGGGCCTGATCACCGCCCTGTTCATCGAGACGAGCCCGTTCCTGCCCTTCGGCCCGATCGGGGGCTTCGGCGAGGACGCCGAGGGTGTCCCGTACACGGGTCTCGTCGGGCCGATGATCACGTATCTGCTGCCGCTGCTGATCGCCTACACCGGCGGACGGATGATCTACGACGTGCGCGGTGGAGTGGTCGGGGCCATCGCCACGGCCGGGGTGATCGTGGGGGCTGGCATCCCGATGTTCATCGGGGCGATGATCATGGGTCCGCTCACGGCCTGGCTGATGAAGAAGATCGACGGCATCTGGGACGGGAAGATCAAGCCCGGCTTCGAGATGCTGGTCAACAACTTCTCGGCCGGCATCTTCGGCGCGGCGATGGCGATCGTCGGGTTCTTCGTGGTGGGTCCGGCGGTGACGGTGTTCTCCAACGCCGCGGCGCGGGTCGTGGACTTCCTGGTCGCCAACAACCTGCTGCCGCTGACCTCGATCCTCATCGAGCCGGCGAAGGTGCTGTTCCTCAACAACGCGATCAACCACGGGATCCTCACCCCGCTGGGCACCACCCAGGCCCTCGAGCAGGGCAAGTCGATCCTGTTCCTGCTGGAGGCCAACCCCGGCCCGGGGCTGGGGATCCTGCTCGCCTACATGGTCTTCGGCCGCGGCACCGCCCGGGCCTCGGCACCGGGCGCGGCGCTGATCCACTTCGTGGGCGGCATCCACGAGATCTACTTCCCCTACGTGCTGATGAAGCCGGCGCTGATCCTGGCCGTGATCGCCGGTGGCGCCTCGGGCGTGCTGACCTTCACGGTGCTGGGGGCGGGGCTGCAGGCGCCGGCGGCGCCTGGGTCGATCATCGCCCTGATGGCCCAGACCCCGCCGGCGGTGGGCAACTACCTGGGGGTGCTGTCCGGGGTGGCGGTCGCCACGGTGGTGACGTTCCTGGTGGCGGCGGTGATCCTGAAGGCCTCCAAGGACAAGGGCGAGGGCGATCTCGCGGAGGCCACCACCCGGATGGAGGCCATGAAGGGCAAGAAGTCCTCCGTCTCCTCGGCCATCGTGGGCACCAGCGGCGGCGCCGACACCGGCGGCGACAGCGCCCGGGCGCTGGCGGAGGGCGGACCGGTGCGCCACATCGTGTTCGCCTGCGACGCCGGGATGGGATCCTCCGCGATGGGCGCCTCGGTGCTGCGCAACAAGGTCAAGGCAGCCGGTTTCGGTGACGTCAAGGTCACGAACGCGGCGATCGCCAACCTCACCGACGACTTCGACATCGTGGTCACCCACCAGGACCTGGCGACCCGCGCCCGGCCGAAGGTGCCCAGCGCCTCGGTCGTGACGGTGGACAACTTCATGGGCAGCCCCCGCTACGAGGAGATCGTGGAGGCCGTGCAGCAGCGCAACGGCGCCACCGTCCCCGCCGGCGGCGCCCCCGCGGAGGGGACCGCCGCTGCCGGCACCGCCGCCGCGACCGGCGGACCCGCGGCGGGCGGGGGCGCGGACGGGGTCGCGGAGTCCGCCGGGGCGATCCTGACCACGGAGCGGATCGTGATGGACGGCGGTGCGCAGAACGCCGAGCAGGCCATCGACGAGGCCGGCGGCCTGCTCGTGGCGGCCGGCGCCGTCACCGACGCGTACGTGGTCTCGATGCACGAGCGCGAGCAGTCGGTGTCCACGTTCATGGGCAACGGCCTGGCCATCCCGCACGGCACCAACGCCGCGAAGGACAGCATCCGCTCCTCGGCCCTGTCGGTGGTGCGCTACCCGGACGGGCTGGACTGGAACGGCAAGCCCGTCACCTGGGTGATCGGCATCGCCGGCAAGGACAACGAGCACCTCGCGATCCTGTCCCGCGTCGCGAAGATCTTCGGCAACAAGGAGAAGGTGCGGCAGCTGGACCGGGCGAGGACCGCGGACGAGGTGCTCGAGCTGCTCGGGAAGGTCAACGACTGACACGGTCGGCTCCCCCGGGGCGCCAGCCGCCCCGGTTTCGTCCCACCGCCCTGCGGCACGGGCCCCGCCGGGGCCCGTGCCGCAGGGCGGTGGCCGCCCCTGGAGAACAGGTGCGGCCGCCGGTCCGGCCTGCCCGGCTGCCACGGATGCATGCGGTACCCTGAGGCGCATGTGTGGAATCGTTGGATATGTGGGCCCCTCCTCCCAGCTCGCGGACGAGCGCGGCACCGCCGCCGGGCACGACGCCCTGGACGTCCTCGTGGAAGGACTGCGGCGCCTCGAGTACCGCGGCTACGACTCGGCCGGGGTCGCCGTGATCTCCGACGGCACCGTCGGCTTCCGCAAGAAGGCCGGCAAGCTGCTCAACCTCGAGCAGGAGCTGGGCGAGCACCCGCTGCCGCGCTCCACCACGGGCATCGGCCACACCCGCTGGGCGACCCACGGCGGCCCGTCCGACCTCAACGCCCACCCGCACGTCGTCGACGGCGGCCGGCTGGCCGTGATCCACAACGGCATCATCGAGAACTTCGCCGAGATCAAGCGCGAGCTCGTCGAGAAGGGCCACGAGTTCCTCTCGGAGACCGACACCGAGGTCGCCGCCGTGCTGCTGGCCGACACCTACAACGACCTCGGGGACCAGGACCTCACCGCCGCCATGCAGGTCGCCTGCCGCCGGCTGGAGGGCGCGTTCACGCTCCTCGCCGTGCATGTGGACCACCCCGGGCGCGTGGTCGCCGCCCGCCGCAACTCCCCGCTGGTGCTCGGACTGGGCGAGGGCGAGAACTTCCTGGGCTCCGACGTCTCCGGGTTCATCGACTACACCCGCAGCGCCGTGGAACTGGGCCAGGACCAGGTCGTGTCCATCACGGCCGACGCGTACGAGATCACCGACTTCCACGGCAACCCGGCGGAGGGCAAGCCCTTCGAGGTGCTGTGGGACGCGGCCGCCGCCGAGAAGGGCGGATTCCCCTCCTTCATGGAGAAGGAGATCAACGAGCAGCCCATGGCCGTCGAGCAGACCCTCATGGGCCGCACGGACCCGGACGGCAACCTGGTCCTGGACGAGCTGAAGATCGACGAGTCCGTGCTCCGCTCGGTGGACAAGATCGTCGTCGTCGCGTGCGGCACGGCCGCCTACGCGGGACAGGTCGCCCGCTACGCGATCGAGCACTGGTGCCGGATCCCCACCGAGGTGGAGCTGGCCCACGAGTTCCGCTACCGCGACCCCATCGTCAACGAGCGCACCCTGGTGGTCGCCCTGTCCCAGTCCGGCGAGACCATGGACACCCTCATGGCGGTCCGGCACGCCCAGGAGCAGGGGGCCAAGGTCGTGGCGATCTGCAACACCAACGGCTCCACCATCCCCCGCGAGGCCGACGCCGCGCTCTACACCCACGCCGGGCCCGAGATCGCGGTGGCCTCCACGAAGGCGTTCCTGGCCCAGATCACCGCCGCCTACCTCCTGGGGCTCTACCTCGCCCAGCTGCGCGGCAACAAGTACAAGGACGAGATCGCGGGCATCCTGGCCGAGCTCGAGACCATGCCCGCCAAGATCCAGCAGGTCATCGACGCCCAGGGCGCCGTGAAGGACCTCGCGCAGTCGATGAAGGACGCGGCCTCCGTGCTGTTCCTGGGCCGCCACGTCGGCTTCCCGGTGGCCCTGGAGGGCGCCCTGAAGCTCAAGGAGATCGCCTACATCCACGCCGAGGGCTTCGCCGCCGGCGAGCTCAAGCACGGCCCCATCGCCCTGATCGAGGAGGGCCAGCCGGTCTTCGTGATCGTGCCCTCCCCGCGGGGCCGCGACTCGCTGCACGCGAAGGTCGTCTCCAACATCCAGGAGATCCGCGCCCGCGGGGCGGTGACCATCGTCATCGCCGAGGAGGGGGACGAGTCCGTCGCCGACTACGCGAACCACGTCTTCCGCGTCCCGCAGTCCCCGACGCTGCTCCAGCCGCTGCTGACCACGGTGCCGCTGCAGATCTTCGCGTGCGAGCTCGCCACCGCGAAGGGCTACGACGTGGACCAGCCGCGCAACCTCGCGAAGTCCGTCACCGTCGAGTAGCCCGTCCCCGCCGCGCGGCCCGTCGTCCCGATCGCCCGGGGCGGCGGGCCGTCGGCCGTCGGGGCCGCGGCCGGGTGTGGCTAGGGTGGAGGCATGATCATCGGCACCGGCATCGACGTGGTGGACATCGCCCGCTTCCAGGAGCAGATCGCCCGCACCCCCGGCCTCGTGGCCCGGCTGTTCACCCCGCTCGAGCGGGACCTGCACGTCCGGTCGCTGGCCGCGCGCTTCGCCGCGAAGGAGGCGGCGGCCAAGGCGCTCAAGGCCCCACCGGGCATGATCTGGCAGCACTGCTGGATCGAGAAGGACCCCTCGGGGGCCCCGGTGCTGTGCACCGAGGGGACGGTCGCGGACGAGGCGCGCCGGCAGGGCATCGACCGGTGGCACCTGACCATGACCCACGACGGCGGGATCGCGATGGCCATGGTCATCGCCGAGCGCACCGGTGAGCCCGCCGCGGACGGGGGCACGGCATGATCGCGGCCTACACGGGGGCGCAGGTCCGTGCCGCCGAGGCACCGTTCCTCGAGCGCGGCGAGGGACCCGCCCTGATGCGGCGGGCCGCCCACGGGCTCGCCCTGGCCTGCGCGGAGCGTCTGCGCGCCCGCCGGGGCCGGGTCGCCGGCGCACGGGTGGTGGTGCTGGCCGGGACCGGCAACAACGGCGGGGACGGGCTGTGGGCCGGGGCGGAGCTCGCCCGGCGCGGGGCGTCCGTGCTGGCCGTGGCCGTCGGGGACCGGCTGCACCCGGAGGGCGCCGCGGCGCTCACGGCGGCGGGCGGTCGCGTCCTGTCCCTGGCCGACGCCGGGGAGGACGAGGGGTCCGAGCGCGTGCTCGGCGCCGACCTGGTGCTCGACGCCGTGCTCGGCACCGGTGCCCGGGGCGGGCTGCGCGGGGCCGCCGAGGGGCTCGTCCGGACGGTCCTGGACCGGTGGCCGGACGATGGCGCCCCGCTCGTCGTGGCGTGCGACGTCCCCTCGGGGGTCTCTGCCGACACGGGCGCGGTCACCGGGCCGGTCCTGCCCGCGGACGTCACGGTGACCTTCGGCGGCGCGAAGGCCGGACTGTTCCTGCCCCCGGGCGAGCGGTCCTGCGGCGAGGTGCGCACCGTGCGCATCGGCATCGAGGACGCCCTGACCGGGCCCGCGCTGCGCCGCCTCGAGCCCGGCGACGTCGCGGCGCTGTGGCCCCGTCCGGGCGCGGCGTCGCACAAGTACTCCCGGGGCGTGGTCGGCGTCGTGGCCGGCTCGCCCACCTACCCCGGTGCGGCCCTGATGTGCACCCGCGCCGCCGTGGACGCCGGCGCCGGAATGGTCCGCCACCTCGGCGACGCGGGGACCCGCCGCCTCGTGTGCCTCACCAGCCCGGAGGTCGTCACCTCCGAGGAGCACCCCGACGACGTCCACGTCCAGGCGTGGGTCGTGGGCCCCGGCGCCGTGGGCGACCCCGCCCAGGAGTCGCGGATCGACGCGGTCCTCGCCGGCGGGCTGCCCGCCGTCGTCGACGCCGGCGCGCTCACGGCCGCGGCCCGGGCCGCCGCCGACGGGGCGCTGGGGCCGGGGAAGGTGCTCACCCCGCACGCCGGGGAGCTCGAGCAGGTCCTCGCCTGGCTGGCGGCGCTGCGCGGGGACGGGGACGCCCCCGACCGCGCCGCGATCGAGGCGGAGCCCGCCCGGTGGGCGCGCGCGGCGGCGGAGGCCACCGGCGCCGTCGTCGTGCTCAAGGGTGCCACCACGCTCGTGGCCGCTCCCGGCGGCACGCTGCTCACCCAGGCGGACGGGAGTCCCTGGCTGGCCACGGCGGGCAGCGGGGACACCCTCGCGGGGGTCATGGGCGCGGCCCTCGCGGGCTGCGCCGAGGACCCGGACGCCTTCGCCGCGGCCGGGGACTGGGCCCGGGGGGACACCCGCCTCGCGGTGGCGGCCGCGCTCGCCGTTGCCGTCCACGGCCGCGCGTCCCGGGTGGACGGGCCCGGGCCCGTCCCGCCGACCGTCCTCGCCGGCAACGTCCGGCGCGTGCTGCGCTCCGGCTCCTGACAGGGGGCCCGACGGCTCCTGACAAGAGGCCCGACGGGCGGGCTGCCACGGAAGCCGCCGGTCCCGGCTAAGGTTGTACCCACTTGCCCCATACCCAGCCCGCTGATGGTGACCCCCTGCCCGGCGGTACGACAGGAGAACCCACATGGAAGTCTGGCCCGGTCAGCCCTATCCCCTCGGAGCCACCTTCGACGGCACCGGCACCAACTTCGCCCTCTTCAGCGAGGTCGCGGAGAAGGTCGAGCTGTGCCTGTTCGAGGAGGACGGCACCGAGACCCGGATCGAGGTCATCGCCGAGGACGGCTACGTCTGGCACTGCTACCTGCCCACGGTGCAGCCCGGCCAACGCTACGGATACCGGGTCCACGGCCCGTGGAACCCTGCGGCGGGGCA
Source organism: Kocuria sp. (assembly GCA_031179495.1). Classification (GTDB taxonomy): domain Bacteria; phylum Actinomycetota; class Actinomycetes; order Actinomycetales; family Micrococcaceae; genus Kocuria; species Kocuria sabuli. The sequence goes on along the minus strand of JAPSHS010000025.1, from coordinate 11,680 downwards.
GCGCTGCAACGCGTCGAAGCTGCTGCTCGACCCCTACGCCAAGGCCGTCTCCGGGCAGATCGACTGGGACCAGCCGCTGTTCTCCTACAACTTCGGCGACGAGGACTCGTTCAACGACGAGGACTCGGCCCCCCACATGATGATGAGCGTGGTGGTCAACCCGTTCTTCAACTGGGAGGGCGACCGCACCCCGCGCACGCCGTACCACAAGTCGGTGATCTACGAGGCGCACGTCAAGGGGCTCACCCAGCAGCACCCCGAGGTCCCCGAGGAGCAGCGCGGCACCTACGCCGGCGTGGCCCACCCCGCGGTGATCGCCCACCTGCAGAAGCTGGGCGTCACCGCCATCGAGCTCATGCCGGTCCACCAGTTCGTGCAGGACAGCACCCTGCTCGAGAAGGGCCTGCGCAACTACTGGGGCTACAACACCATCGGGTTCTTCGCCCCGCACAACGAGTACCAGTCCACCAACGACCTCGGCGGCCAGGTCCAGGAGTTCAAGGCCATGGTCAAGGCCCTGCACCAGGCGGACATCGAGGTCATCCTCGACGTGGTGTACAACCACACCGCCGAGGGCAACCACCTGGGCCCCACGCTGTCCATGAAGGGCATCGACAACCAGGCCTACTACCGGACGGTGGAGGGCCAGGAGAAGTTCTACATGGACTACACGGGCACCGGCAACACGCTCAACGTCCGCCACCCCCACTCGCTGCAGCTCATCATGGACTCCCTGCGCTACTGGGTGACCGAGATGCACGTGGACGGCTTCCGCTTCGACCTCGCCTCCGCGCTGGCCCGCGAGTTCTACGACGTGGACAAGCTGGCCACGTTCTTCGAGCTCGTCCAGCAGGACCCGGTCGTCTCGCAGGTCAAGCTCATCGCCGAGCCGTGGGACGTCGGTCCCGGCGGCTACCAGGTGGGCAACTTCCCGGCCCAGTGGACGGAGTGGAACGGCAAGTACCGGGACACGGTGCGCGACTTCTGGCGCGGTGAGCCCGCGACCCTCGGGGAGTTCGCCTCCCGGATCACGGGCTCCGCGGACCTCTACGAGCACAGCGGCCGGCGGCCGTTCGCCTCGATCAACTTCGTCACCGCCCACGACGGCTTCACGCTGCGGGACCTCGTGTCCTACAACGAGAAGCACAACGAGGCCAACGGCGAGGGCAACAACGACGGGGAGTCCCACAACCGCTCCTGGAACTGCGGCGTGGAGGGCCCCACCGACGATCCCGACGTGCTCGCCCTGCGCTCGCGCCAGCAGCGCAACTTCCTGGGGACCCTCCTGCTGTCCCAGGGCACGCCCATGGTGCTGCACGGCGACGAGCTGGGCCGCACCCAGGACGGCAACAACAACACCTACTGCCACGACGACGAGCTGTCCTGGATCGCGTGGGACAACATGGACGCCCCCCTGGTCGAGTTCGTCTCCGCCGTCACCCACCTGCGCCACGACCACCCCACGTTCCGCCGCTCCAACTTCTTCGACGGCCGCCCCGTGGAGATGGACGACGAGGACACCGGGCGCCCGATGCCGGACATCGCGTGGCTGAACACGGACGGCGCCCCGCTGAAGCCGGCCGACTGGGACGAGCCCCTGTCCCGGTCCTTCGGCATGTGGCTCAACGGCCACGGGATCGCCGGTGTGGACATGCGCGGGCGGCCCATCACGGACGTCAACTTCATCGTGTACTTCAACTCCAACCCGGAGCCCGTGAAGTGCAAGCTCCCGCCGGTCCGCTACGGCAAGCGGTGGGAGGAGGTCATCGACACCGCCGGCAAGTACGCCGACGGGCAGGTCCGCAGGGCCCGCAGCGCCATCACCCTGGAGGGCAAGTCGATGGTCGTGCTGCGCGCCTACGAGGACCCCGAGATCGAGCCCGACGCCTCGGTCGCCGCCTCCGTGGCCGCGTACGCGAAGTCGCCGCAGGACCAGTGACCTGACGGCCCGGCAGGCTGTCGACCCGGACACGGGTCGACAGCCTGCTGGCATTTCCGGGGCCGGGCCGACAGACTGGTGCCGTGCGCACACCTAACTCGACCTACCGACTCCAGATCACCTCCGACCTGACGCTGGACCGCGCGGCCGGGCTCGTGGACTACCTCCACGACCTCGGCGCTGACTGGGTCTACCTGTCGCCGATCCTGCGGGCCGTCGACGGCTCCGACCACGGCTACGACGTCGCGTCCCCGGCCGAGGTCGACCCCGTCCGCGGCGGCCCCGCCGGGCTCAAGGCGCTCGCCGACGCCGCCCACGCCAAGGGCATGGGCGTGCTGGTCGACATCGTCCCGAACCACCAGGGCGTGGCCGTCCCGGAGCAGAACCCGTGGTGGTGGTCGCTGCTCGCGCAGGGGCCGGACTCACCCTACGCGGACGCCTTCGACGTCGAGTGGGAGGCCGGCGGCGGCAAGGTCCTGATCCCGGTGCTGGGCGACGGCGACGGCGAGCTCGACCAGCTGCGCGTCGAGGACGGCACCCTGCGCTACTACGAGAACACCTATCCGCTGGCGGAGGGCACCTGGGCCGAGGGCGACGACCCGAGGGACGTCCACGCCCGCCAGCACTACGAGCTGGTCGACTGGCGCCGCGGGGACGCCGAGCTGAACTACCGGCGCTTCTTCACCGTGGCCACGCTCGCGGGCGTGCGCGTCGAGGACCCCCAGGTCTTCGAGGAGTCCCACGCCGAGATCAGGCGGTGGATCGACGAGGGCCTCGTCGACGGGCTGCGCATCGACCACCCCGACGGGCTGCGCGACCCGCGGGAGTACCTCGAGCAGCTCCGGGAGCTCACCGGCGGCGCCTACGTCGTCGTCGAGAAGATCCTGGAGCCCGGCGAGCGCCTGCCCCGGGACTGGGCCACGGAGGGCACCACGGGCTACGACGCCCTCGGCGTGATCGACCGGCTGCTCACCGACCCGGCGGGGGAGTACGCGCTCACGAGCCTCGACGCCCGGCTGCGCGGCGGGGAGCCCGTGCACTGGGACGAGATGATCCACGGCACCAAGCGCGCCATGGCCGACGGAGCCCTGCAGGCCGAGGTCCGGCGCCTCGCCCGGGCCGTGCCCGCCGACGCCGGGCTCGGCCACGACGAGACCGTGGACGCCCTCGCGGAGATCCTCGCGAACTTCCCCGTCTACCGCAGCTACCTGCCCGAGGGCGCAGAGCACCTGCGGGCCGCGCTCGACGCCGCCCGCGAGCACCGGCCCGACCTGGCCGGGCCGATCGGCACGCTGGGCGGGCTGCTCGGGGTGGACGCCCGGGACGGCGCCGAGCTCGGCGAGCTGGCGCGCCGCTTCCAGCAGACCTCCGGCATGGTCATGGCCAAGGGCGTGGAGGACACCGCCTTCTACCGCTTTCCCCGCCTCACGTCCCTGACCGAGGTGGGCGGCGACCCGTCGCACTTCGCCGTGACCCCGGAGGAGGCCCACGCCGAGCTCGCCCGCCGGGCCGCCGAGGAGCCCCTGGCCATGACCACCCTGTCCACCCACGACACCAAGCGCTCCGAGGCCGTGCGCGCCCGGATCACGGTGCTCGCCGAGGCCGGCGAGCAGTGGGCCGGCGTGGTCGGCACCGTGCGCAAGCTCGCGGAGAAGGCCGGCGTCCGGGTGGACGACGGACCGTTCACCAACCTCGTGCTCCAGGCCGTGGTGGGCGCCTGGCCGATCTCGCAGGAGCGCACGGTCGACTACGCGCTCAAGGCCGCCCGTGAGGCCGGGAACTCGACCGCCTGGGTCGACGGGGACCCGGACTTCGAGGACCGGCTCGTGCGCTTCGTCGAGCTCGTGTTCCACGACCCGGAGATGCGCGCCGTCGTCGAGGGCTTCGCCCAGCACGTCACGGAGGCCGGCTGGAGCAACGGGCTGGCCGCCAAGCTGGTCCAGCTCACGATGCCCGGCGTCCCCGACGTCTACCAGGGCTCCGAGCTGTGGGCGGAGTCCCTCGTGGACCCCGACAACCGCCGTCCCGTGGACTTCGAGGAGCGGGCCGCGAAGCTCGCCCGGCTGGACACGCCCGTGGGCGGGACCGCGGACGGGATCCCGGCCGTGGGCCCCGACGCCGCGGCCAAGCTGCTCGTCACCAGCCGCGCCCTGCGGCTGCGCCGGGACCACCCGGAGCTGTTCGGCGGCTACACCCCGCTGAGCGCCTCCGGCCCGCTGGCCGGGCACGTCTTCGCCTTCGACCGCGGCGGCGCCGTCACCGTGGCCACCCGCCTGCCCCTGGGTCTCGCGGCCCGGGGCGGCTTCACCGACGAGACCCTGGCGCTGCCCGAGGGCGACTTCGAGGACGTGCTCACGCACCGCCGGCTCACGGGCACCGTGGCGCTGTCCGTGCTGCTGTCCGACTACCCCGTGGCGCTGCTGCGCCGGAAGGACTCCTGAACCTCCATGAACACCCGTGACCACCTCAACCGCTTCGACGTCTGGGCCCCGCACGCCAGGTCCGTGACCGTGCGGATCGAGGGAGACGACCACGACATGGTCCCGGCGGCCTCCCTGCCCCCGGGCTCCCCGGAGGGCCCTGCCGCCCGCCGCGACGGCTGGTGGACCCTGCCCGACGACGCCGACGTGCCCACGGGGACCGTGCGCTACGGCTACCTCCTGGCCAAGACCTTCGACGAGGGCACCGCCGAGGAGCGCTCGCAGGTCTCCGAGGTCCTGCCGGACCCGCGCTCGCGCCGCCAGCCGCAGGGCGTGCACGACCTCTCCTGCACCTTCGACCCCTCCGCGCACCGGTGGGGCGACACCGCGTGGACGGGCCGGACCCTCGCCGGCTCCGTGGTCTACGAGCTGCACATCGGCACGTTCACCCCCGAGGGCACCCTCGACTCGGCGGTCGAGCGGCTCGACCACCTCGTGGAGCTCGGCGTGGACTTCGTCGAGCTGCTGCCCGTCAACGGGTTCAACGGCGAGCACAACTGGGGCTACGACGGCGTCCTCTGGTACACCGTGGACGAGTCCTACGGCGGGCCCGCGGCCTACCAGCGCTTCGTGGACGCGTGCCACCAGCGGGGGATCGGCGTGATCCAGGACGTGGTCTACAACCACCTGGGCCCGTCCGGGAACTACCTGCCCCTGTTCGCCGACTACTTCAAGCCCGGATCCAGCACGTGGGGCGACCTCATCAACCTCGACGGGTGGGGCTCGGACGGGGTGCGCGACTACATCCTCGACAACGTGGAGATGTGGCTGCGCGACTACCACGTGGACGGGTTCCGCCTCGACGCGGTGCACGCGCTGCAGGACCACCGGGCCGTGCACATCCTCGAGGAGATCGCCGAGCTCGTGGAGCGGGTGGGCGTGGAGACGGGCAAGCCGCTGTTCACCGTCGCGGAGTCCGACCTCAACGACCACCGGATGATCACCCCGACCACCGCCAACGGCCTGGGCATGACCGGGCAGTGGCTCGACGACTTCCACCACGCGGCGCACGTGGCGCTGACGGGGGAGACGCAGGGCTACTACGCGGACTTCTCGGCGCTGGCCACCCTCGACAAGGTCATGCGCGAGGCGTTCTACCACGACGGCACCATGTCGGTCTTCCGCGGCCGCCACCACGGCCGTCCGGTCGACAAGCAGCGCGTGAGCCCGTGGCAGTTCGTCACCTGCATCCAGAACCACGACCAGGTGGGCAACCGCGCCGCCGGCGACCGGATCAGCGCGAGCCTCTCGGCCGACCAGCTGGTGCTCGGCGCCACCGTCCTGCTCACCCAGCCGTTCACCCCGATGCTGTTCATGGGTGAGGAGTGGGGCGCGTCCACCCCGTGGCAGTTCTTCACCGCCCACCCCGAGCCGGAGCTGGGCGAGGCCGTGGCGAAGGGCCGCAAGGGGGAGTTCGCGGCCATGGGCTGGGACGAGTCCACCGTCCCGGACCCCCAGGCGCCGAGCACGTTCACGGACTCGAAGCTGGACTGGGACGAGCCCGGCCGGGGCGACCACGCCCGGGTGCTGGCGGCCTACCGCGAGCTCATCGCGCTGCGGCGCGCCGTGCCCGAGCTCACCGACCCGCGGTTCGCGACGATCGGCACGGACTTCGACGAGTCCGCGCGCTGGTTCGTGCTCCGCCGGTCCGCGGCGCCGGGCTCCGACCACGGGGTCGCGGTGCTGCTGAACTTCGGGGCCGACCCGGTGGAGGCCCCGTTCCCCGGCCGGCCCGACGCCGAGGTGCTCTTCCGCTCCGGCGACGTGTCCCTCACCTCGGGGCCCGGCGGCACCGCCGTCGCTTCCCTGCCCGCCCACGCCGCGGCCGTGGTGCGCTACTGATCCGCCGCGCCCCCGCCCGGAACGCTTCCTCCTCACGAAAGGCCGCCGTGCTGACCTACGGACCCGATGCCCGATACCTCGCCGCCGAGGACCGCTACGAGAACATGCCCTACCGCCGCGTGGGGGACTCCGGGCTCAAGCTGCCCGTGATCTCCCTGGGCCTGTGGCACAACTTCGGAGACGACAAGCCGCTCGGCACCCAGCGGGCCACGCTGCGCCGGGCCTTCGACCTCGGCGTCACCCACTTCGACCTCGCGAACAACTACGGTCCGCCCGCCGGCGCCGCGGAGCTGAACTTCGGCACGATCCTGAAGCAGGACTTCGCGCCGTACCGGGACGAGCTGGTCATCTCCTCGAAGGCCGGGTGGGACATGTGGCCGGGTCCGTACGGCTTCGGCGGCTCCCGCAAGTACCTGGTGTCCTCGCTGGACCAGTCCCTGCGGCGGATGGGCCTGGACTACGTGGACGTCTTCTACCACCACCGCCCGGACCCCGACACCCCCCTCGAGGAGACCATGCGGGCCCTGGACCACATCGTGCGCTCGGGCCGGGCGCTCTACGTGGGGATCTCCTCCTACAACGCGGAGCTGACCCTGCGCGCCCAGCAGATCATGCGCGAGCTCGGCACCCCGCTGCTGATCCACCAGCCCTCGTACTCGATGCTCAACCGGTGGGTCGAGGCCCCCGGCCCCTCGGGGACCTCGTTGCTCGGGGCGCTGACCGAGGCCGGGATGGGCTCGATCGTGTTCTCCCCGCTGGCCCAGGGCATGCTCACGGACCGCTACCTCGGCGGGATCCCGGAGGGCTCCCGGGCCGCGGCGGAGAAGTCGCTGAACCCGGAGTGGCTCACGGACACGACCCTCGAGAAGGTCCGCGGGCTCCACGAGATCGCCGCCGGGCGCGGGCAGAGCCTGGCGCAGATGGCGATCGCGTGGGTGCTGCGCGAGCAGCAGGACGGGCAGGTGACCACGGCACTGGTGGGCGCCTCCTCCCCGGAGCAGCTCGAGGACAGCGTGGGCGCGGTGCGGAACCTCTCGTTCACCCCGGAGGAGCTCGGGGCGATCGACCAGCTGGCCACCGACTCCGACATCAACATCTGGGCGGGTGCCCAGGAATCCAAGCACGCGTGAGCCGCGGGGCCCGATAGGCCGTGGACGCCTCGCAGTACCTCGCCCTGCTCGGGCTGTGGATCGCCGGGATCATCGCCCCGGGCCCCGACGTCCTGGTGATCCTGCGCAATGCGTCGCTGGGCTCCCGCGCGGCCGGGGTGCTCACCGCGCTCGGCGTGATGACCGGCAACCTCGTGTGGATCACCCTGTCGCTCACGGGCGTCACCGTCCTGATCGGCCAGGCCGACACGGTGCAGCGGCTCGTCCAGGTCGCGGGGGCGCTGTTCCTCGGCTGGCTGGGGGTGGGCGGGATCCGCGCCGGGCTCGCCGCGCGGACCGCTCCCGCCCCGGTGCCGGCGGGCGCCGGGGGGCCCGCGGAGGCGCCGCCGCGGCCCGCGGCGCCCGACCGTGCCACCGGCCGCGCGCCCGGGCCGGCGCGGGCGTTCGTCGTGGGGCTCGTGACCAACCTGTCGAACGCCAAGGCCATCATCTTCTTCGTGGCCCTGTTCGCCAACGTGGTCCCGGCCGGAGCCCGGTGGTGGGAGAGCGCCCTGGTCCTCGTGCTGCTCATGGGGGTGGGCCTGGCCTGGTTCACCGCGGTGGCGTGGGTGGGCTCCGTGGAGCGCCTGGCCGCGGGCTTCCGCCGGCACGGCGCCGCGGTGGAGCTCGTCGCGGGCGGCCTCTTCCTGGTCCTGGCCCTCGGGCTGCTGCTGGCGGCGCTGTGAGCACGAGCGCTGCTGCCGGCGGCGCTGCGAGCATGGGCGGGGCCCGGACCGGTCACGCACCCGTCCGGAGTTCCGGCACGGCCGGAGCGGCGGCAGGAGTCGAGTCCCTCCCTGCCGATCCGTCCGTTCCGGGAAACGAGAGGAGCGCAGATGGCTGCCAGGGGTTTCCTGCGCCGGCGCGTGATGATAGACAGTAAGCATCCTTGTCTCCGGGGATCTCCCGGTTCCATCGGCTCGCGCACGACAACCACGAGGAAGTGCAGCATGTCAGACAACGAGTACCTCACCCGGTCCATCCACGATCTCACCGCCGCCGCCTGGTTCGGCGGCTCCCTCATGGGCGCCGTCGGCCTCAACGGGGCGGCCGCCGCCGCCAAGGACCCGCAGGAGCGGACCCGCCTCTCCAACATCGGCTGGAAGAAGTGGGCTCCCCTGCAGGCGGCGGCCCTGATCGCCCACGGCGTGGCCGGCGCGGCGATCATCTACCAGAACAAGGGCCGGCTGGCCGGTCAGGACGGCGTCACGCGGAACACCGTGCTCAAGGGGGCCGTCACCGTGGTGGGCGCGGCCCTCACGCTGTACTCCCGCGCGGCCGGGAAGAAGGTCGAGGCGCTGGCCCACGAGGGCGCCGAGGGCGCCACCGAGCCCCGCGCCGGTGCCTCCCCCGAGCTGGCCTCCGCCCAGAAGCAGCTGAAGGTCCTCCAGTGGGCCATTCCCGTGCTGGCCGGCACGGTGGTGGTGCTGGGCGCCAAGCACGGCGAGATGCAGCGGCCCCGCAACATCCTGCAGGGTCTGCTCAAGTAGGTCCGGCCCGCCCGTGGAGCACCGGTCCGTCCCGTCGCGGGGCGGACCGGTGCTCCGTGTGCGCCGTGTCCGCGGGGCCCGACGGCGCCGGCCCGGTCCGCGGGGGCCTAGACGTAGTCCTCCAGGCCGGCGCGGTGCAGCACGAACGCGGTGACCGGGTCGTAGACGCGCGGCGCGAGGTTGTCGTCGAGGGGGACGGCCACCTCCACCTGGCCCTGTGCCTCGGCGACGAACACACCGGGGTCGTTGCAGTCGGCGATCGCGATCGTGCGCAGCCCGCGGGAACCGGCCGCCCCGGCGAGGCCGTGGTCGGCGACCACGAGGTCGGGCGGGTTCTGCCCGTCGCGGCGCAGCTTCTCCAGGGCCAGGGACATGGGGCCGGGGAAGTGGGTGTGCCGCAGCCCCCCGTACTGCTCCACCATCACCACCTGCATGATCTGGCGCACCTGGCCGTCCTCGAAGGGGAAGCCGTCCGGGACCTGCACGACGTGGGCGCCCGCGCGGCGGGCCACGCGCGCCAGCTGGGCGTAGACGGGGAACAGCCCCGCCGGGTGGCCGGTGGCGAACAGCACGCGGCCGCCCGCGGCGACGACCTCCCCGAGAACCCGCGCGTAGCGCTCCAGCGCGGCGACGGCCAGCTCGGCGGAGATCGTGTCCTGGCCCTCGACGTGCGAGCGGTCGGGCGAGATGCCGACCCGGTCGCGCATCAGCGCGAACACGTCGTCGTAGGACCACTCACGGGTGCGCACCACGCCCATGTGCTGGTGCTGGTCGCCGTCGAGGAAGCCCTGGATGTTGCGCAGGTTCGCCTCCCGCGGGGTGGCCACCGCTCCGGTGAGGCGGTGGCGGTCGAGGTGGCGGGTGAGGTCTGCGGTGGGGAGGAGGGAAGTCGTCACCGTTCGAGTGTATTCAGGCCCCGCCGGCTACCGTGGCGTATCCGCACCCGGTCCTGGACCCGGGCGTAGACCGCGGCCGTGGCCAGGGCGGTGCGCTCCCAGGAGTGCTCCCGGGCGCGCCGTGCCGCGGCGGCGCCCATCCGTGCCAGGGCCTCGGGATCCCGGGCGAGCTCCAGGACGGCCCCCGCCCACGATCCCGGCTCGCGGTCCGGCACGAGGCGGCCGGTGACGCCGTCGAGCACCGCGGTGCGCAGCCCGTCCACGTCCGTGGCCAGCACGGGGGTGCCGCAGGCCTGGGCCTCCAGGGCCACCAGGCCGAAGGTCTCGGAGGAGGACGGGACGGCCACGACGTCGGCGCCGCGCATCCGGGCCGCGAGCTGCGGGGCGGGCAGGGCCGGGCCGAAGCGCACCACGTCGTCCAGGCCGAGCTCGTGCACGCGCTCCCGCAGCCGCGTCGTGAACCCCCGGGTGCCGACGCCCACGACGTCCAGTTCCACCGGCAGCCCCGGCGCCTCCGAGCGCAGCTGCGCGAGCGCGTCGATCAGCACGTGCGGTCCCTTGAGCGCCTGCAGCCGGCCGGCGAAGAGCAGCCGCAGCGGCCGCCCGGGCGTGCCCGGCCGCGGCTCGCCCGGGCGGGGCCCGCGGGGGTCCGGGGAGAAGGCGGAGAGGTCGACGCCGGGGGTGATCACGGTCAGGCGCGCCGGGTCGGCGTCGTAGAGCTCGACCATCTGCAGGGCCTCGGTGCAGGTGTTGACCACCGTGGCCTCGGCGCGGCCGATCAGCTCCGCCTCGGCGGCGGCCCGGGAGTCCGGTTCCAGGCCCTCGCCGGTCCGGGTCCGCAGGTTCTTGCCGCGGGCCGTGGTGTGCAGGGTGAGCACCAGGGGAACGCGCCAGTCGTCGGCCAGCTCCCGGCCCGCGGCGCCGGAGAGCCAGTAGTGGGCGTGCACCACGTCCGGGCGGGGCACGTGGCCGCGGAGCACGTCCGCGAAGGCGGAGGTGAGGTGCGGCAGCTCCTCCTTCACGGCGCCGGCCGCACCGGGCAGCGAGACCGTGAGCAGCCGCAGGCCCTCGCGGATCCCGGTGACCTGCACCCCGGCGGTGCGCGGCGCGCCCGTGCCGCGGTCCAGGGTGGCCATGTCCACGGTGTGCCCGGCGTCCACGAGGGCCGCGGCGAGCTGGCGCACGTAGACGTTCATCCCGCCCGCGTCGCCCGACCCCGGTTGTTCGAGGGGACTGGTGTGCAGGCTGATCAGCAGGACGTGCAGGGGAGCGGCAGACACGGCTCCACTGTAGCCGCCGGCCGCAGGACCGTGCCGCGCCCGGGGCGGTGCGAGAATGGGCACCGTGAACCGTGCCGAACCCGTTCCGTTCCCCCTGCCCGGGGAGGCCTTCCCCCGCCCCGCCCGGCCCGAGCGCAGCGCCGTGGTCGACCTCGCCGCGGTCCGCGCCAACGTGCGCCGGATCCGGGAGCTGGCCGCCCCGGCGCGGCTGATGGCCGTGGTCAAGGCCGACGCCTACGGCCACGGGGCCGTGCCCGTGGCCCGCGCGGCCGTGCAGGCCGGCGCGGACGCCCTGGGCGTCGCCCACGTGGCCGAGGCCCTGGAGCTGCGCGCGGCCGGGATCACCGCGCCGCTGCTCGCGTGGCTGCACACCGTGGACACGGACTTCCGGGCCGCCCTGGCCCGGGACGTCGAGCTCGGCGTCAGCGGCTGGGAGCTCGGCCCGATCGCCGAGGCCGCGCGGGAACTCGGCGGCACCGCCCGGATCCACCTCAAGATCGACACCGGCCTGGGCCGCAACGGCGCGACGGCGCAGCGGTGGCCCGAGCTGGTGCGCTGGGCCGCGCAGGCGGAGGCCGAGGGGCTCGTGCGCGTGGTCGGCGTCT